>JBBCJW010000073.1:0-32038 GCA_037190765.1 Alphaproteobacteria bacterium
GGTTAGACGGAAGCGCAGGCGCTTCCGTCTAACCGTGTGAATCCGCTCTATTCATTAGTGTTTAGAGCAAATTCACACGTTCTGACGGAATCGCGCGCGATTCCGTCAGAACGTGATTTGCTCTAGATGGCGCGTGTTGCCTTCTGGCGCAACCCGCTGGTGCAGCGGCAACCCTCGTCGTGAGGAGCGAGCGTCGGCGAGCGTCTCGAACCATCACCCTGAGCCCGTCGAAGGGCACGCTGCACGGGCGGTGGTGCGGTTGCCGATCCTTCCAGACGCAGCCCTTGCGGGCCGCTCTTCAGGATGAGGGGAATGTGTGGCGGCCGTCCAAAAGACGGCGGCGCGTTACGCCAGGCACCAGGCCAGGATGCCCTTCTGGGCGTGCAGGCGGTTCTCCGCCTCGTCCCACACCACCGACTGCTTGCCATCGATCACCGCTTCGGTGACTTCCTCGCCGCGATGGGCGGGCAGGCAGTGCATGAAGACGGCATCAGGGGCGGCGCGGCCCATCAGCCGCTCGTCGACGCGGTAGGGTGCCAAGAGGTTGTGGCGCGTCTTCGCCTTGGCCGGCTCCTCGTCGCCCATCGACACCCAGGTGTCGGTGACGACGCAATCCGCGCCGGTGACGGCTTCTTCCGCATCGTGCGAGATGCGCAGCTTCGCCCCCCGCTTCTGGGCCCAGCTCACCACGTCCTGCGGCGGCATCAGCTCGCGCGGGCAGGCGATGCGCAGCTCGAAGTCGAACTGCACGGCGGCGTGGATCCAGCTGGTCGCCATGTTGTTGCCGTCGCCCGACCAGGCGATGGCCTTGCCGGCGATGGGGCCGCGATGCTGCTCGAAGGTCATCACGTCGGCCATCAGCTGGCAGGGATGGGTGCGGTCGGTCAGCCCGTTGATCACCGGCACCGTGGCGTGGCGCGCCAGTTCGAGGAGCTTCTCCTCGGCGGTGGTGCGGATCATGATGATGTCGACGTAGCGCGACAGCACGCGGGCGGTGTCGGCGATGGTCTCGCCGCGGCCGAGCTGGGTGTCGTTGGTGCCCAGCATCACCACCTCGCCGCCGAGCTGGCGCATGCCGACCTCGAAGGAGACGCGGGTGCGGGTCGAGGGCTTCTCGAAGATCATCGCCAGCGTCTTGCCGGAAAGCGGCCTGTCGTGGTCCTGGCCCAGCCGGTAGCGCTGGCCGTGCTCGACGATGGCGCGCAGTTCGGCGCGCCCGACCTTGTCGAGATCGAGGAAGTGCCGCGGCGTGCCGCCATTGCCCTTAGGCATCGGCCCCCGCTTCCCGCGCCGCCGCGTCGAGGGCGGCGATCGCTTCCTCGATGTGCTCCTCGCGCGCGATCAGCGGCGGCAGCAGGCGGATGACGTTGTCGCCCGCGCCCACCGTCACCAGCCCGTGGCGGAACAGCGCGTTGATGATCTTCGTGTTCTCGACATGGCAGCGCAGCCCGGCCAGCAGCCCCTTGCCGCGCACCTCGGCGTAGACGCGCGGGTGCGAGGCCACCAGCTGCGCCAGCCGCTTGTGCAGCAGCTCCGACATGGCGCGGACATGGTCGAGGAAGCCCGGCGCCAGCACCACGTCGAGCACCGCATTGGCCACCGCCATCGCCAGCGGATTGCCGCCGAAGGTCGAGCCGTGGGTGCCGAAGGTCATGCCCTGGGCCGCCTTCTCGGTCGCCAGCAGCGCGCCGACCGGGAAGCCGCCGCCCAGGCCCTTGGCGGTGCCGACCACGTCCGGCGTGATGCCGGCCCATTCATGGGCGAACAGCTTGCCGGTGCGGCCCATGCCGCACTGGACCTCGTCGAGGAACAGCAGCAGCCCGTATTCGTCGCACACCGCGCGCAGGCCGCGCAGGTATTCGACGTCGCCGGCGCGCACGCCGCCTTCGCCCTGCACCGGCTCGACCAGGATCGCCGCCGTCTCGTCGGTGATGGTGTCGCGCAGCACGTTGAGATTGCCGAACGGGACGTGGTCGAAGCCCGGCATCGCCGGGTCGAAGCCCTTCAGGTACTTCTCGTTGCCCGCGGCGGCCAGGGTCGAGAGCGTGCGACCATGGAAGGCCTGGGTGCAGCCGATGATGCGGAAGCGGTGCGGGTTGCCGGTCACGTCGTGGTACTTGCGCACCAGCTTGATGCCGCCTTCCATCGCCTCGGCGCCGGAATTGCAGAAGAACACCGTGTCGGCGAAGGAATTCTCCACCAGCCGCTGCGCCAGCCGCTCGCCCTCGGGGATGCGGAACAGGTTGGAGACGTGCCACACCTTCTCGGCCTGGCCCTTCAGGGCGGCGACCAGATGGGGATGGGCGTGGCCCAGGGCGGTGACCGCGATGCCGGAACAGAAATCGAGATAGCGTCGCCCGTCGCTGGCGAAGAGATAGGCTCCCTCGCCGCGCTCGAACGCGACATCCCGTCTGTCATAGGTCGGCATCACTGCGGGGATCACTGGCTGGGCCCCTCCTTGAGTGGCGAAAAATGGGTTCCGGCCCGCCCGGAACCCGGAAAAGCGGTGACTATCTAGAGGGCTCCCTACCGTGTCAATACAGGCCCTGCAGGGCCTCCCTGCATTTGCGCCGTAGCGGATTGCCCTTGTTTTGCGCCCCGTTGCAGGGCATCAGGAGACCGCGCCGGCAAGGCCGGGCCGGACCGGCGCCTTGCGAACCGGCCATGACGAGGTTTCCCATGATGTCAGTTTCGCGTCGCCGCGCCCTGGTGCTGGCGGCTTCGGCGATGGCGCTGCCGGTCCTGTCGCTGGCCCTGTCGCGGACGGCGTTTGCGTCGGATTTCGCCGCCCAGGCGCGCCAGTTCATCGAGCAGGCGGCCGCCAAGGCGCGCGAGGAGGCGGCGGCGGTGAAGGCGGCGGGCGATGCCCGCGCCCGCTTCGGCGCGCTGTTCGCCCAGAGCTTCGATCTGGAGGCGCTGGCCCGCAACGTGCTGGGCAGCCGCTGGACCGCCATGGCGGCGGCCGATCAGGCCGCTTTCCGCGCCGCCTTCGGCGCCTACGTGGTGAAATCCTACGCCGACCGCTTCTACACCTATGCCGGCCAGCCGATGAGCGTGGTCTCGGCCGATCCAGCGGCGGGCGGCGAGGTACTGGTGCGCACGCGCGTGCAGATGCCGGGCGGCGGCGCCCAGACGCCGGTGGACTGGCAGGTCAGCCAGACCGCTCAGGGCGTGCGCATCTCCGACGTGGTGATCGACGGCGTCAGCCTGACCCGCACCCAGCGCGACGAGTTCGCCTCGGTGATCCGGACCAATGGCGGCGACGTCGCCAAGCTGACCGCGATGCTGGAGCAGCGTTCGCAGTAGAACGGCACGGGCCTGCTGCGGTCCGCGTCGCCATCCATTTCCGCAAAGCAGAATCGGACGTCGATTTCTGCTGCGGTTTTCGGAATTGTTCTTGCCAGCCGTGTACGAGGCCGGACAATTGCACGCGCCCGTCCGTGGTGACGGCAAGAACATGTCGGCACGAATGCCGACCCCGGAAACTAGGGAGGAAAGAATGCGATTTGCGAAATCGGTCGCCGCGCTTTGCGTTGCGTTCGGCCTGGCGGCGACGCCGGCCCTGGCGCAGCAGAACTGGAAGATCGCCTCCGCCGCCCAGCCCGGTTCGGTGCTGGTCGGCTTCGTCGACGAGACCGCCACCAAGATCACCAGCGGTTCGGGCGGCGCCATCAAGGCCGAGCGGCAGTTCATCGGCAGCGAACAGGAAATCGTGCAGCAGGTGGTGCGCGGGCGCATCGAGCTGGGCAGCATTTCCTATACCGGCGCCTCGGTGCTGATCCCCGAAGTGGCGCTGCTCAACATGCCCTATCTGTGGCGCTCCAACGCCGAGCGCGACTACGTCACCGACAACCATGCCCTGCCGGTGATGAAGAGGATCTACGAGGCCAAGGGCCTGGTGATCCTGGGCATCGGCGAAGTGGGCTGGAACGATGTGGTGTGCAAGAAGCCCTGCCTGTCGCCCAACGACGTCAAGGGCATGAAGGTGCGCGTCTCGCCGGCGGCCTCGTCGAAGCTGTTCTGGGGCTCGCTGCAGGCCAACGGCGTGCAGATGCCGCTGTCGGAGCTGTTCCCGGCGCTGCAGAGCGGCCTGGTCGACGGCGCCGACCTGCCGTTCCTCTACTACATCACCACGCCCGCCGCGCAGAGCACGCCGCATTACGTGATGACCCGCCACCTGCATCACGGCTCCACCTTCGTCGCCAACAAGGCGGCGTGGGACAGGCTGACGCCGGAGCTGCGCGAAGTGATCATGAAGGCGCGCCCCGAGGCCGATCGCGTGCGCCGCGAGGTCGAGGCCGACGAACGGCCCAAGATGGAGGAGTTCAAGAAGAAGGGCGGCTTCGTGCACGAACTGACCGCCGAGCAGCGCGCCGAGTGGGCCAAGCTGGTCGAGCCGAACCAGGAGCAGATGGTGAAGGAGATCGGCGGCCAGGCCAACGAACTCTGGGAGGCCATCAAGAAGGGCAAGCAGGAATTCGCCGCCCGCGGCGGCAAGTGATCCGCTTCCACTAGTCCGAAACGGGGCCGCGGCGGCTTCGTGCCGCCGCAGCCGTCAGTTGCGGCCCTCAGTTGCGGCCGTGAGTTCAGGAGAAGGCTCGATGGAAGCGGTGCGGCGCGCCATGCGATGGCTGTTCTGGGTCGAGGCCAGCCTGGCGGTGGGCGCTTTCCTGGTCGTGGCCGTGGCGTTGATGGCCGACGTGATCGGCCGCGAATTCTTCGGCGACGGCATTTTCGGCGCCCAGCGCGTGGCGGTGTGGGCCACCGCCATCGCCGGCCTGGGCGGCTTCGCCCTGGTGACGGCCGAGGGCGGGCACCTGCGGCCGCAATTCGCCGATTCCTGGCTGCCCAAGGCCTGGGAGCCGTGGCTGCTGCGCCTGGCCGACGTCATTTCCGCCGCCATCTGCCTGTTCCTCGCCTGGTACGCCTGGGACTTCGTGATGGAGAACCGCCGGCTGGAGGAGCGCGGCATGGCCATTCCGATCCTGGTGTGGCCGATCCAGCTCATCCTGCCGTGGATGTTCTTCTCTTCGGCGCTGCGCTATCTGGCCTTCGCCGCCTTCCCGCCGCTGCGGCCGGCCGAGAAGGGCGAGGCGCGCTGACATGCTGCACGTTCTCGCCATTGTCGCGATATTCCTGGTGCTGCTGGCGCTGCGCCAGAACATCGTCCTGATCCTGGCCGTCGCGGCGGTCTACCTACACGTCTTCGTCGCCGGCAGCAGGGTCGAATTCCTGATCCAGGACATGTGGTTCGCGGTCGACCGCGAAGTGCTGCTGGCGATCCCGCTGTTCATCCTGGCCGGCAACGTCATGTCGCAGGGCTCGATCGCCCGCCGCCTGATCGACTTCATGGCGGCGATCACCTCGCCCATACCGGGCGGCATGGGCATCGCCTGCGTGCTGTCCTGCGCCGCCTTCGCCGCCATCAACGGCTCCTCGATCGTCACCATGCTGGCGATCGGCTCGATCATGTATCCCGCGCTGCTGTCGCGCGGCTACGACAAGAGCTTCGCGCTGGGCGCCATCGCCTCGGCCGGCACGCTGGGCATCATCATCCCGCCGTCGATTCCGCTGATCCTGTACGGCGTCATGACGGAAAAGAACATCGCCCAGCTCTTCATCGCCGGCATCGGGCCCGGCCTGATGCTGACGGCGCTGTTCGCCACCTATTCCTTCTGGGTCAACCGCACCCTGCCGCGCGAGGACTTCTCCCTGCCGCAGGTCGCCCACGCCTTCATGCGCGGCATCTTCGCGCTGCTGATGCCGGTGATCATGATCGGCGGCATCTATTCCGGCTATTTCAGCCCGACCGAAGCGGCGGCGGTGGCGCTGGTCTACGCCCTGTTCGTCGATTTCCTGATCCATCCCGTCTTCGACCGCATCCTCGACGCGCTGAGGACGGGCGAGCCGCCGCTGGCCGCGATCGCCCTGGGGCTGCGCGAGACGGTGACGGGCAGCCCCAGGCGCGGCAGGGATTTCCTGCGCGTGGTGCTCGATACGGTGAAGCTGCTGGCGGTGCTGCTGCCGCTGCTGTGCATCGCCCACAGCCTGAACACGATTCTCGACTATTCCGGCGTGCCCAAGCAGATGGTCGGCATCGTCAGCGCCGCCATCGAAGACCGCTGGCTGCTGATGCTGGGCATCAACGTGCTGCTGCTGATCGTCGGCTGCTTCATGGATGTCGGCTCGGCGATCCTGATCCTGGCGCCGCTGCTGCAGCCGCTGGCCGAGGCCAAGGGCTTCGACCCGATCCATTTCGGCATCATCATGATCGCCAACCTGGAGATCGGCTACCTGACGCCGCCGGTGGGACTGAACCTGATCGTCGCCATGGCCGCGTTCAAGGAATCCTTCATCCGCATCTGCCGCGCGGTGGTGCCGTTCATCCTGATCATGCTGGTATGGCTGGTGGTGGTGGTGGCCTGGCCGCCGCTGTCGCTGTACCTGGTCGGCTAGAGCAAATCAGGGTTTGACGGAATCGCCTGCGATTCGGTCAGACCATGATCCGCTCCAGTAGCCGCCGCACCGATCCAGGCGGCGGCGCGGCATGCTTGTCGCCGCCGGACGCTTCTGATACCACTGGCGCGCTTTTTTTGGCCGGCCGCGCCGTGCTGCGGTCCCGCGTCGTTGCGACGGCGCACCGATGCAACCGACGAAATGACGCCGACGCCCACTCTCAACGCTTCACTGCCGTTCCAGCGCTGCGGCTTCGCCAGCCTGCCGCAGGCGCTCGACTACGCGGCGGGCGGCGACACCGGCTTCAATTTCTACAACGCCCGCGGCCAACTCGTGGCGGTGCTGCCCTATCGCGACATGCGCGCGCGTGCCCAGGCCATGGCGCGCAAGCTGCTGGGGCTGGGCCTGCATCGCGGCGACCGGCTGCTCGCCATCGCCGATACCACGCCCGAATTCGTGGTCGTGTTCATGGCCTGCCAGTATGCCGGCATCGTGCCGGTGCCGGTGTCGCTGCCGATCGGGCTGGGCGCCCGGGCGGGCTATGTCGATCAGCTCTGCCTGCAGCTCGCCGGCTCGGGCGCGCGGGCGGCGATGGCGGCCGAGGGGCTGGGCGGCTTCCTGGCCGAGGCGGCCGAGGGCGCCAGCCTGCTGCTGCACGGCGAGCCGGCGGCGTTCGCCGCCCTGCCGGAAGCGGACATCGAGCTGCGGCCGCTGGGGCCGGACGAGCGCTGCTACCTGCAGTATTCCTCCGGCAGCACCCGCTTTCCGCTCGGCGTCGACGTCACCCAGCGCGCGCTGATGGCCAATATCCTGGGCATGTCGAGCACCGGCCTCGACATACGTCCCGGCGACCGCGCCATTTCCTGGCTGCCGCTCTATCACGACATGGGGCTGATCGGCTTCATGCTGGGGCCGCTGTGCAACCAGCTCTCGGTCGACCTGATGCCGACCCGCGACTTCGCCCGCCGGCCGACCACCTGGCTGAGTCTGATCGCGCAGAACCGCAACACGGTCAGCTACAGCCCGACCTTCGGCTACGATCTTTCCATGCGGCGGCTGTCGCAGAGCCAGATCGACGCGCTCGATCTGTCGTGCTGGCGCCGGGCGGGCATCGGCGGCGACATGGTGCAGCCGCATGTGCTGCAGCGCTTCGCCGAAGTGCTGGCGCCGGCCGGTTTCCGCGAGAGCGCCTTCGTGCCCAGCTACGGCATGGCCGAGACCTGCCTCGCTGTTTCTTTCGCCCCCGCCACCGACCGGGTGCGCATCGATCGCGTGCTGCGCGAGAAGCTGATCGACGGGCTGGCGGAAGCGGCCCCGGAGACGGCTGACGAGAAGACCGCGCGCACTCTGGCGGTCTGCGGCCCGGCCCTGCCCGAGCACCGGATCGAGACCCGCGATCCACAGGGCCGCCGGCTGCCCGACCGCCGCGTCGGCCGCATCTTCGTGCGCGGGCCGTCGGTGACGCCGGGCTATTTCAACCAGCCCGAGGCCACCGCCGCCGTGCTGGGCGCCGATGGCTGGCTCGATACGGGCGATCTCGGCTACACGCTGGACGGCGAGATCGTGGTCACCGGCCGCGCCAAGGACCTCATCATCGTCAATGGCCGCAACATCTGGCCGCAGGACCTGGAATGGGCGGTCGAGGCGCTGCCCGGCCTGCGCCGCGGCGACGTCGCCGCCTTCGCCGTGCCCGACGAGCATGGCGGCGAGGAGGTGGTGGTGCTGGTGCAGGCGCGGCTGACCGACATCGAGGCCCGCGACGAACTGCGCCGGGCGGTCGAGGGCGCGGTGCGCGAACAGGCGGCGATCGACTGCCGCGTCGTGCTGGTGCCGCCGCACGCCCTGCCGCAGACCTCCTCGGGCAAACTCTCGCGCAGCCGTGCCCGCAACAATTACCTGCAGGGCCAGTACGGCCAGCCGGCCGAATTGCTGCTGGCGGACTCCTAGCGATGGCCGCCCTCGTCGCCGTCACCGGCGCCACCGGCTTCGTCGGCCAGGCGCTGGTGCCGAAGCTGCTGGCGTCCGGCCATCGCGTGCGCATCCTGGCCCGTCGCCTGCCGCACTTCGCCCCCGGGCCGGCCGGGCCGGTCGAGCTCGTGCTGGGCGATCTGGGGCAGGCGGCGGCGCTGGAGCGGCTGGTCGACGGCGCCGACGCGGTGCTGCACCTGGCCGGGCTGATCAAGGCCGCCCGCACGGTCGATTTCTTCCGCGTCAACCGCGACAGCGTCACCGCCCTGCTGGCCGCCATTGCCAGCCGCGCCGCCAGCCGCGCGGCCAGTCATCACCCCGATGGCCAAGGGGGTGGCCCGCGCTTCATCCTGCTGTCCTCG
This sequence comes from Alphaproteobacteria bacterium, assembly GCA_037190765.1. GTDB lineage: Bacteria > Pseudomonadota > Alphaproteobacteria > Reyranellales > JAQSWP01 > JAQSWP01. The sequence continues at coordinate 8,787 of JBBCJW010000073.1, forward strand.
CTGGCCGCCCGCGAGCCGGGCCTGTCGCCCTATGCCGCCAGCAAGCGGGCGGGCGAGGAGGCGCTGCGTCAGACCCCGCATGGCCTGCCATGGCTGGCGGTGCGGGCGCCGGTGGTCTATGGGCCCGGCGACCGCGAGACGCTGCAATTCTTCAAGACGGTGCAGCGCGGCCTCGCCCCCGTCGCCGGCGACGGCGCGGGGCGGATTTCCGCCATCCATGTGCAGGATCTCGCCGCCCTGCTGGCGCGCCTGGTCGAGGCGTACCTGCCGGTGGCCGACGCCTACGAGGTCGATGACGGGGCGCCGGACGGCTATTCTCTGGGTGAATTTGCCGCTGAGGCGGCGCGGGCGCTGGGGCGGCCGGTACGCGAATTGAAACTGCCACGCCCGGTGATGGCGGCGGCGGCGGCGCTGGTCCAGGGGCTGACCCGGCTGGACGGCCGGCCCCGCATCCTGTCGCCGGCCAAGGTGCGGGAGATTTTCCATCCCGACTGGGTGTGCCATGACCGCCGTCTGGCGGCTTTCATCGGCTGGTCGCCGCAAATCCGCCTGGCGGAAGGCTTCGCCGGCACCATCGCCTGGTACCGGCGCAAACACTGGCTTTAACGCCCGTGTAACAAAGCGACATAATTTGTCATTTCCCAATCCGGTCAATGATTTGGCGTAATCCGTCGCACCGCGCCGCCGTGGCGCGAAAGTGTAACAAGAGTCGCAAGGTCAATGGGTCGTTCCAGCGTCCTCAGACTAGTTGATGTGGCGGAGGAAGGGATGAACGACGGCTTGGCCCTCGGTCAAAGGGAAGCCTTTGCCGAGATCGTGAAACTGCTGGAGCCGTTCCGCAAAGGTGACGCGACGATCACGCTGGATACCGACATCACGCGCGATCTGAACATCGATTCGCTGGCGGTGATGGACATGATCATGGAACTTGAAGACAAGTTCGACGTGTCGATCCCCCTCAATGTCGTTGCCGAGACGAAGACGGTTCGCGAACTGGTTGACGCCGTCAGCCAGCTGCGCACGGGGGCTTGATCGCATGGGTCTTTTTGATCGTCACGCCGCTCTCTTGGAGCGCTACCAGACCGCCAAGGATGCCGGCATCGACCCGCTGCGGGTGCGCCTGCAGAAGGTGCTGTCGCCGACCGAGGCGGTGGTCAACGGCCAGCGCACCCTGATGGTGGGCACCAACAACTATCTCGGCCTGACCTTCGACGAGAGCTGCGTCGAGAGCGCGGTGGACGCGCTGCGCAGCGAGGGCACCGGCACCACCGGCTCGCGCACCGCCAACGGCAGCTACGACCAGCACGAATCGCTGGAGCGCGAGCTGGCCGAGTTCTACGGCATGGCGCACTGCATGGTGTTCAGCACCGGCTTCCAGGCCAATCTCGGCACCATCGCCACCCTGGTGGGCGAGGGCGACTACCTGATCATCGACGCCGACAGCCACGCCAGCATCTACGACGCCTGCAAGATGACGGCCGCCACCGTGATCCGCTTCCGCCACAACGACGCGGCGGACCTGGAGAAGCGGCTGCGCCGGCTGAACGGCACGGCCGGCAACAAGCTGGTGGTGGTCGAGGGCATCTATTCGATGCTGGGCGACAAGGCGCCGCTGAAGCAGATTTGCGACGTCACCAAGCGCCACGGCGCCTACCTGCTGGTGGACGAGGCCCATTCCATGGGCGTGCTGGGCGAGCGCGGCCGCGGCATGGTGGAAGAGGCCGGCATTCTCGACCAGGTCGATTTCGTGGTCGGCACCTTCTCCAAGGCGCTGGGCGCGGTGGGTGGCTTCTGCGTCTCCAACCATCCCGAGTTCGAGAGCCTGCGCCTGCTGACCCGGCCCTATATGTTCACCGCCTCGCTGCCGCCGGCCGTCATCGCCTCGGTGCGCCAGGCGCTCAACGTCATCGGCGCGCGGCCCGAGCTGCGCACGCGGCTGTGGCACAACGTGTCGGTGCTGTATGACGGGCTGGAGGCGGCCGGCTTCCGCCTCGGTCCCGACCGCAGCCCGGTCGTGGCCGTGCACATGCCGAGCCTGGAGACCACCACCTTCGTGTGGAAGGCGCTGCTCGACGCCGGCATCTACGTCAACCTGGCCGGCGCCTTCGCCACGCCCAACGGCGTGTCGCTGCTGCGCTGCTCGGTGTGCGCCGCGCACACGCGCGAGCAGCTCGAACTGGTGATCGAGACGCTGACCGGCATCGCCCGCTCGCTCGGCCTGCTGCCGCGCCCGGTGCTGGCCGCCGCCGGCTGATTTCGTTTCGCTTGGGGGGATTGGAAAGGGCGGAGGGTTTCCTCCGCCCTTTTCGCTTGCGCCGGCTGTCGTCGGCTCTATTTCTTGATGTTTAGAGCAAATTCACACGTTCTGACGGGATCGCTCGCTGACGGGATCGCTCGCGATTCCGTCAGAACGTGATTTGCTCTTAGTGCCGGTGATGGCCACCGGCCGGCGCGCCCGCGCCCGGCTTGTCGACGGCGATCTCGACCTCCAGCCGGCCGGCCTTTTCGAACTCCAGGGTCAGCGGGAAGCGCTCGCCTTCCTTCAGCGGCCGCTTCAGCTCGAACAGCATGATGTGATAGCCGCCGGGCTGCAGCTTGACCGTCTGGCCGGCGGGCAGGTCGATGGCCTCGACGGCGCGCATGCGCATGACGTCGCCTTCCCTGATGTGGGTGTGCAGTTCGACTTTGCCGGCGATGTCGGCGGCGGCGCGCAGCAGCCGGTCGGGCGCGCTGCCGGTGTTCTCCACCGACAGGAAGGCGCCGCCGGTCGGCGCCACGGTGGCGCGGGCCCAGGGATGGCCGATCTTCAACGCGCCCAGCGTGTAGTCGTGGGCGGCGGCGGGCGCGGCAATGGCGGTCGCCAGGGTGGCGAGGAGAAGAAAACGACGGGTGACCATGAACGTGATCCTTGTGCGAACGGAAAGCCGGTCCGCCGCGCGGGCGACGGACGATGCAGACGAGGGGTGGTTGCGGCTTAGTTCGGCGGACCGCGGCTGGGCGGCCTGGGATCGAGGTTTCGTTCGGGCGCCGGCGCGGGGACGGCGGCTTTGACGAGGACGGGTGCGTCGCCCGGTGCGGGAAGCTGGACAACGCCCTGGAACACGCCCAGCGCGGCGCCGGTGGCCAGCCCGCACAGGATGCAGATGTCGGTAGCGGACTGGTCGGCGGGTTTGGCCGGCGGCTCGTTCTGTCCGGCCAGGCGCAGCCCGTAAGGCGTGCACAGCACCGCTAGGTCGGCCAGCAGGCGCTGCGTTGCGTCATGCGCCGTCTCGACCGTGGCCGCCACCGCCGCCTGGGCGCGCATCGGCATCGGCAGCCAGCCGATCAGGCTGGGCAGCACCAGCGCGATGGCCAGCAGCCAGCCGCTCAGGCGGTTCAGTTTCAGCCCATGCACCCGCATGGTCGGCACAATACGCCTTTGCCGTTTCCAGGGAAGATCGTGCCGCCGGGCATAATGCCGCGCGGTTTCAGCGGAACGCGCCCTGCCGGTAGAGCTTCCACGCCAGGCCGGGCGCGGCCAGCAGCGGATGGCGGCGCTGCCAGGGGCTGAGCGTGGTCTTCACGCCCGAGTGGCGTTCGATCTTCCATAATATGTAGTCGATGCCGTCGGCGACCGTGGTGCTGGCCTTGACCAGCCGCAGCACGTTGAAGCTCTTGCCGACGACGCGCCGCAGCGCCCAGCGTCTTGGCGCCCTGCGGTCGGGCGCCGGCATGATGCGCCCACCGCCGGCGGCCGCCGGCAGTCCGGCGGCGGTCAGGGCCGCCTCGGTAATCGCATCGTAGCGGGCGGCGTCGGCGCGATAGATCTGGCCGGCACGCTCGGGCGATTCGGGCCGCAATTCGCAGCGGTAGGATTCGGCGAAGGCGCGCGTCCATAGCTGGGCCGGCGTGAAGGGCAGGTCGAACAGCGGCGCGGTGCGGCCGATCAGGGTCGCCACCGCCTCGGCCAGCGCGGTATCGATGGCGGCGCGCGTGTCCTCGTCGCGGGCGAACGGCACGGCGGCGGGCTGCGCGAAGCGGCCCCAGAAATAATTGTGGAAGTAGCGGGTCGAACAGCCCTCGGTGAACTGCGCCAGGGTCAGCACCGCGTATTTGCAGCGTACCGTGCCGGTGCCGAACGGCGTCTGCAGGAAATAGACGTTGGGCGGCAGCAGGCGGTTGCCGCAGGCGCGCAAAGTGCTGCCATTGGCGGCGCGCAGGTCGCGCACCAGCACGTAGAAATCGTACAGCCGCTCGTCCGCCCCGCCGGGGCCGAGAGCGTCCGGCGTCGGCGGCCGCAGGCAGGAACCGTAGAAGAGGGTGGCCAGCACCGTCTCGCCATGCCTGGCGCGCAGCGCGTCGGACAGGGCGGCGGCTTCGGCGCTGACGCCGCGCCTGGTCTCGGCGGCGATGGTGTGCAGCAGGGCGGCGCGGCCGCTGTCGCTCATGCCTGGCCTTATGCCTGGTCCGGCGCCGGCCGCGCCAGCCACGAGGTGATGCCGCCGTCGCGCCGGCTGGCGCGGAAAGCCATGACGATGCGGCCGCAATGGAAGGCCAGCGACACCACGGTCCAGATCGCCACCGCCAGGAAGCCCTCCTGCGGCGCGCCGGCGATGGTGAAGCCGGTGAGGATCAGCAGGTTGGGATTGCGCCGCTGGGTGATGAGGCGGAACAGCGAATCGAGCCGCTGCCAGGCATGCATCTCGATCTTGAACAGGAACAGGAACAGCCCTTCCTGCAGCCGTCCCACGACATAACCGCCGACCACGATCCACAGCGCCAGCTCGCTGGTGCCGGTGCCGGTATAGCCGTGGCTGACCAGTCCCCACCACCACGCCGCCCACCAGAACGGCGGATGCACATGGTCGATGCCGTGGTCGAACACATCGCCCCAGCCGGTCGAGGTCAGGGTGACGCGCGCCAGCTTGCCGTCCACCGTGTCGAGGAAGGTCATGATCCAGGCCGCCACCAGCCCGGCGCCGAACCAGCCGATCGAGAACAGCCACATCGCCAGCAGCACGAAGCCCAGGCTGAGCAGGGTCACCATGTTGGGGCTGATGCGGGCGGCGGCGCAGAAGCGGACCGCCCATAGGGCGGGCACCGGCCAGACATATTTGGTCACCAGGTCGGTGACGCCCTTGTAGGCGCCCATCAGCAGCCGCCACTCCGCCTGCGCCCGCGACAGTCTGTTGAGGTCGAGGATGAACGGGTCCTCGCGCTTGCGCAGCGCCCGGCGGTAGGCCAGCCCCAGGGTGCCGGCCGTCACCGGCGCCAGGCCCAGCGCGGCGATTTCCGCCGGTGGCGGGGCTGTGCCTTTTTCCAGCAGGGCATGGACCGGCAGCGCCTTCGCCGCCGCCACATTGGCCGCCACCGGAATGCCGTGATCGTCCAGCAGCAGATAGTCGGCGCGGCCGACCATGTCGGCGGCCAGCGCGTCGTCGAACAGACGGTCGCCCGCTACCAGCAATACCCTGCCCGTATCGGGCGGGTCGGCATGCGGTCCCAGGAAACGCTCGACCTTGTGCTTGCCCAGGCTGCGGCGCAGACGCTCGACCGGGCTGATGCCGAAGGGCGCAATGTCGCTGTTGCCTACCAGCCAGATCGAAGGCAAGGCGGTGGAATTGCTGGCGGAAGAGACTATATCGGCTTGGTTCACGGCGTTTTCCGGGCGGCGGGCCCATGGTTAATTAGGCAATAAAGCCTTGACCCGCAAGGCTTTCAGGGCGATCACCTGTGGCGATGTTCCGGCTGGCTCATCTTTCCGACCCCCATCTCGGCCCGCTGCCGCAGGCCGGGTTGCGCGCCCTGGCGTCCAAGCGCGTGCTGGGTCTGCTGTCCTGGCATCTGCGCCGCCGCCATATCCATGTCGGCCGCTCGCTCGAAGCGGTGGCGCGCGATGTCGCGGCGCAGAAATTCGACCACATCGCCGTCACCGGCGATCTCGCCAACATCTCCCTGCCGCAGGAATTCCATCTGGCGCGCGCCTGGCTGGATGCGCTGGGCCCATCCGACAGGGTCACGGTCGTGCCGGGCAACCACGATGCCTATGTCGGCGTCGACTGGGCCACCGGGCTGCAGCAATGGGCGCCGTTCATGACCGGCGACAACGGCAAGGAACCGCGGGGGCCGCAGGATTTTCCCTTCCTGCGCGTGCGCGGGCCGGTCGCCTTCGTCGGCCTATCGACCGCCCAGCCTTCCAGCCCGCTGACCGCCACCGGCGCGGTCGGGCCCGAGCAGCTTGCCGCGGCGGAGAAGATGCTGGCGCAGCTGAAGCGGGACGGGCTGTTCCGCATCGTGCTGATCCATCATCCGCCGCAGGAAGCCGCCGCCGCCTGGCGCAAGCGGCTGCGCGATGCGCCGGCGGTGCGCGCCATGCTGGGCCGGGTCGGCGCCGAGCTGGTGCTGCATGGTCATCTGCACCGCTCGCTGCTGGCGCGCATTCCGGGGCCCGCCGGCGACATTCCGGTCATGGGCGTGATCTCCGCCTCGACCGACCCGCAATCGCATTACGGCGCGGGCGGCTATCATGCGCTGAGCATCGAGCGGCAGGACGGGCGCTGGCGGCTTGCGGTGGAAATCCGCCGCATCGAGCTGGATGCCAAGACCTGCCGCGCCGAAAGCGCTTTCACCATGGACCTGGCGCGCGATCCGGGCCCCGATGTGGCGCGGGCCGCCTGAGGAGCAACGAGCAATGTCCGGCGTCAACGAGACCATGCGCAAGTTCGGCTATCCGCGCACCACGCTGATCGAGACCGCGCACTGGGTCGTCCTGGCCCGCCCGCAGCAGCCGACCCTGGGCTCGCTGGTGCTGGCCTGCCGCGAGCCGGTGACGCAGCTTGCCGATGTCAGCGCCGAGGCCTTCGCCGAGATGAAGACGCTGGTCGGCCGCATCGAGCGCGGGCTGAAGGCGAAGTTCGGCTGGGACAAGATCAATTACCTGTGCCTGATGATGGTCGATCCGCACGTGCACTTCCACGTCATCCCGCGCTACGCCAGCCCGCGCGAGTTTGCCGGCGTGGCCTTCCCCGATGCCGGCTGGCCGGCCGTGCCGGCGCTGGGCCAGTTTCCCGCCCTCGACGAAGCGACGTTCGACAGGCTGGTCGGCGAGCTGCGCCAGGCGCTGGCCTGAGGAAGAAGAACCCCCGCTTGACCCGCATCGACCGCTACGTCCTGGAACGCACGCTGACGCCGCTGGTGGCGACGGTCAGCATCGCGCTGGTGGCGCTGCTGCTGGAGCGCATGGTCCGGCTGATGGAGGTGCTGGTCAACCAGGGCGGGCCGCTGTTCCTGGTGCTGAAGATGATCGGCAACCTGGTGCCGCATTATCTCGGCATCGCCCTGCCGGCCGCACTGTTCGTCGGCATCATGCTGGCCACCACGCGCCTGTCGGTGGACAGCGAGCTGGACGCGATGAACGCGGTCGGCGTCGGCCTGCGCCGGCTGCTGTGGCCGCTGCTGGGCCTGTCCTTCGTCATCTCCATCATCGTCTTCGCGCTCTATTCCTACCTGCAGCCGCACACCCGCTACGCCTATCGCGCGCTGGTCTATGCCGCGACCAACTCGGTGTGGGACCTGGCGCTGGAGAAGGGCGCCTTCTTCACCGGGCTGGGCGGCTACACGGTGATGGTGGACGACATTTCGCCCGACGGCGGCAAGCTGCAGGGCGTCTTCATCTATCGCCGCGAGGATGACGGCAGGATCATCGCCATGACCGCCGAGAGCGGCGAGGCCTTCCGCCGCCCGGAGGAGCTGGAGATCGTGCTGCGGCTGGAACGCGGCGTGCGCACCGAGATCCGCGGCGACAACGGCCAGGCCACGGCGCTGACCTTCGACACGTTCGAGCTGCCGATCGAGGTGGCGCTGCCCGGCCCGTTCCGCCAGCGCGTCAGCGAGCGCGAGCTGACCATCCGCGAGCTGTGGGACCAGCGCAACAAGGCCGACGGCGAGGCCGGCCCCAAACGCTCGGCGGTGCAGGCCGAACTGCACGGGCGCATCGTGCGCACCCTGTCGCTGCTGATCATCCCCATGCTGGCGGTGCCGCTGGGGCTGGCGACGCGGCGCAACGAGCGCAACATCGGCATCGCCGTCGGCGTGGTGCTGATGGTGTTCTACCACAACATGGTCAATTTCGGCGAAGCCATGGCCACCACCGGCCGCGTCAGCTCCTTCGTCGGCCTGTGGGTGCCGTTCCTGCTGTTCGCCGTGCTCTCGACCTGGCTGTTCGCCGCCGTCAGCATCTGGCCGCGCGAGAACCCGGTGGTGCTGCTGTTCGCCCGCATCGGCCGCTGGCGCGACGGGCTGGCGCGGCTGCTGGCGCGGCGGATCGAGACATGAGCGGCGTGGCGCTGCGCTATGTCAGCCTGCTGCTGCTGCGGCGGGTCGGGCTGGTGCTGCTGGGCTTCGCCGCCCTGGTGCAGATGTTCGACCTGTTCGGCAATGCCGACGACATCGCCGACCGCTACGGGCCGGGCCTGGGGCCGGTGCTGATGTATCTCGGCTACCGCCTGCCGGCGACGGTGGCGCTGGTGATGCCGTTCTCGATCCTGGTCGGCTCGCTGATCACCCTGCTGGGCATGGCCAACAACAACGAGGTGATGGCGCTGAAGGCGGCCGGCATGTCGTTCTACCGGCTGCTGCTGTGCATGATGCCCGCCGGCCTGCTGTTCGCCGCCGTCCATTTCGTGGTCGCCGACCGCGTTGCGCCGGCCTCGCTGCGGGCGCTGGGCGAGAGGGAGATCGTGACGCCCAAGCGCGCGGCGCAGGCGGAAGCGCCGCCGCCGGCCTGGATCCGCGACGGTGCCATGATCGTGCGGGCGGCGCGGGTGCTGCGCGAGGGGGCGGTGCTGGCCGAAGTCGAGATCATCACCCGCAACGAGCGCGGCGTGATGGTGCAGCGCCGCTTCGCCCGCTCCGCCACCTACGAACCGACGGCCGAGGCCTGGACCCTGACCGACGTTTCCGTGCTCGACATCGACCGCGAGGAGCGGCGCATCAGCCGCGCGCCGCTGCAGCAGTGGCAGACCAAGCTGCGGCCGTCGGATTTCGCCGACCTCACCGTGCCGCCCAACCAGTTCACCACCACCGACCTGCTGTCGCTGTCGCGCACCGCCGGCATCGGCTCGCGCCCGGTCTTCGTCTACGAGACCTGGCTGCACAAGCGCCTGGCCCTGCCGGTGCTGTGCCTGCTGATGGTGCTGCTGGCCGCACCGGTGTCGCAGGCCAACCTGCGCAGCGGCGGCACCGCATCGCGCATGACGTTGGGCATCGGGCTGGGCTTCCTGTTCTTCGTCTCCGACGGGCTGTCGACGGCGCTGGGCGAGACCGGCGCGCTGCTGCCGGTGCTGGCCGCCTGGGCGCCGATCGCCATCTTCGCCAGCATCGGCGGCAGCGTGCTGCTGCGCGTCGAGCAGGTCTGAACGGCCCCATATGAACATCCCATGAAACTGTGGATCGACGCCGCCGTGGCCGATCCGCGCTTGCGCGTCTTCGGCATGAGCCTGGTCGAGCGCCATATCCGCGGCGCCCGCCACAAGGCGCCGCCGCTGCCGGCCATCGTCGATGGCGGCGAGGCCGCTTTCGCCGCCCTGCCCGCAGAACTGCGCCGTGCCGATGTCGCCTGCCGTCCCGACACCGCACCGCTGGGCGCGCGCCTGCTGCGGGCGCTGCGCGAGAGTGGTGGGCCGCTGCTGGCGGTGCCCGGCGATGCCGCCATCGACCAGCGCCTCTATGGCGAGCTGCGCGGGCGCGCCGGCAACTGGATCGCCGCCGACGACAGCGGCAGCGTGGCGCTGCTGCGGCTGGAGGACGAGGCGGTGCTGGCGGCGCTGGCCGAGGTCGCCGACTGGCCGACCCTGATCGACACGCTGCAGCGCCGTTCCGAAGTCAGCCGCCTGCGGCAGGAGGATTTCGCCGCCCATATCGCCGTGCTGCGCCGCGACCTGCCGTTCTGGCTGCGTCCGGTCGCGGACGAGGGCCAGCGCCGGGTGCTGGAGCGGTTCATGTTCGAGTCCTCGTACAAGGGCTCGACTGATTTCTTCACCAAATACGTCTATCCGCCGCTGGTCTGGCTGTCGGTGCGGCCGCTGGCGCGCTGGCGGGTGCATCCCAACACGGTGACCTGGGTTTCCATCGTGCTGACCTTCGCCGCCGTGCCGTTCTTCGCGCTGGGCTGGTGGCTGGCCGGCCTGCTCTGCGCCTATGGCATGAGCGTGCTCGATTCGGTGGACGGCAAGCTGGCGCGGCTGACCTATTCCGACTCCGCCCTGGGCAACCTGCTCGACCACGGGCTGGACATCGTGCATCCGCCGCTATGGTACCTCGCCTGGGCGCTGGGTCTGGCGGGGCTGGGCCTGGCGCCGCCGCTGGCAACCGCCATGGCGGTGCCGGTGGTGCAGGCGGCGGTGGTGCTGGTCGGGTTCTACGTCGCTGACCGGCTGGTGCTGGCGATCTACAAGGCCCGCTTCGGTCGCGGCCTGCATGCGCATGCCCCGATCGACGGGCTGGTGCGCACCGTCATCTCCCGCCGCAACATCAACCTGCCGCTCTTCACCCTCGGCCTGATCCTGGGCCTGGGACTGGAGACTTTTTACGTCATCGTCGCATGGCAGGCGCTGACCGTGCTCTGGCATGCCGCGCGCACGGCCTGGATCCTGCTGCGCGGCGAAAAATCGCTGCCGGCCTGAGCGGCGGGATTTCGCTTTCCGCATCAGTCCTCTACCGCGCCACAGCGCATTTCGCGCTCACCAACAATGACGGATTGTTACGGCGTTTCAGCCTGTTAATCGGGGGTGTCGGGGGTTATGTTGCGATTGCACGACAGCGCTCCTCGCCTGTTCGTGCAGCGATCTAGCAAGGTTCGAGAGACAGCATGGCGCCGCGTTTCGGCTTCTGGGCCGGGGCAAAATACAATCTGTCGCGCATGACCATGGCGGAGCTGGTGAAGGCCTATTTCACCCATTACGCCGTGGCGGCTTACCTCGTCCTCGCCGTGGCCGGTTCGCTCGCTACCGTCGTGCTGGCGCCTTCGTGGGCCGCCGCGCCCTGGATCGCGCTGGCGGCCCTGGCTGCCGTCGTGGTCTATCCCGTGGTGTGGTACGCGCTGCATCGCTGGGTGCTGCACAGCCGCTTCCTCTACAAGTCGCCGCTGACCGCCAAGGTGTGGAAGCGCATCCATTTCGACCATCACCAGGATCCGCACGATCTGGGCGTGCTGTTCGGCGCGCTCTACACCACCCTGCCGACCATTTCGATCATCACCCTGCCGCTGGGCTGGCTGATCGCCGGCGCTGCTGGCGCGGCCGCCTGCTTCACTGCCGCCGTGCTGACCACCTGCTTCTACGAGTTCTGCCATTCGGCGCAGCACCTGAACTACCGGCCGAAATCCAAGCTGATGCAGGAGATGAAGCGGCTGCACCTGCTGCACCATTTCCACAACGAGAACGGCAACCACGGCATCACCAATTTCCTGGTCGACCGCGTGTTCGGCACCTTCTACGGCAAGGCGCGCGACCTGCCCAAGAGCCCGACCGTGTTCAACCTCGGCTACGACGAGCGCCAGGCCGAGCGCTACCCCTGGGTGGCGGAACTGTCGGGCAGCATCCGCACCGGCGGCGACGGGCGGCGTTGGCGGCCGGGCGAACCGATCGCCGGTGCCGACGCGGTGGGCGCCGATCTGGGATACAAGGACGGCGAGGACGCCCGCACCCGGGCGGCCTGAGACTCCGTCCGCCCGCTCGGGGGAGGGGCGGCCGCCAGCATGAGCGACATTGTGGTCCAGCCGGTTGCCGGCAAATCCGATCTGCGCCAATTCATCGAGCTGCCGATCCGTCTCTATCGCGGCCACCAGGGCTATGCGCCGCATCTGACCCTGGAGCGCCTCGACGCCTTCTCGCCGGTCAAGAACCCGCATTTCCATCACGCCGACGTCGCCTTCCTGCTGGCCCGGCGCGGCGGCCGCGTCGTCGGCCGCATCATGGTGCAGGTCGATCGCGCGCATCTGGAGCGGCACCGGGACGACACCGGCCATTTCGGCCTGCTCGACGCGGAGGACGATCCGGCGGTGTTCGACGCCCTGTTCCGCGCCGCCGAGGCATGGCTTCAGGCGCGCGGCATGAAGAGGATCGTCGGCCCGCTCAGCGTGTCGATCAACGATGAGGTCGGGCAGATGATCGGCGGCTTCGACGAACGGCCGATGCTGCTGATGCCCTACGGCCCGCCCTACGCGCCCACCCGCATCGAAGGCGCCGGCTACGCCAAGCTGATGGACCTCTATTCCTACGAGTACGACGTGCGCAAGGCGCCGGTCACCATCGGCCAGCGGCTGATCGAGCGCTACGCCAAGGGGCGGGTCAAGGTGCGGTCGGTCGACATGTCGCGCTTCGCCGAGGAAGTGAGCACGGTGGTCGATATCTTCAACGACGCCTGGCAGGACAACTGGGGTTTCGTGCCCATGACGCAGGCGGAGATCGCCGCGGCGGCCAAGACGCTGAAGCCGCTGGTCGATCCCAGGCTGATCTGGCTGGCGGAGCTGGACGAGCAGCCGGTGGCGATGATCCTGACCCTGCCCAACCTCAACGAGGCGGTGGCCGACATGGGCGGCAAGCTGTTGCCGCTCAACTGGGCGAAGCTGTTGTGGCGGCTGAAGGTGAAGCGGGTGAAGAGCGGGCGGGTGGCGCTGATGGGCGTGCGCATGAGCCTGCGCAACACGCCGCTGGGGGCGGCGCTGGCGATGATGGTGATCGACAAGCTGCGCGAGAACGGCACGGCGCTGGGCTATCACTACGCCGAGCTGGGCTGGATCCTGGAGACCAACGCGGTCACGCGCCGCATCATCGAGCAGGCCGGCGGGCGTGAATACAAGGCCTACCGCCTCTATACGCGGCCGCTGGCCTGAGATGGCCGCCGCGCCGCAGCGTTTCACGGCGCTGGTGCTGGCCGGCAGCCGCGGGCCGGCCGATCCGGTGGCGCAGGCCTGCGGCGTCGCCCACAAGGCGCTGGCGCCGGTGCTGGGCGTACCCATGCTTCTGCGGGTGGTGCGGGCATTGCAGGCAGCGGACGGCATCGGCCGCATCGTGCTGCAGTCCAACCATCCGGCGCTGTTCGACGCCATTCCCGAACTGCGCGCCGCCATCGCCGACGGACGGATCGAGGTGCTGCCGGCTGCCGCCTCGCCGGCGCAGAGCGTGGCGCAGGCCATGGCGGCGCTGGAGCGCGAGTTGCCGGTGCTGGTCACCGCCGCCGACCATGCCCTGCTGACGCCGCAGATGGTCGAGCATTTCTGCAGCCGATCGCTGCAGACCGGGGCGCAGATCGCGGTCGGGCTGGCGCCGGCCTCGGTGGTGCTGGGCAAATATCCCGGCGCGCTGCGCACCTTCTACCGGCTGGGCGACGAGCGCTGGTCGGGCTGCAACCTCTTCGCCCTGCTGCAGCCGCAGGCGAGGCGGGCGATCGAGTTCTGGGTGCGGCTGGAGCGGCATCGCAAGCAGCCGTGGCGGCTGATCGCCGCCATCGGCCTGCGCCCGCTGCTGGTCTATCTGCTGCGGCGGCCCGATCTGGACCGCGCTATGGCCGAGCTGTCGCGGGTGATCGGGGTCGAGGGCAGGGCGGTGGTGATGCCCTTCGCCGAGGCGCCGATCGACGTCGACAAGCCGGAAGATCTGGCGCTGGTGGAGGACATCCTGCGCCGGCAGGGCGAGACCGGCTGACGTCTCAGGCCTTGTCCGGCCACACCGCCACCATCTGGCGCACCTTCTCCAGGTCGGGCGGGAAATCGACCTCGCCCCAGTGCAGCCCCTCGATCAGCGCCGTCTCGATCCGCTCGGTCTGGGCCAGCGCGTGGATCACCTGCAGGTACCACACCGTGGCGCCCTCGGGCGTGCGCATGAAGCGCTCGACGGCGTCGCGGAACAGGGCCGGGCCCTGGTCGCGGAACAGCAGCATGCCGATCGACTCGGCGTTGACGGTGTCGAGCGGCAGCTTCTTGCCGATGGCCTTGAGCTGGCTGCCCTCGCGCCGCACCTTCATGTCGTCCTCGTCATAGGCCGGCTTGCGGTCGACGGTGACGGTGATGTTGGCCCTGGGGCTGGCCAGCACCTGGCGCAGCAGGGCGGTCTCGAACAGCGTGTCGCCGTTGACCAGCAGGAAGTCGCCCTGCATGTGCTCGCGCGCCAGCCAGCAGGAGCCGAGATTGTCGGCCACCTTGTAGAAGGGGTTGAACACCGGCCGCAGGGTCAGCCCCGGCCGCGCCAGCCGCGCCAGCTCCGCCTCCATCATCTCCGAGCGGAAGCCGATAACGATGGAGATGTCCTGGATGCCGCAGGCCTCGATCGCCCGCACCTGCCACTCCAGCAGGCTGCGCGGCCCGATCGGCAGCAGGCATTTGGGCCGGTCCTGGGTCAGCGGCAGCAGCCGGGAACCCTGTCCGGCGCTCAGGATGATGGCTTTCATGTCGGTCCGGCGCTGGTTGTGGCCTTGCGGCGCCTCCTTGGGCGGAAGCGGCCGTGCGGGTGTTACCCCGTTCCCTCCCCGCCGCGCAAGGCTGCAATGCGCCGCGCCTCGGAGCCGAAAGCCGGGCCGGCGCCAGCGAAAACGGTGATTCCGCGCACATACGTGAATTGCAGCGGCGTTGGCCGCGCAAACCGGCGCCGGCGCTTCCCTCCGGCGGCGATCCGCACTAGTCTCGCCGCCGCTTTTTCCCCTTTCCGTTCAGGCCCCTGCCTTGGCCGCTGTCGCTTCTCCGGAGTCGCCGTCGCCGCCTGGCCAGCCGGGTGCCCTGGAGCCATTGCGCGACCGCACCTTCCTGACCATCTGGATCGCCAACCTAGTATCGAACATCGGCGGCTGGATGCAGACCGTCGGCGCCTCCTGGGAGATGACGCATCTGGCCTCCTCGCCGCTGATGGTGGCGCTGGTGGCGACCGCCAGCACCCTGCCGGTGTTCTTCTTCGCCTATCCCGCCGGCGTGCTGGCCGACCAGCTCAACCGGCGCAACTACCTGATCGGCTGCCAGCTCTGGATGATGCTGTGCGCGGCGGCGCTGGCGCTGCTGGCCTTCACCGGCCACCTGACGGCCTGGAGCCTGCTGATCCTCACCTTCTGCCTGGGCATCGGCAACGCCATGCACGGCCCGGCCTGGCAGTCGGCGGTGCCCGAGCTGGTCGGCCGCCGCCTGCTGCCGCCGGCGGTGGCGCTGAACAGTGCGGGCTTCAACGTCGCCCGCACCGTCGGCCCCGGCATTGGCGGCGTGGTCTATGCCGCCGCCGGTACGGTGGCGCTGTTCGCCCTCAACGCCGTCAGCTTCCTGGCGGTGGTGCTGGCGCTGCTGACCTGGAAGCGGCCGACGGTCGAGCAGGCGCCGCGCGGCTTCCTGGCCGGCGTGGTCAGCGGCGTCGCCTACATGCGCCAGGCGCGGGAGATCCACGTCGTGCTGCTGCGCGCGCTGCTGTTCTTCCTGCCGGCGGGGTCGCTGATCGCCATGCTGCCGCTGCTGGCGCGCGACTACCTGGAGCTGACGGCGACCGGCTTCGGCATCATCTACTCCGCCTTCGGCGCCGGCGCGGTGCTGGGCGCCTTCGTGCTGCCGCTGCTGCGGCGCTGGTTCGGCGCCGAGGGCGCGGTGCCGGCCGGCATGCTGGTGTTCGCCGCCGGCATGGGGCTGTCGATCGTGCCCTCGCCGCCGGTGTCGGGGCTGGGCGTCGGGCTGTGCGGCATCGGCTGGATCTGCGTCATCGCCTCCAACAACGTCGCCGCCCAGCTGCGCCTGCCGGCCTGGGTGCGGGCGCGCGGCATCGCCATCTACCAGATGTCCTTCTTCGGCAGCCTCGCTATCGGCGGCGTGGTGTGGGGCAACGTCGCCGAGCATGTCGGCCCCGCCTGGACGGTCGGCGCCGCACTGGCGATGCTGCTGCTGATGACGCTGCTCGTCACGCGCCTGCCGAAGCTGGGCGAGCCGGCGGCCGAGGCCTGAGCGCGCCGCATCGTCGCGTCGTTGCTTCGTCGCCGCATCGTCGTCGGCATGCGCAGGCGTCGCGGCGGGAATGCGGCGGTGATGTGTCGCAAATCCAACAGCGGGGCGAAAATTTCCCCCCACAGCCAATTATTCCTTGAACCCCGGGAAAAACGGCGTATCTATCGCGCTCAGACGCCCACGCACGCGCCTATGGCCCCGTAGTGGTTATGCAGCGACGGAAAGCGTCCTTTTTGGCAATGCCGGTGGTGAAGGAGCCGGCTCCGGGAGGGACTTTCGATGATTGCTGTTCGCACGGGGCGGGAGCCCCGACTCCGACATATCTTTTCCGTCGTCCCCGTCGCCGCCAAGGTTGACGGTCACGTCCGCCTGTTCGGACGCCTGAACATCTACTCGAGTATGAGCGCGGAGGCATAAGGGCCACGCCCTTGTGTCATCCGGAACTGCCGTCGCGTCGGAGCGCCGTCTCCGCACGCCTTGCGTAGCCTTTTGCTCGTGGATTTCTTGAAATGACCGATCGTATCCAGCGTTACCTGAAGGAAAATGACGTCGAGACTCCCGTCCTGATCATGGATCTGGACGCGGTGGAGCAGAACTTCCGCCAGCTGCGGGAGTACCTGCCGCTCGCCCGCATCTTCTACGCCGTCAAGGCCAACCCGGCGCCGCAGGTGGTGGACCGGCTGTTCAACCTCGGCTCCAGCTTCGACACCGCCTCGCGCGGCGAGATCGAGCTGTGCATGAGCCAGGGCGTGAAGGCGGCCGACATCTCCTTCGGCAACACCATCAAGAAGGAGAAGGACATCGCCTGGGCCTATGGCCGCGGCGTGCGCCTGTTCGCCTTCGACAGCGAGGCCGAGCTGCAGAAGCTGGCCAAGGCCGCCCCCGGCGCGCGCGTGTTCTGCCGCGTGCTGGTCGATTGCGGCGGTGCGGAGTGGCCGCTGTCGAAGAAGTTCGGCTGCTCGCCGGAGATGGCGCGCGACCTGCTGATCAAGGCCAAGAGGTGGGGGCTGGACCCCTACGGCCTGTCCTTCCATGTCGGCTCGCAGCAGACCGACCTGGAGCAGTGGGACCGCGCCCTGGGCCGCACCTCGCAGCTCTTCTTCGCGCTGCAGGAGGATGGCGTCGAGCTGAAGATGATCAACCTCGGCGGCGGCCTGCCGGCGCGCTACCGCTCGGAAGTGGCGGGCGTGAAGGAGTACGCGCTGGCGATCATGCGGGCGATGACCAAGCATTTCGGCAACAACCTGCCGGAAATGATCATCGAGCCCGGCCGGTCGATGGTGGGCGATGCCGGCCTGATCCAGAGCGAGGTGGTGCTGATCTCGAAGAAGGACGCGGCCGACAAGAAGCGCTGGGTCTATCTCGACATCGGCAAGTTCGGCGGCATGGCCGAGACCATGGACGAGGCGATCAAGTACCGCTTCCGCACCAAGCTGGACGGCCGCAAGGCCGGCCCGGTGATCATCGCCGGTCCGACCTGCGACAGCGCCGACATCCTGTACGAGAAGACCGAGTACAAGCTGCCGGTGGACCTGAAGGTCGGCGACAAGGTGGAGATCCTGTCCACCGGCGCCTACACCTCCAGCTACTCGTCGGTGAACTTCAACGGGTTCGCGCCGCTGAAGACGATCTGCGTCTAGCTCTTCCCGGCAACCTGTCGATCCTGAAGCCGGCGGGGCAAGTCCCCGCCGGTCCGCTTTCAAGGGGGTACCATGGCTAAACATCCGAAATACGTCGGCTTCAAGGGCCGCATGGTGATGATCGGCTTCGGCTCGATCGGGCAGGGCGTGCTGCCGCTGATCCTGCGGCACATCGACATGAAGCCGGCGCAGATCACCATCATCACCGCCGACGAGCGCGGCCGCCGCGAAGCGAAGGAATACGGTATCCCCTTCGTCAAGAAGCCCCTGACCCGGCAGAATCTGCGCGCCGTGCTGGGGCCGCTGGTGGGCAAGGACGATTTCATCGTCAATCTCTCGGTCGAGGTCGCCTCGACGGCGCTGATCGAATTCGCCCAGCAGGCCGGCGCCCGCTACATCGACACCTGCATCGAGCCCTGGCCGGGCGGCTATACCGATCCCAACCTTTCGGTGTCGGAGCGCTCCAACTACGCCCTGCGCGAGGGCGCGCTGGCGCTGCGCGAGAAATACGCCGGCGGCCCGACGGCGGTGATCGGCCACGGCGCCAATCCCGGCCTGGTGTCGCATTTCGTCAAGCAGGCGCTGCTGAACATCGCCCGCGACACCGGCGTCAAGGTGAAGACGCCGGCCGGCCGCGAGCAGTGGGCGGCGCTGGCCAGGCGGCTGGGCATCAAGACCATCCATATCGCCGAGCGCGACACCCAGGTCTCGAACCTGCCCAAGAAGGTCGGCGAGTTCGTCAACACCTGGTCGATCGACGGCTTCATCAGCGAGGGCAACCAGCCTTCCGAGTTGGGCTGGGGCACGCACGAGAAGCATTTTCCCAAGGACGGCGCGCGGCACAAATTCGGCTGCGGCTCGGCGATCTATCTCAACCGGCCCGGCCTGACCACGCGGGTGCGCACCTGGACGCCGCTGGAAGGCCCGTTCCACGGCTTCATCGTCACGCACAACGAGGCGATCTCGATCGCCGACTACTACACGGTCCGCAGCGGCCGCAAGGTCGGCTACCGGCCGACCGTGCATTACGCCTACCATCCCTGCGACGCGGCGATCCTGTCGATGCACGAGATCGTCGGCAAGAATTTCCACGAGCAGCAGCGGAAGCGGCTGATCGTCGAGGAGGTGGTCAGCGGCATCGACGAGCTGGGCGTGCTGCTGATGGGCCACAAGAAGGGCGCCTACTGGTACGGCTCGCAGCTTTCCATCAAGGAGGCGCGCAAGCTGGCGCCGCACAACAACGCCACCTCGCTGCAGGTCACCGCGCCGACCCTGTCGGGCATCATCTGGGCGCTGGAGAATCCCAACCGCGGCATCGTCGAGGCCGACGACATGGATTTCGCCCGCAACCTGGAAATCTGCATGCCCTATCTGGGGCCGGTGGTCGGCAAATATTCCGACTGGACGCCGCTGCAGGACCGCGAGCGGCTGTTCCCGGAGGATCTCGACCGCAAGGACCCCTGGCAGTTCAAGAATTTCCGGGTGGTGTAAGAGGCGCGTTTTAGTTTCCCGCCATCGATATGGATGGCCCGGTCAAGCCGGGCCAAGACGAGAAGAGAGAAGGTTTCGATACAATCCCAAGGCCCGCTCCGGCGGGCCTTTTCTTTTCCCGGAATAGGAACGGGCCGGCCCGTGTCTATCCGTCAGAGGCCGCCACCGCGGACATCCCGCCCGCCGTCGAGCCCTTTCGGAGAACGCGCATGAAGCTCCTTTACAGCCTGGGCGCCGGCGTCCTGGCGCTGGGCCTGCTGTCGGCCTGCGCCGATGAGCCGGCCAGGGTCGCCGACAATGCCAAGGGCCGGCTCCTGACCGACGCCAAGGGCATGACGCTCTACACCTTCGACCGCGACACCACGCCAGGCAAGTCGGCCTGCAACGGCCAGTGCGCCGCCAACTGGCCGCCGCTGATGGCTTCGGCCGGCGACAGCGGCGCGGGCGACTGGGCGATCATCACCCGCGACGACGGCGGCAGACAGTGGGCCTACAAGGGCAAGCCGCTCTATACTTGGGTCAGGGACACCAAGCCGGGGGACACCACGGGCGATGGCGTCAACAATGTGTGGCAGATCGCCCGGCCCTGAGGGCGTCGTTGTGACGGCATGAGCGATTTGCGCGGCCGATTGCAGGAACACATCCCGGCGCTGCGCCGCAACCCCCGCGCTTTGGTGGGCGATGCGGCGCTGGCCGACGATCTGGTGCAGGACTGCCTGGAGCGCGCCGTCGCGCGCGCCCATCAGTGGCGCCAGAGCGGTTCCCTGCGCGGCTGGCTGTTCACCATCATGCACAACATCAACGCCAACCAGCGCCGCTCGGCGTCGCGCGCGCCGGGCTGGGACCCGATCGAACGGGCTGAGAACAGCGTCGGCCGCCCCGGCGACCAGATCGACCGGCTGATGCTGCAGGAAGTGGTAAGCGCGCTGGGATCGCTGTCGCTGGAGCAGCGCCAGGTGCTGTTGCTGGTGGCGCTGGAGGGGCTGCGCTACGAGGAAGTGGCGCAGGTGCTGGGCGTGCCGATCGGCACGGTGATGTCGCGCCTGTCGCGCGCCCGCGACCGGCTGCGCGAGCTGAGCCTGAGCGGCGGCCGGCGCGGATTGTGGAGAGTGAAATGACCGCAACGCCGCCCGGCGGCGTAAAACCGCCGATCGACGACGATCTGCTGCATGCCTGGGTCGATGGCCGGCTCGATGCCGACACGCATGCCCGCGTGCAGGCCTGGCTGGAGGCCAATCCCGAACAGGCCGCGCGCGTGGCCGACTGGCAGGCGGCCGGCGAGGCGCTGCGCGCTGCCTTCGAACCGGTGGCGGAAGAGCCGGTGCCGGCGCGGCTGGCGGCCCTGGCGCAACCATCCGCTCCTGCCGCCGCAAGGCCATGGTGGCGCCAGGCCGTGGCGGCGGTGCTGCTGCTGGCGCTGGGCGCGGCCGGCGGCTATGGCGGGGCGGCGCTGACCCGCCCTGACGCGCCGGCGCGCGACGCGCGGCACCTGGCGGAGAGGGCCGCCGTCGCCCATCGCGTCTTCGCCGTCGAGGTGCGCCATCCGGTCGAGGTCGGCGCCGACCAGGAACAGCATCTGGTGACCTGGCTGGGACGGCGCGTCGGCGCCAGGCTGGTCGCGCCGCGGCTGGAGGACAAGGGCTACCGCCTGGTGGGCGGGCGGCTGCTGTCCTCCGACACCGGGCCGGCGGCGCAGCTCATGTACGAGAACCGCGAGGGCAGGCGCATCACCGCCTATGTCGCGGCCACCGCCGCCGACGGGCAGACCGCCTTCCAGTTCCGCCAGCAGGACAAGGTCTCGACCTTCTACTGGGTCGACAACGGCAAGGGCTACGCACTTTCCGGCGAGATCGAGCGCGCCGCGCTGCTCGACCTGGCCAAGGCGGTCTATACCCAGTTGCAACCCTGACGCATCTCGCCGGCGTCCTTATCCCTGCGGCCCTTTCGCGCGTCGTGGCGGGATCGCTCGCGCTTCCGTCCAACCGTGATCCGCTCTAGGCTTGATCGACCGGCGAGGCTGCGGGAGGGGCGCGTGAAGACTTTGCTGCTGCACATAAGCGGTGCGGACGATCTGGGGTCGCGGCTGGAGGTCGCCTTCGATCTGGCCGAGCGCCTGCAGGCGCATCTGGTCGGGCTGCAGACGCTGACGCCGGCCTCGATGCCGACCGCGATCATGGGACGCGGCGCCTCCGCCGTCCTGCTCGCCGAGCGCACCGAGAACAACCGGAAACTGTCTGCCGCGCTGGAAGAGAGATTCCGCGAGGCCAGCCGCCGCCGTGGCCTGGGCTGCGAATGGCGGGCGGCGGAGGGCGAGCCGCTGGACGTTCTGGCCCTGCACTCGCGCTATGCCGACCTGGCGATCGCAGCACTGCCGCAGCCGCAATCGCTGGAGGAATACCTGGTCGGACCGCCGGTCGACCGGCTGGCGCTGGTCGCCGCCTGTCCGACGCTGCTGCTGCCGGCCGCCTTCGCCGGCAAGACGGCGGCGCGCCGCGTGCTGGTGGCGTGGAAGAGCAGCCGGACCTGCGCCCGCGCCCTGCGCGATGCCACGCCGCTATTGAAGCTGGCCGAGGAGGTGACGCTGCTGACCATCGACGAGCCCGGTCTCGATCGGCTCGGCGGCATGGACATCGCTACGGTGCTGGCGCGGCGGGGCGTGCGGGCCACCATCCGCCACGATTTCGGCACGGGCGGCAATGCGGGCGCCGAACTGCTGGCGCATGCGCAGGCCATCAACGCCGACACGATCGTGATGGGCGCCTATGGCCATTCGCGCCTGCGCGAACTGGTGCTGGGCGGCGCCACGCAGCGGGCGCTGAGCCACAGCCCGGTCCCGCTGCTGATGGCGCACTGACCGGACGATTGCCGGCGGCGCGGACCTTGCGCGCTCAGAAGAAGACCAGCGTCACCACCACGAACAGCGGCAGCAGGATGGCGCAGGACCACGCCATGTAGCCGAAGAAGCTGGGCATCTTCACGCCCGCCTCTTCGGCGATCGCCTTGACCATGAAGTTGGGCGCGTTGCCGATATAGGTGTTGGCGCCCATGAACACCGCGCCGGCCGAGATCGCCAGCAGCGTGCCGCCCAGCGGCCCCATCAAGGTCGCGGCGTCGCCGCCGGCGGTGTTGAAGAAGATCAGGTAGGTCGGCGCGTTGTCGAGGAAGCTGGAGAGCGCGCCGGTGATCCAGAAATACATCGCATTGTCGGGCGAGCCGTCCGGCTGCGACACCAGCGCCACCACCTCGGCCAGCGCGCCGTCGCTGCCGGCGCGCAGGATGGCGATGGCGGGGATGATGGTGAGGAAGATGCCGATGAACAGCTTGGCCACTTCCAGGATCGGGCCCCAGGAGAAGCCGTTGGCGTCGCGGCTTGCCTTGCTGGTCAACTGCAGCGACAGCAGCGCAATGGCGATCAGCAGCAGATCGCGCGCGATGTTCTGGATCTCGACCTCGACGTAGAAGACGGTGATGGCGATGCCCGGTTTCCACAGCCCGCTCAGCAGCACCGCGCCGACCACGCCGCCCAGCAGCACGATGTTGACGCCGCCTTCCACGCCGACGGCGCTGTCGGGCGTCGGGTCGGGGCGGACGATGCCTTCCTTGCGGTAGAGATGGCTGTCATAGGCGTAGAACAGGCCCAGCAGCACCACCGCGCACAGCACGGTGGGGGCGGCGAGGTTGATGGTGGGCCAGAAGAAGTCAACGCCCTTCAGGAAGCCCAGGAACAGCGGCGGATCGCCCAGCGGCGTCATCGAGCCGCCGATATTGGCGACCAGGAAGATGAAGAACACCACCACGTGCACGTTGCGCTTGCGGTTGTCGTTGGCGCGCAGGATGGGGCGGATAAGCAGCATGGACGCGCCGGTGGTGCCCATCCAGCCGGCCGCGATGGTGCCGGCCGCCAGCAGGCCGGTGTTCAGTGCGGGCGAGCCGTGCAGATTGCCGCGGATGCGCACGCCGCCGGCGACGGTGAACAGGGCGAACAGCAGGATGATGAAGGGGATGTATTCCAGCAGCAGCGTGTGCAGCACCTCGTAGAGCGCGACGCCGAAACCCTGCGTCAGGGCGAAGGGCACGACGAAGACCAGCGCCCAGAAGCCGGCGACCTTGCCGAAATGGTGGTGCCAGAACTGCGGCGCCGCCAGCGGCATGATGGCGAGCGACAGCAGCATGCCGAC
>JBBCJW010000074.1:0-17485 GCA_037190765.1 Alphaproteobacteria bacterium
GGCGCCAGCGGCGCAGGGTCAGGATCGACATCAGGCCGTTATCGCTCATGCGCGCTGACTCCGGTCAGAGATTTGGCTCCGGTCAGAGATAAAGGGGTGCGGCATGGCGCAGCACGTCCTCGGCCTGCGGCGACAGCCCGCCGCCATCCTCGTGCAGCACCAGCCCGGGCGCAAGCCGCAGCGGCGTCGCCACCGACTTGCGGGCGCGGATCAGTACGCGACGGGCGGCCCGCCCCTCGCCCGGCCACAGTGGATAGACCACGATCTCGCCCGCCTTGCCGTTGAGGCCGGCCAGGATCTCGCCCAGCCGGTCGGCGCGATGCACGATGGTCAGCGTGCCCTTCGAGCGCAGCATCAGCAGCGAATAGGTCAGCCATTTCGCCAGCGTGGCGGTGCTCTCGACATTGGCGATGGCCTTGACCGGATCGGGTGGCAGCGTCGCCTCGTCGGCGGCGATATGCGGCGGGTTGGTCATGACGTGATGGAAGGTGCCGGCGGCCAGCCGCGGCGGCGGAAGCTGCGCCACGTCGGCCACGATCATCTCGACCCGCTCGTGCAGACCGTTGAGCTGGATGTTGCGCGCCGCCAGCGACACCAGCTCGCGCTGCATCTCGATGCCGACCACGCGCACGCCCGGCACGCGCACCGCCAGGCACAGGGCGGCCGCCCCGACGCCGGCGCCGACATCGAGCACCGCCTCGCCGGCTTCGGCCTCGACCGCCGCCGCCAGCACCAGCGTATCCATCGCCACGCGATAGCCGGTAGCCGGCTGCAGCAAGCGCACGCGGCCATCGAGCAGCCGGTCTTCGGTGATCGTGTGGTTGTCCATTCGTCGGTTGCACTGTGGCGGATTATGCGGCCCAACGCCGCATCACAGCGAACTGCAGGCGACGGCGGGCGGCTTGACCCTCCGATTCGCTTCCCTATGCTGAGGCCAAACCGGCAGAGGAAGAATAGATCGCATGGCCGTCGTTGTCAGCCTCGAAGAAAAACGCAAGGGTCGCCCGCCTGGACTGGACGGGCTGATGCAGCTCTGCGGCAGCGATCTCGAGCGCGTCAACCACGCCATCGTCGAGCGCATGCACTCGCCGGTCGAGCTGATCCCGCAACTGGCCGGGCACCTGGTCGAAGCCGGCGGCAAGCGGCTGCGCCCGCTGCTGACCCTGGCGGCGGCCCGGCTGTGCAACTATCGCGGCGACAAGCACGTCCTGCTGGCCGCCTGCGTCGAGTTCATCCATACCGCCACCCTGCTGCACGACGACGTGGTCGACGGCTCCGACCTGCGCCGCGGCAAGCCCTCGGCCAATGCGGTGTGGGGCAACAAGGCGCCGGTGCTGGTGGGCGACTTCATGTTCACCCGCGCCTTCGAGCTGATGGTCGAGGTCGGCTCGCTGGAAGTGCTGCGCATCCTGTCGGAAGCCTCCTCGGTGATCGCCGAGGGCGAGGTGCTGCAGCTGCAGACCGCCAACAACATGGCGACCAGCGAGACGGCCTATCTGGAAGTCATCGAGGCCAAGACCGCCAAGCTGTTCGCCGCCGCCTGCCAGATCGGCGGCGTCATCGCCGAACGGCCGGCGGCCGAATGCGAGGCGCTGGAAAGCTACGGCTCCAATATCGGCATCGCCTTCCAGCTGGTCGACGACGTGCTGGACTACAGCGCCCGCCAGGCGACCCTGGGCAAGGCGGTGGGCGACGATTTCCGCGAGGGCAAGATCACCCTGCCCGTCATCCTCGCCTTCCGCCGCGGCGAGGAGGAGGAACGGGAGTTCTGGCGCCGCACCATGGAACGGCTGGAGCAGCGGGACGGCGACCTGGAACATGCGCTGGAGCTGATGCAGAAGCACAAGGCACTGGCCGACACGCTCGACCGGGCGCGCCATTACGGCAAGATGGCGCGCGATGCGCTGGCGCTGTTTCCCGATTCGCCGGTGCAGCGCGCTTTCCTCGACGTGGTCGATTTCTCCATCGAGCGCGCTTTCTGAACCGCCGGCTGGCGGCTACGGGCCGCCCCCCGCCCCTTGGCCGGACATCGGCCGGCAAGGCATCCCCTTGGCGAAAAAGGCGGATTTCCCCCGTTACCGGGGCCGGATCAGGCCTTGCGGCAGGACCGGGCGGGCATTATAACCACCCCCGCGCCGGACCTGGCAGGCCCGCCGCACAAGCGGGACGGAGTGTAGCTCAGCCTGGTAGAGCACTAGCTTCGGGAGCTAGGGGCCGGAGGTTCGAATCCTCTCACTCCGACCAGTCCCCCCTTACAGACATTCAGCTTCTTACGGATTCTCGCAGGCACTGGCCTGCGCCATCGCATCCGGTGTGCCGACCGGCCGTCAGTTGAACGAATCGAGAGTGTCGTCGGTCTCGTACAGATCGCATTCGAGGTTGCGGCCGATCAGCCGTCCCGAGGCGCAGCGGTCGGCATAGGCCTTTACGCCCTGCATCTGGACGGTGACGAAAGCGGAGCTGCCGACATAGCGGTTGCCGGAATAGATCGGAACGAACTGGATATTGGTCTCGGTCACCGTGAAGAAGGGAAAACCTTCCCGCTTGGCGATTTCCGCCGACCGCAGCAAGGCCATGTCCCTCGACCAGCCGATGTCGCCCGAGCCGTAGCGGATTTCCCACCGGCTGGCATCGAGCTGCTTGTCGTCGTAGCCGCCTCCCAGCAGCACGCGGCTGCCGGTGCCGGACGCGCCGTAGCTTTCCGTGCAGGCGGCCAGCAAAAGCAGGGACAGCGCAATGACGATCTGGCGCATAACCAACCCCCATGCCCGCCCGCACGGCGCAGCCCGTCCGAGCCATCGAATGGAACTTGATCTGGAACAGCCGACAGAGCATGGCAGTGGAATGGGAAAAAGCCAGCGGCAACTGGCCGGCACCTGATTACCGCGAAGGACGGCCAGCGTTCCGCGTCGGACCGCTACTGGAGAAGCCCGACCTCGCGGAAATAGCGCGCCGCGCCCTCGTGCAGCGGCGCCGTCAGCCCGTGCTGGGCGATCTCGCCGCGGCGGATGCTGGCCAGGCCCGGATGCTGCCCGGTGAAATCGGCGAAGCTCTCGCCCACCGCGCGCACCAGCGCATAGACGAGATCGGCGGAAACCGTGTCGATCGTCACCAAGGTGGCGCGCACGCCGAGCGTTTCGATTTCCGGCTGCTGCACGCCATAGAGGCCCGCCGCGATAATGGCCGGCGCATAGTAGCGGCGGTCGGCGATGGTCTTGGCGACGGCCGGGCCCGCCACCGGCACCAGCTTGCCGTTGCAGCCGCTCAGCAGCTTCTGCGTCGTCGCATTGGGATGGTTGCCCATCAGCAGCACCGCATCGAGCTCGCTGGCGCAGAAGGCCCGCGCCGCCTCGTCGGACGCCGCCGCGTTCAGCGTGCCCAGATCCTGGCCGCGCCAGCCCATGGCGGCGGCGAGAACGTCGAACAGGATGCGTTGGCCGGAATCGGCCGGACCGGCCGCCAGGCGCTTGCCCTTGAGCTGCCCGAAGGAGTCGATGCCGGCATCCTGGCGCGCCACCAGGGTCAGCGGCTCGGCGTGCAGGGCCATCACCGAGCGCAGCGACTTGATGGCGCCGCCCTCGCGGAACGCGGCCGTGCCCTGGACGGCGTGATACTGCCAGTCGGACTGCACGATGCCGAATTCCAGCTCGCCCGCCAGCAGGCCGCGAATGTTGGAGGTCGAGCCGTTGGTGCTCTCGACCAGGCAGCGCATCTCGCCGGCCTTGGCGACGGCGCGGCACAGCGCACCGCCGGCGGGATAGTAGAGACCCGCCACCAGATTGGTGCCGATGCGAACCAGCGGCCGCTCGCCATTGCCGTTGCCAGGCGTGCTCTCCTGCGCCTGCGCCGGAAGGGCGAACAGAAAAAGAAGGATCAGCGCCAGGACGCCCCGACGTCCGCGCTCAGACACGTTCGATCTCCATCACGGCGCCATTCTGGCCATTGCGGACCGGCGCGGCAACCCGAAGCGGGAAAAAATCGACAGGAGGATTGCCGTGGGGGACCGAGCCTGTAACATGCCGTTTTCCCGCATCGACGGCATCCGCTCCATGGATCTGCGCCCCCACATCCGCACCATTCCCGATTTTCCCAAGCCCGGCATTCTCTTCTACGACATCTCCACCCTGCTGGCGCATCCGGCGGCGTGGAAGGAGGCCATCGCCACGCTGGCCACGGCGATCGGCGCGTTCCGGCCCGACGTGCTGGCCGGCATCGAATCGCGCGGCTTCCTGGTCGCCGCGCCCCTGGCGCTGCACCTGGGCTGCGGCTTCGTGATGGTGCGCAAGCGCGGCAAGCTGCCGGGAAAAACCGTCGCGCACAGCTACCAGCTCGAGTACGGGCAGGATACGCTGGAGGTCCAGGCCGATGCCATCAGGCCGGGCCAGCGCGTGGTCGTGCTCGACGATCTGCTGGCGACCGGCGGCACGCTGGCGGCCGCGATCGCGCTGCTGCGCAAGGTCGGGGCCGAGGTGACGGGAGCGGGCTGCATGATCGAACTGACGTTCCTCAAGGGCCGCGCTCATGTCGATGTTCCCGTAACGACGCTGGTCA
Organism: Alphaproteobacteria bacterium; assembly: GCA_037190765.1. Classification (GTDB taxonomy): domain Bacteria; phylum Pseudomonadota; class Alphaproteobacteria; order Reyranellales; family JAQSWP01; genus JAQSWP01. Next base: position 4,552 of record JBBCJW010000074.1, read on the forward strand.
GCTACGACAGCTAGAACCCAATCGAGGCAATCCTGTGTCCATCATCGGCAATTTTTCGACTTCCTACAGCGAGGCCCGCGAGAAGTTCTGCGCCGCCGCCGCTGCCGCCGGCACTTCGCTGCGATCCAGGCGCAATCCGGCACAAGGACCGGCGGGCGAATCGCTTTACACCGACATCGCCCGCCTGGGACCGGATGACGCAGCCAACATGCTGGTGCTGACCTCCGCCACGCATGGCATCGAGGGTTATTGCGGTTCGGGCGCGCAGATATGCTGGCTGCGCCAGCGCGGCGTGGCTTCGCTGCCGAAGGACACCGGCGTGCTGCTCATCCACGCCGTCAATCCCCATGGCTTCGCCTGGACGCGGCGGGTGAACGAGGACAACGTCGATCTCAACCGCAACTTCGTCGATCACGCCAAGCCGCATCCGAAGAACGAGGGCTACAGCGAGCTGGCGGAAGCCATCAAGCCGCCGCGCTGGGACGAGACGCATCTGGGGCAGGCGCAGCGCAGCTTCGACGCCTATATCCAGAAGCACGGCATGTTCGGCTTCCAGGGCGCGATCACCGGCGGCCAGTACACCCACAGCGACGGATTGTTCTACGGCGGCAACCGGCCCACCTGGTCGAACGTCGCCATTCGCCAGATCATCCGCGAGGAGCTGTCGCGGGCGCAGCGCATCGGCGTCATCGACTTCCACACCGGGCTGGGCCCGTTCGGCCATGGCGAGATCATCGCCACCGGACTGCCCGGCACGCCGGCACTGGCGCGCACGCGGCAGTGGTACGGCGAGGAGGTGACGTCGCCGGAATCGGGCACCTCGACTTCGGCGGTGGTGGTGGGAGTGATGGTCGATGCCTTTCCGCAGGAGGCGCCGTTCGCCGAAGTGACCAGCGTGGCGCTGGAATACGGCACCTATCCGGTGCTCGAGGTGCTGCAGGCGGTGCGCCAGGACAATTGGCTGCACGCGCATGGCGACCTCGATTCGGCGCAGGGCCGCGACATGAAGGCGTTCATGCGCGAACGCTTCTACCCGGCCGAAGACCGCTGGAAGGACATGGTATGGACGCGGGCCGACGAGGTGATCGGCAAGGCGTTGAAGGGACTTTCAGGGTAGTGGCGTGCGCAACGCGGGATTGCGCGCCAGCACGCCGTCGGGGTGCAGGGCGCGCTGCTTCTCGATCACTTCCAGCGCGTGCCGGTAGCCGATCTCGATCGCGCGATCCATCGATTGCCAGTCGAGCAGGTCGATGCCGGCGGCCGGCGGGCGGAACACCAGGTCGGCCACCTCGCGCTGGCGCGCCGAGGCCTCGTCGGAGCTGACCAGCGCCGAGCGCAGCAGGATCTTCACGATCGACGGCAGCGGCAGCGTCTCCTGGCGCCGCCAGACCATGCGGCGCATGAACTCCCAGGCTGACCAGGGGGTCTCGACGCCCTCGCCGGCGGCAATGGCGCCGGCGGTCTCGATGTCGACCCCGATGACGATGCCGGCCCCCTGGTTGCGCATCACCTCGACCGGCAAATTGTCCATCACGCCGCCGTCGACATGCACCTGCCCGCCCTCGAGCACCGGCGGCAGGATGCCGGGCAGCGATATGCTGGCGCGCAGCCGCCGCCACAGCTTGCCGCGCTGCATCACGTCGATGCGGCCGGTGGTGAGATTGGCGGCGGTGCAGAAGAACGGCCGCGACAGATCCTCGATATCGACCTCGCCATAGGCCTGGCGCAGCAGGCGCTCGACCTTGCGGCCGGAGAACAGCGACACGAAGGGCAGCGTGTAGTCGGTCAGCGGATTGGTCCGCACGAAGGCGGCATGGAACAGTTCGCGCAGCGCCTGCCAGTCCAGCCCCGCCGCCACGCCGGCGCCGACCAGGGCCCCCATGCTGGCGCCGCCGACGCGGTCGACCGGCAGGCCGGCCTCGACAAAAGCGCGGTAGACGCCGATATGGGCGAAGCCGCGCGCGCCGCCGCCGGCGAACACCACACCGATCGCCTTGTCCGTCATCAGCCGCGCCAGCCGGTCATGATCCTCGTCCGCGCCGATCCGGACATGGTGATGGATCAGCGCCGGCTTGTTGGCCAGCCAGGCGGCGGTGCGGCCGGGCGCCAGTTCGCCTTCGGCGCGCAGCAGCACCAGTTCGCGCCGCGGCACGTAGACGCGCCCCTTTTCCGGTTCGAACGGCCAGACGGCCGGCGGCGGCTGGTCGATGCAGCCCACCAGATAGACGCGATCGGCCTGGCGCAGGCACAGCCGGGTCCAGGTCGTCGGCGTGGGATCGGCGAGATAGAGGACGTGCGAGCAGGATTCCTCGATCTCGTGAAACCATTCGGTGGTCTTGCCGGAGGCTTCGTTGGTCAGGACCTGCGGCTGGCCCGGCGCCAGACGGTGCAGCGCCTGGCTGAGCTTGGCGGCGAAGTCGGCGATCGGAACGCCGGGGTCGAGCGGCAACAGCGCGAAGGTGCGCGGCAGATGCTGGCCGCCTTCGTGGCGCACCACCCGGTCGAGGCGGGTGACGATGAAGCGCAGCAGGCGGATCATGGCGTCGGGATGTTCCCGCGCCAGGCGCTCGAAGGCTTCGCGCGTCAGCATGCCCAGCTCGGTATCGCGCAAGGCGGCGACCGTGGCGGAGCGGGTGCGGCCGACGATCAGCGACAATTCGCCGACGGTTTCGCCGGCCCCCACTTCGTTGATCATCCGCGTGTGGCCGAACTCGTCGCGCTCGAAAACCCCCAGCCGGCCGCGATAGACGAAATAGAGCATGTCGCCGGGCTCGCCCACGTCGAACAGCACGGCGCCGCCGGGCAGCGCGATCGGCGTCAGCTCGCCCGCGATCGCATCGACGGCCGATTTCTCCAGCCCGGCCACGACCCGGGCGGCGCGCAGCAGGCGGCGGCGCCAGTTCGCATCTGGCTTCAGCGGATCGGCGATTGGCAAATTCACCCGGTCTTCCTCCCGGGCCAGAGACTGTCACCGGGATGGAGGGCAGGCAAGCGCGACGCCAGCGGATGCGCCGGCGTCGCCCGGCCTATCAGGCCAGACCGCCGCCGTCGCCCAGATTTTCGGCAGCACCCTTGGCGCGCACCACCTGGATGCGATAGGCGAAGCGTTCGGCCGGATGGGTGTTGACCGCGATCTCGACCGGACGGTTGTGCCGGTCGCGGAAATAGCGGATCAGCTGCAGCCCGACGCTGCCGGCCGGAACCCCGAGCTTGTCGGCGATCAGCGGCTGTATCAGCACGCCCCGGATCTCGACCGAGATCGTGTCGATGACGCGGCTGACCTCGAGGCGGCCGCCGAGTTCTTCCTCTGAGCCGATCAATTCGCCTCATGTGTCTGCGCCGTGCGCCAATACCGTTGCCGCCGTCAATAAAAGGAAAAGGGAAACATATTGAAAACAGAAGTAATTATTATTCGTATTATTTAATATTTCGCTTTAAGTAGCGACTTAATATTATAATTGTACATAGTGGTTTTGAAAAGGTGCATTGATGCAATGGGTAAAAGTCGCCTCTCTGGCCGATATCCCCGAGGGCGAGATGCTCGGCGTCACGGTCGGCGAACGGCACGTGGCGCTCTACAATCTTGGCGGCACGATCCACGCCACCGACAATGTCTGCACCCATGCCTTCGCGCTGCTGACCGATGGCTGGCTCGACGGCGAGGAAATCGAATGCCCGATCCATGGCGGCCGCTTCGACGTACGCACCGGCAAGGGGCTGGGTCCGCCCATCAAGTGCGACCTCGCCGTCTTTCCCGTGCGCGTGACGGATCAGGACATCGAGATCGCCCTGCCACCGGCCTGACCTGCGGCGTCGGGGCCAATCGATGGCGGCCACCCGCCGGCATCACGCCTTGGTCGGCTCGCCGTCGAAGGTGCGCGCCAGCGTCTCGTTGATCACGTTGTAGACGCCCAGCTCCTTCTCCGACATGCGCCCCGGCGTGAAATTGGTGGAATAGGCCGCGTCCTGGATCGAATCGATCATCGCGGTGTCTTCCTTCAGCACCTTGATGTTGTAAAGCGTGTATTCGCGCACCTTGGCGGCGAAATCGTTGTCGGCGAAGAACTCGTCGGGAAAGATCTGGTAGCAGACCAGCTTGCTCTTGGTCGGATGGATCGGCCAGATCACGTAGACATGGATATGGTCGCAGCGGCCGAACAGATGCGCGTTCGGGTTCATATGGCCCGAACAGGCGAACATCTCGCCGCGGTCCTCGATCCAGGGCATGACGCGGAACCGCGTCTTTTCATCCTCGGTGAAGGTGCCGCCGGAATAGAAAGCGGTGAACGCCCCCTTGCCGCCGCGCTTGCCGCCGTAGCGGTTGGCGGTCGAGATGCTGCGCCCGATCGTGCCGCGATGGATGATCGGCGTGTGGTAATTGTCCATCACGTTTTCGATCACGAATTTCCAGTTGCACTCGATCGTTAGCTCGAATTTCTCGCCCAGCCGGCAGTCCTGCATGCGCAGGAAGCCGAAATCCTCGGCGAAATCGGCGATGTACTCCTCGAAGGAAGGCGGGTGCTCGGCCAGGCTGACATAGATCCAGCCGCCCCAGCTGCGCAGCGCCACCGGCTTCAGCCCGCAGGCCTTCGTGTCGAAGTTCTTGGCGTGCTTCATGAAGGGCGCGCTGACCAGGTTGCCGCGCAAGTCATAGAGCCAGGCGTGATAGGGACAGGAAAACTCCTGCGCGTTGCCGCTTTCCGCCACCACCGCCACGCCGCGATGGGCGCAGCGATTGTAGAAGGCGTTGAGCTGGCCGTTCTCGTCGCGCGCGATGATGATGGGCTCGCCCAGGATGCGCATGGTCATGTAGTCGCCGGGGAACTCGACCTCCTCGACCCGGCCCACGATCATCCAGTCGCGCATGAACAGCTTCTCGCGTTCCAGCCGCAGCACCTCGGGATGCCAGTAGACGTAGCCCGGCAGGTGCCGCGCCTCGTCCTGCGGCACGGTCGTCCTTTCGAATCCCTCTCCCACCCTGACGGCGGTCGAGGTCGAGAAGCGGAACGAATCGTTGGGATCGATGGAGGGCGGCAGGTCGAGCTTGTACAGCGGCGCCTTGTAGCCCTTGCCAAAGGAAGTTCGGCCGATGTCAGATGTTCCGTCCATACCCGCCTCCGCAAAACGCACTCGCTCCTGAGCGGGCAGCCATTTCCCTTTGCCGGCACGGCGGAACCGCTGTTCCGTCTGAGAGAACGCTGTCCTATCCAGTAGAAATGCTATCCAAGCCATCGGCCCAAGTCAATCGCGCGTCGCTTCAATGGCGAAGGTTCGCGCCGCAGCCGTCGACAGATTTCCTTCTGTTCTATAATATTCCGTATCGTTCTATTTTAAGAGATCTGTATGCCCGAAGCCTCGCCCCATATCGTCGTGCTCGGCGCCGGCCATGCCGGCGGCCGGGCGGTGGAGGCCATGCGCGCGGCGGGGTTCGACGGCGCGATAACCATGGTGGGCGCCGAAACCTACCTGCCCTACGAGAGGCCGGCCCTGTCAAAGGAGTTGCTGGCCGGGCGTACGCAGCTTGAAACCATCCTGGTGCAGTCCATGGCATGGTACGAGGAAAACCGCATAACCCTGCGGCTGGACTGCGCGGTCGAAGCGATCGACCGGCGCGCCCAGCGACTGCGCCTGCCCGGCAGCCAGTCGCTTGCCTACGACCAGCTTCTGATCGCCACCGGGGCCAGGGCGCGGCGGCTGCCGGTCGCGCCGCCCGACGCCGACATTTTCTACATCAGGACGCTCGACGACTCCCTGCGCCTGGCCGGCCGGCTGCGCAGCCCCTGCCGGGTTCTGGTCGTCGGCAGCGGCTTCATCGGTCTGGAAGTCGCCGCCACGGCGCGACAGATGGGTTGCGCCGTCACCGTGGTCAGCGACGCGTCCGAACCGCTGCGCCGCGTCGCTCCCGCCCCGATCGGTCGCCGCTTCGCCGCGCTGCATGAGGCGAACGGCGTGCTCTTCCACCATGGCGTCTTGATCGAAGCGATCAAACGGCGCGGCCGATGCCTGCATGTTTCGCTCTCCGACGGCGGAACGGTCGAGACCGACATTGCCGTCGTCGGGATCGGCGCGGAACCGAATGTCGAACTGGCGCGCGATGCGGGACTTGATGTCGACGACGGCATCCTGGTGGACGAATTCGGCGGCAGCTCGGATCCGGCGGTTTTTGCCGCAGGCGACGTCTGCCGCTTCTTCCATCCGGTCCTTGGCCGGCACCTCCGCCTCGAAACCTGGCAGAACGCGCAGAACCAGGCGATCGCCGTCGCAAGGTCGATGACGGGGAACCGGGAACCCTGCGCCGAGCTGCCGTGGTTCTGGACGGATCAATACGACACGAACTATCAATCCGCCGGGGTATTCGACGCTGGCGGCGAAATCGTCTGGCGAGGGGATCCGGCAGGCAGCAAATGGTCGGCCTTCTTCGTCGCCGACGGGCGCGTGACCGGCGGCGCCTGCTTCAACAACGCCCGGGACATGCGGTTCATCCGCCAGCTCGGCCTGAGGCGCGCCGTCGCCGATCCGGCATTGGCCGATCCGGCCTTCGATCTGCGCCGCCTGAAGCCGGTTTAGGGAAACTCCCGCCGCGCTACGCCGGCATAGGCATAACCGAATTCCGGCGGCATCGGACCTTTGATCCGGCCGCCCTGCTGGCTTTGTTCGTAGGCATGGGCACACAATCCCACCGCCCGCGACAGGAGGAACACCCCTCGTCCCAGGATCGGCGGGAACCCCAGTTCGCACAGTATCGCGGCGAAAGCGCCGTCGATGTTCAGGGCCACTTGCCGCCCCTTCAGCCTGGACATCTCGTTCGCCATGGCGTCGGCGGCGCGCGCATGCAAACCGCCAATCTGCCCGGCCGCCGCCGCATCCTGCAGCAGAGCCAGCAGCCTGACGCTGCGCGGGTCGAGGCGATGGAAGCGATGGCCGATGCCGGCAAGGACTTCGCCGGCCGCCAGCGCCGAACGGACATGGCCGGCGGCGGCATCCTCGACCGTCTGGTTCTCCGCAGCGGAGCGGGCGACGATCGCCTGCAGCGTCTCCATGCAACGCTGTCCTGCCCCGCCATGCACGTCGCCGAGCACATTGAGGCCCGATGCCACCGCGCCGTTGATGCCGATCCCGCAGGTCATCGCCATGCGGGCAATCGCGATCGACGGCGCCTGGGGACCGTGATCGACGGCGGCCACCAGCGCCGCCTCGAACAGGGCTGCATGCTCCGGGCGCGGCCGCTCGCCGCGCAGCATCAGCCAGATCATCTCGGCGAAGGACAGCGACCCGATCAGGCTCTCGATCGGATAACCGCGCACGGCAATCCGGTTCGGCTCTATGTCGATGATCGCCGTGCTCCACCAGGCCGCAGCCCGTTCCGCATCGTTGCCCACGCGTTCCGCTCCTGTTCTGTTTTTCAGAATATCATTCTACTGAATGGAACACAGTTCGACAATCCGGCCTCCGCCATTCTTTCTGTTCGAACGCGCCGGCCTGCAGCACCAGGTGGTTTTCCTCGTCGCGACCATGGCCAAGGTATGGTAGTGATCCGCGATCTCACCCAACATCCTGCAGGCAACGTCAAATGGCCCCTTCGCCACGCAACGGAAACTCTGCCGCCGATGGCCCCGGCGTCGCCGCCGTCAATCGCGCCATCTCGATCCTGCAGGTGTTCGGCGGTGAGTCCGACGGACTGGTGCTGAGCGAGATCGCCCGCCGCACCGGTCTGTACAAGAGCACGGTCCTGCGCCTGACCGAGTCGCTGATCGCCAGCGACTTTCTGGAGCGCGACAGCGACGGCAGGTTCCGGCTTGGGCATGGTCTGATCCGGATGGGCGAACTGGCCAAGCGCATGCGCCGGTCGTCCGACGAGATTCTCGCCATCCTCAACCTGCTGACCGAGAAGACCGGCGAGAGCGCCACCTACTACATCAGGCAGGGAGACAGGCGGCTGGCGCTGTTCCGCGTCGATTCCCCACGGGCAATCCGCGACCACATCCGCGCCGGCGATCTGCTGCCGATCGATCGCGGCGCCGCTGGCCGCGTTTTCGGCAAGATGGATGCGGCCCTGGACGGCAAGGCACGAACCCGCAGCTTCGAAATCCTGGTATCGCGCGGAGAGCGCGATCCGGAAGTGGCCGCCATCGCCGGACCGGTCTATGTCGGCGACCGCCTGGAAGGCGTGCTGTCGGTCTCCGGACCGAAAACGCGCTTCAGCGATGCGATGGTCAAGCGCTACTCCAAGCTGCTACTGCAGCAATGCGAAACGCTTTCGACCAAGCTTTCCGCCACCATGTAGCACGCTCGCCGGTCAGTCACCGGTCACCGGTCAGGCCACTATTCTTTCCCGCCGCAATTCGGCGATCTGCTTCTCGTCGAATCCCAGTTCGGCCAGGATGGCATCGGTATCCGCACCGACATCCGGCGGATCCGCGCGCAGGCCGAAGCTTTCGCCGCCATAGCTCAGCGGCAGACGCGGCGTGCGCAGTTCGGTTCCGTCGGGCAGGCGGCTCTCGAGGATCGCCCCGGTCGCCACCAGATGATGGTCGGCGAAAAGGTCTTCGGGACGGTTGATGGGCGAGAAGGGCAACCCGGCGCGAACCAGTTTGTCGCTGGCCTGCGCCAAGTCCAGCCCGGCGAATATGGTCCGCAGCGCCGGGACGAGCCGGGCGCGCGCGGCAATGCGCTGGTTGTTGGTGGCCAGCGTCCGGTCGGCGGCCAGTTCATCGAGCGCGAACTCGGCGCAGAAGCCATACCAGTGCCGGTCGCTGGTGATGCCGACGAAGATCTTGCGCCCGTCGGCGAGATCGAACACGTCGTAGACCGCCCAGGCGCTGACGCGGACCGGCATGGGGGGAATCGGCTCCGCCGACTGCGAAGCGTAGGAAAGATGCTGGCCCATGAGAAAGACCGTGCTCTCGAACAGCGCGCTTTTCACATGCTTGCCGAGCCCGGTCATCGAACGCTCCCGCAGCGCGGCCATGATGCCGATGACGCCGAACAGCCCGCCGACGATATCGACGACCGACGTGCCCGCGCGCAAAGGCGTTCCGGGCGGACCGGTCATGTAAGCAAGACCACCCATCATCTGGACAACCTCGTCCAGGGCCGGCCGGTCCTGGTAAGGCCCGTCCATGAAGCCTTTCAACTCGCAATAGATCAGGCTCGGGTTGATCTGGCGCAGCCGCTCGTAATCGAGTCCCAGCCGTTGCATGGCCCCGGGCCCGAAATTCTCGATCAGCACGTCCGCACCCGACACCAGCCGGCGCAGGATCGCCCTTCCAGCCGGCGTCTTGGCGTCGACCGCCAGCGAACGCTTGTTGCGGTTCAGGAAGCCGAAATAGCCCATGCCGAACCCCTTGAGAGTCCGGGTGCGGTCGCCGTCGGGCGCCGCCTCGATCTTTATGATCTCGGCGCCCAAATCCGCCAGCACCAGCCCGCAGCACGGCCCCATGACCGTGTGGCCGAAATCGAGCACCCGCAGCCCGGCCAGCGGCAGCGGCGCTGCGTCCGCCGGACTGCCGTCGGGTTCGGGACTGCTGACTGTCGCATCCATCTGCAGGAACTCCTCCCGTTGCAAGCAGCGCAGTGGCCACAAAAAGGCGGCGTTCTATTTTATAGAATATCGTTCTATTTTTTAGCAGAGAGTGCCGAGGGACTTCAATCGCAAAAACGCCCCTCGTGCGCCGTGGCGGTACGGACGCGTCCATCCGGCATCGCCCGCACAGCAGGCTGCCAAGACGGATCTATGACAAGTGAGCGAGGATCAGTATTCGGGAGAAACGCCGCCCGGCATCTGGCACACCATGTTGATGGCCGCTTCCGTCGAGACCACCTCGGCGTACTTGCTGGCGATGTCGAACAGATTCACCGCGTGCGAGACTGGAGACCGGTCATATGAGCATTCGTGCGGCACCACGACCTTGAAGTTCATCGAATAGGCATCAGTCACCGATGCCCGCACGCAGCCACTGGTCGTATTGCCGACGCAGAACAGGGTGTCGACGCGCAACGCCGTCAGATGCGCCATCAGCGGCGTGCCGAAAAAGGCGCTGGCCGAGGTCTTGGGCACCAGAATGTCGCCGGGCAGCGGCGCCACCTCCTCAACGATTTCCCAGTGCCGCGGCAGGGGCTGCACCGACACCGGCATGCGCGCGTGCTTGGCACGCCTGCGTTTCGGCGAGACGTAAGGGTAAAGCACGGGAAAGCCGCGTTCGCGAAAGACCTTCAGCAGCCCGGCCATATGGCCGATGGCGGTCCAGGCCGCTTCGCCGCAATTCATCGGATGGTAATCGAGCCCCTCGGAAAGCGGCACCGGCCCCTCGCCGGTGGTCATGTACTGCACGTCGATCACCAGCAGGGCCGGCCTTTCGCCCATGCGGCTCGGCGCCGCGAACCCGGCCCGCCGATAGTGCTCCAGGGTCTCCGCCGGAATGAAGCCGTCCCACGGTTCAGCCATAGCGCACGCTTCCTTTCAAGATCTTCATTTCAGAATAGCATTCTCCTGATCAGAACTCGGTGCGTCAACACCGGCGACATGTCGATTTCGCAATTGTGTCCATCTGTTCTTGTCAGTAGAATTTTGTTCTGTTTTAAGCGGAGATTTGTGATGGCACTGACCGCCGCCTTCCTCGATTCCTGGAAGAACGTTCTCGACCTCTCGCGCGTCACCGCCGCGGAATCGGCCGTGGTCCTGATCGGCCCCGAGAGCCATCCCGACCATGTCGAAGGCGCCAGGCTGAGCCTGGCGCTGCGCGGCACGCGGTTCCTGACAATGCAGCTTGGCGAGCGGCCACGCACGCTTTCCGGCACCGGCCAGGGCATCTACGGGCCAACGGCGCTGACCGGCAACGAGGCAGCGCTGGCCGCCCTGAAGACCTGCGATTTCGTCATCGACCTGATGGGCATGTATCGCGGCGCCGAACAGGAAGAGATTCTGGCCGCCGGCACGCGCATTCTTCTGGTCAAGGAACCGCCGGACATTTTCACGCGCCTGCAGCCGACCCTGGCCGACAAGGCCAGGGTGACGACGGCAGCGGCGCTGATCCAGAAGGCGCGCACGATGAGCGTGCAGTCCGCCGCCGGCACCGATTTCAGCGTGCGGCTGGGGGAATATCCGATCCTGGTGCAGTACGGGTTTGCCGACGAGCCCGGACGCTGGGACCATTGCCCCAGCGCCTTCGTCGCCCGCTGGCCCGACGAACGCTCGGCCAATGGCGTCGTGGTGCTCGACAAGGGCGATACGATCCTGCCGTTCATGGACTATGTGAAAACGCCGATCACCTTGCGTATCGCCGACGGCTATATCCGCAGCATAGAAGGCGACCTCGACGCCACTTTCCTGCGGGACTACATGGCGAAATTCGAGGATTCGGAGGCCTACGCCATTTCCCATCTCGGCTGGGGCCTGCATGATCGCGCCCACTGGACGGCGCTCGGCCTCAGCGGCGGCCGCACGATCGGCATGGACGCCCGCTCCTTTGCCGGCAATTTCATGTTCTCCAGCGGCCCCAATTCCGAAGCCGGCGGCAATCGCCATACGGCCTGCCATCTCGACATCCCCATGCGCGGCTGCTCGGTCTCGCTCGACGGTCAGGCGGTGGTGATCGAAGGCCGGGTCGTCTGAGGAGACCACCAGGGAGAAGGATCCCCTCGGACCCTTCTCCCGGCGGCGACGGGCTTCGCGGCAGCCACCGCCGCGGCCGTCAGCCGGTCCCGATGCCGTATGACATCGCGTTCGCGCCTCAGCTCGCCTTGCTTTGCAGTACGGCCGTGAAGCGGCTGGCCGGCTTGGCAAGCCCCAGATTCTCGCGCAGCGTCGCGCCTTCGTATTCGGTGCGGAATATGCCGAGCTTCTGCAGTTCGGGCACCACATGGTCGACGAAGTCTTCCAGGCTGGACGGCAGCGCCAGCGGCATCAGGTTGAAACCGTCGGCCCCCTTCTCGCGCATCCACTTCGCCATCGTCTCGGCAATCTGCCTGCCCGTACCGATCAGGAACAGATGGCCCACCGCCGCGCCGACGTAATGCATGAGCTGGCGCACCGTGAGGCGGCCGCCGTCGCGATCGATGAAGATGCGATACTTGGCCGCCGCGGCATTGATGTGCGGCAGGTTGGGCACCGGTTCGTCCAGCGGATAGGGGCTGAAATCGAGGCCGCCCATCACCTGGGCCAGACGGGGAATGCCGTCTTCCGGCTTCATGGTCGACATGATCCGTTCCAGCTTCTCGTAGGCGGCCTTCTCGGTCTCGCCGACCACGACACAGACGCCCGGCAGGATCGCCATCTCCTCCGGCGAGCGGTTGTACTTGGCAAGCTTGCCTTTCGCCCGCTGATAGAACTCCTGGGCGATATCCAGGGTCGGCGTCTTGACATACATGCAGTCGGCCCAGCGGGCCGCCAGCTCGTAACCTTCGTCCGAGGTGCCGGCCTGAAAGATCACCGGCCGCCCCTGCGGCGAACGTGGCAGGTTCAACGGCCCCCGCACGCTGAAATGCTTGCCCTGGAAATTAAGGCGGTGGACCTTGGCGGGATCGAAGTACTGGCCCGAGCTGCGGTCGCGCAGAAAGGCGTCGTCCTCCCACGAATCCCACAGATCGGCGACGATCTCGACGAATTCCCGCGCCCGCTCGTAGCGCGCCTCGCTCGAAGGCTGCTTGTCGAAATTGTAGTTCAGCGCTTCGGATTCGTAGATCGACGTGATGATGTTCCACGCCGCCCGGCCATGGCTGAGATGGTCGAGCGACGCGAATTGCCGCGCCACGTTGTAGGGTTCGGTGAAGGTGGTCGAGACCGTCGCCGCCAGGCCGATATGCTTGCTGGTCATCGCCAGGGCGCTGAGCAGCGTCATCGGTTCATAGGCGACCACGGCGCTGCTGCCCTTCAGGGCCGACAGCCCTCCGGGCCCTTCCTTGATCCCGAAACTGTCGGCGAGGAAGGCTGCATGCA
>JBBCJW010000075.1:0-109164 GCA_037190765.1 Alphaproteobacteria bacterium
CGACAGCGTGGTGTTCTCGCCGATCACCAGCGCGTGCGCGTTGGCGCCCGAGGTCGTGGCGGCCATGTAGGTCAGGGTCAGCAGGGCCGATGTGTTCAGGTCCGGTCGGTCGGTGCCCAGCCCCTCGCCGAGCACGATGCCGTGCGAATTGGCGCCGGAGGTAGCCACGGTAACATCGTCCATGATGACGACGCTGAAACTGCCCGTGGCATTCGCGCCAAACAGGTCCAGCAGCAGCCCGACCGCATCGTCGCCCAACGTCGTTATCGATGTGTCCGAAATGACGAATGTACTATCTGAATTGTCCTGGCCATCGCCCAGGCCGAACACGGCAAAGCCGCCCGAGCGGTCGCCCTCGGTATGGACCACTATGGCGTTGACGCCCACGGACATGCTGCTGCTGTCGTACCGCCCGACCGGGTCACCGATGACGATTCCGGCCGAGTCCGCGCCGAGCGTTTCGACCACCACCGTACCCATGACGGCGACAAAGACGCTGTCGCCGCCGCCGCCGGTCAGGCCCGCAACGATCAGGCCGGCGGCATTGTCGCCTTGCGTGCCCAGGCTGGCATTCGTCAGGCTGACGGAGCTGACGCTGCCGTTCCCCCCGACACTGCCGATGAAGGCGGCCGTGGCGTCGTCGCCCTGGGTGGTCGCCGTCAGATGGTCGATGGACGTTATCGAGGCGGAAGTGATGCCGGTATTCCCCAGGAACAGCCCTGCCGACCCGTGCCCCCCGGTCGAGATCGTCGTGTCCGTGGCGGTGAATTCAAATACCGAACCGTCGCCCAGCCCGCCGACATGGAAGCCGGCACTGTTGTCGCCGAGTGTCGAGAAGCCGCTCTCGTCTACTGTGATCGTGCGCACCGACCTGGCCCCGCCCTGCTCGATCAGGAAGGCCGGCGCATCGTTGCCTTCAGTGGCGATCGTGGTGCCGCCAATGAAGAAGGTGTCGGCGCTCGTTTCGCCGCCATCCAGAACGCGACGGACGATCCCGCCGGAGCCGTCGCCCCGTGTCTCGAAGGTGCTTCCGAGGAGGACCACGTTGACCATTGAGCTTTCCCCGGTCGCGATTTCCAGCAGCGTGGCGTCGGCGCCTTGCGAGGTCAGCGTGGAACTACCGAGGAAAACAAGAAGGTCACTATCCTCACCGAGCCTCAGGCTCAATACGCCGGACCCGTCGCCGAGCGTGGCGAAGCTGGTGTTCTCGGCGGTAAAGCTGAGGCTGGATGAGTCGCCGAGATCGACATCGACCAGTGTGGAATTGCCACCATTGGTCTGCAAGGCCGTGCCCAGCGCGCTCAGCGTCACCGTCGAGCTTCCCGTGCCATGCACGAGGATGCCGGCCGAATCGTCGCCGACGGTCCGTATCCGCGAATCCCCTTCCATGGCGACGATCACGACGGTACTGTCGGCGATGGCGGAGATAGCCGCCGACCCCGCGCCCAGCGTCTCGATCAGCCCGCCCTCGCTGATCACGTTCAGCCCGAGGATCGTCATCCCGCTGTCCGGGTCGAGCACGTCCTCGGCGCGGATGGCGGCGGAATTGTCGCCCTCGGTGCGGATGAAGCCGCTCGTGGGACTCGCCGTGCCGAGATTGACATTGCCTTCGCCCAGCACCGCGACGGCGGGCGTATCGTTCAGCGTCGTGGTGATCGAGCCGATATCCGAAACGGTCAGCGTGGCGCCGTTGGTGACGAGGAAGGGCGTCTCGGCGGTCGGCGCCGTCGTGCCGGCGAGGATCAGTTCGCCGCCCGCCACGGTCCATGCCAAATCGTTGGTGCCTGTCAGCGTCCAGACGGATTCGCCCTGTTTCTCGAACCGCTCGAAATCGTTGTATTGGATGTCGATCAGCGCAACGTCGAATGTCGCGCTGCCCGTCGCGCCGCCGAGGATGAAGGTGTCGGTGCCCGCGCCCGCCTCGACCGAGCCGATGACGACGCCCTGGGTCTGCAGCTCGAAGATGTCGTTCGTGGAGCCGGTAAACTGCACCGCCACGCCGCCGGCCCCGGCGGCGCTCTCGATCAGGCCGTTATTGGCCAGGTTGCCGACCACGCCGTCGCCCACCGTGAAGGTGCCGTAGATCGTGCCGTGGTTCATCACGGCGCGGCCGCCCGCGCCGGTGGCGACAAAGCCGTCGAAGCTGCTGATGATGCCGTTGACGACGGTGCCGTTGGCGGTCGTCGCGCCGGTATGTCCCTGGCTGAAAAGGGAGAGGGTCGAGCCTTCGCCTATCACCAGCGCGTGAGCGTTGGCGCCGCTCGTGGTGGCCGCCATGTCGTTCAGAACCAGCGTGGACGTTACTCCTTGTCCCGGACGATCGGTGCCGAGCCCGGCACCGAGCACGATGCCGTGCGAATTGGTGCCCGAGGTGGTCACTGTGACGTCGTCCATGATGACGGTGTTGGTGGTGTTGGTGGCATTCGCGCCAAACACATCCACTAACAACCCGGTCGCGTCATGGCCCTGTGTCGTTATCGAAATCTGAGTGAGGGAGAATACGCCGCTGCTGTTGTCAACGCCGTCCCCGAGACCGTAGATCGCGAGGCCGGTGGAGCGGTCGCGCTGAGTATTCACCGTGACCAAGTTGAGCGAATTGGATCTGGAGCTGTTGTTGAGCGTTCCGGCGGGATCACCGATGATGATGCCGGCCGAGTCTGCGCCAAGCGTCTCTACGTCCACTTCATTCATGGTCATGATAAAGATGCCGTCGCTGCCGGCCAGGCCCGGAGCGAGCAGGCCGGCAGAATTGTCCCCCTCCGTCCTCAGGTTGATGCCGCCGGTCATGGTGACGCTCATCGTGCCGAGGGTGTCCACGCCGCCGAGATTTATCGCAGCGGAGTTGCTGCCGAGCGTTGAAACGTCCACGGCATCCATCGAAAAGGATTTGGCGGTTCCCGTCCCGAAGTCCCCAAAGAGGACACCGGCGCTGTTGTCGCCGCTCGTCTCGATCGTTCCGCCGCCCACGAGTACAACCCTGGAGCCGACACCGCTTGTTGATCCGCCGGCGCTAAGCAGGACCGCCGCCGCATTGTCTCCCGTGGTGCGGATGACGCCCTGATGGTCGATCTCTAACCAATCACCAGCGCTGAGACCGCCATCGCCGAGATTGATCGCCGGGCCGCCTGCGGTTTCGAGAATCGCACCTGGCAGGATATTGACTTTTACCCTCTCCGAGCCGGGCGCGATGATGCCGTCCGTCTCGGGATTGTCCGGGTTCGTGTCGCAGGTGACGGTATCGCCACTGTTCGGCGCGATGGGCAGGCACTCCGCAAGGGCGGGCGTCGCCGTCACCGCCATCATGCCGCCCGCCGCCAGCAGCAGCGCGATGGCCGATACGCCGGCCGAGAGGGATTGCAGTCTTCCTGTCGTGGTGCGGCGCTCGCCCGTCATCGTCGCTGTCCCCCCCTGCGGCCGTCGCGGTGGCCCTGCTTCTCCTGTTCCGCCCGGCGAGACGGCGCGTCGTCCCGCGCCGTCGCCGGTCGGTTAAATCCGTCCGCGCCGTCCTCGCGGCAGTCGAGGGACGTCCGTCATCGACCGAATCCCCCGAGACGAAGATTTACCGGATGATCTGGAGGCGACAATCCACCGATCGGTGGGTCTGGGGTCAGGCGGTGGGATGCATCGCCCGCTGCAGCGCCGGCAGCAGTTTCACGGCGTCGAACTGGGCGACGTTGAAGCGCATGACGCCGGTTGCCGACTGCGCGGGGCTGAAGACGTTGCCGGGGGCCAGCACGACGTTGTCGGCCAGGGCGGCGCGCGCCATCGCCGCCGAATCGCAGCCGTCGGGCAGGCGGCACCACAGGTAGAAGCCGCCGCGCGGCAGCAGCCAGGGCTCGATGCCCAGGCGCTGCAGCCTCGTCGCCGTGTCGCGGCGGGCGCGGGTCAGGCGGCGGCGCAGCTCCTCCATGTGCTTGCGGTAGGCGCCGCCGGCCAGGACATGGGCGATGACCGCGCTGGCGGCCGGGCCGGGGCCGCCGAAGCCGGTAGCGACCTGCAGGTCCACCAGGTCGGCGATCCAGTCGGGCCGGGCGGCGATGTAGCCGCAGCGCAGCGCGGCCGACAGCGTCTTGGAGAAGCTGCCGATGCGGATGACGCGGTCGAGGCCGTCGAGGGCGGCCAGCCGCACCGACGGCTCGGGCTCGAAATCGGCGAAGATGTCGTCCTCGACGATGACGAGATCGTGCGCCGCCGCCAGGTTGAGCAGGCGGTGCGCCGCCTGCGCGCTCATTGTGGCGCCGGTGGGATTGTGCAGGGCCGAGTTGGTGATGTAGAGGCGCGGGCGCTGCGTCGCGAGGATCGTTGCGAAGCTTTCGCTGTCAGGGCCCGTCGGCGTCCACGGCACGCCGACGATCTTCGCCTGATGCGCGCGCAGCAGGGCGCGGAAGTTGAAGTAGCAGGGATCGTCGACCAGCACCGCATCGCCCGGGCGCAGCAGGTAGCGGCACACCAGGTCGATGGCCTGCGTGCCCGACGCCGCCAGCATCAGCCGGTCGGGCGCGATGCCGATGCCTTCCTCGGCGAAGCGCGCCAGCAGCAGGCGGCGCAGGGCGGGCGCGCCACGCGTGCCGCCATACTCGGTGAGGGTCTCGCCGTCGCCGCGGGCGATGGCGCGGCAGGCGCGGCGCAAGGCTTCCTGCGGCAGCCCCGCGGCGGGCAGCCAGCCGCAGCCGGGCTTCAGCGCGGCGGCATCGGCGTCGAGCGACTGGCGCGAGACGAAGAACGGATCGACGGCGCGGTCCTGCGGCGGCAGGTCTGCGCTCAGGACCAGCGGCGGGGCGGCGGTGGCGGCGACATGGAAGCCCGCACCGCGGCGGGCGCGGATCAGGCCCTCGGCGACCAGCCGGTCATAGGCCTCGACCACGGTGGAGGGCGAGACGCCCATGGTCGCGGCGAGGCGGCGGATCGAGGGCAGGCGCTCGCCGGCGGCCAGGGCGCGGCTGGCGATGCGGGCGCGGATCGCCTGCATCACCGCTTTGGTGCGGGTGGCGCGGGTGGCGACGGGGAATCCGGCCGGTCCGGTGGTGGTCAAGCGGGTGGCGGTCAGGCGGGTGGCGGTCAAAGTGTGCTGCTTCCTTGAGCCATACAGTTCGGCAGAATTGTACTGGAGTGTGGCTGCCGCGGCGAGTGGCAAGCCGATAGGGTCGCGCCCCATTGGCGGGAACGGGGAGCGGCATGAAGGCGGGGCTGGAGGGCTGGGGCAGCGGGCTGCTGGGGGTGGTGATCTTCAGCGCCTCGCTGCCGGCGACGCGGGTGGCGGTCGCAGGGTTCGCGCCGCTGTTCCTGACCTCGGCGCGGGCGGTCATCGCCGCGCTGCTGGCGGCGGCGCTGCTGTTGGCGCTGCGGCGGGCGCCGTCTCCCTCACAGCCGCCGTCGCGGCCGCGGCGGGGCGATCTCGTCCCGCTGCTGGTCGTGGCCTGCGGCGTGGTGATCGGCTTTCCGCTGCTGACGGCGCTGGCGCTGCAGCACGTCACCGCGGCGCGCTCGATCGTGTTCATCGGCCTGCTGCCGCTTGCGACGGCGCTGTTCGCCGTGCTGCGCGCCGGCGAACGGCCGCGGCCGCCGTTCTGGCTGTTCTCGGCACTGGGCAGCGCGGTGGTGGCCGGGTTCGCACTGGCAGGCGGCGGCGGTGCGGTTTCGGCGGGCGATGCCCTGACCGGCGATGCCCTGACCGGCGATATCCTGATGCTGGCGGCCATCGCGGTGTGCGGGCTGGGCTATGCCGAAGGCGCGGTGCTGTCGCGGCGGCTGGGCGGCTGGCAGGTGATCTGCTGGGCGCTGCTGCTGGCGGCGCCGGCGATGGCGGTGGTGGCGCTGCTGACCCTGCCGGATTCGTGGCGCGGCATCGGCGCTGCGGCGTGGGGCGGGCTGACCTACGTGTCGGTGTTCTCGATGCTGCTGGGCTTCGTGTTCTGGTATCGCGGCCTGGCGCTGGGCGGCATCGCGCGGGTGGGGCAACTGCAATTGCTGCAGCCGTTCTTCGGACTGCTGCTGGCGGCGGTCCTGCTGGGCGAACAGGTGGCGTGGACGATGATCGCGGCCAGCGGCGCCGTCGTGCTGTGCGTGGCGTTGGCGCGGCGGTTCGGGTGAGAGCGCGCGGGCGTCGTCGGGTTCAGGGCCGCAGGCGGGCGGGATTGCCCAGGGCGGTGGCGCCGGCCGGCACGTCGCGCGTGACCACCGCACCGGCGCCGATGATGGCGTCATCGCCGATGCGCACGCCGGGCAGGATGATCGCGCCGCCGCCGATCCACACGTTGCCGCCGATGACGATCGGCCTGCCGTATTCAAGCCCGGCGCGGCGCTGGGCCGGGTCGCGCGGATGGTCGGCGGTCAGGATCTGCACGCCGGGGCCGATCTGGGTGAGATCGCCGATCTCGACGCCGACCACGTCGAGGATGACGCAGTTGAAGTTGAGGAAGACGCCGGCGCCGAGGCTGATGTTGTAGCCGTAGTCGCAGAAGAAGGGCGGGCGAATGGCGCTGCCGTCGCCGACGCGGCCGAAGGCCTCGCGCAGCAGCGCCAGGCGCCGGGCGCGCGGCAGGGACTGGCTGGCGTTGTAGCGGTCCATCCACTGACTGGCGCGGCGACGGTCCTGCGCCAGTTCCCGGTCGCCGGCGTCGTAAGGCTCGCCGGCCAGCATCTTCTGCTTCTCGCTAAGCATGCGTTTTCTCCCTGCCGCACGGGGCAACTTTAGGCGGCGATGCCCGGTCCGGGAAACCATGCCGGCCTTGCCGCAACGGTATGGATCGCAGCGACATAAAGAGCATTCCGCCGCGCCCGGTTCTGGGGCAAGACTGGCGGCGTCATGAGCGATGCCGTTTCCCTGCCGCCGATCGCCGATCCCGCCTCCGATGCCGGCGCTGCGCCCGCCGCCGTGCCGGAGCAGCTGCGCGAAAGCTTCGCCTGGGGCGGGCTGTACCGCTTCCTTACCGCCAATGACGGGGTGCGGCTGCGGCATGCGCTGTGGCGGCTGCCGGCGGGCACGGCGCGGGCCGGCCGGGTGGTGGTGCTGGGCGGGCGCGGCGAGTTCACCGACAAATATGCCGGCGAGCTGGTGGGCGAATTGCTGGCGCGCGGCTTCGAGGTCCACGCCCTGGACTGGCGCGGCCAGGGCCTGTCGCAGCGGCTGCTGGACGATGTCGAGAAAGGCTATGTCGGCGATTTCGCCGATTACGCCGCCGACCTGAAGCAGTATCTGGAAGAGGTGGTGGTGCGGGTGCCGGGGGTGAAGACTATCCTGCTGGGCCATTCCATGGGCGGCCACACCATCCTGCGCTACCTGGCGCAGAATCCGCGCCAGAGCGTGGCCGATGCCGCGGTGCTGGGCGCGCCGATGACCGGCCTGCGTCATGCGCTGCTGATAAGAGCCGCGCTGGTGACCGCACCCAAGGGCAGCCCGCGGGCGCAGGATTACGCCATGGGGGCGGGGCCGTTCGCCGAGATCCGCCGTTTCTTCTCCGACAATCTGGTCACCTCCGACGAGCGCCGCTACGCCTTCACCGAATGGTGGTTCCGGGCTGATCCGCGGCTGAAGCTGGGCGGCGTCACCTACCAGTGGCTGCGCGCCGGTTTCGACTCGATGGCGTGGATGGCGCAGCCGGGCATCCTCGAACGCGTCGACCTGCCGGTGCTGCTGCTGTCGGCGGGGCACGACAAGCTGGTCGATGCCAGCACCCACCCGCGCATCGTGGCGCGCCTGCCGCAGGGCAAGCTCGTTTTCTACGAGGAGGCGCAGCACGAAATCATGATGGAGGCCGATGCCATCCGGGCGCGGTTCTGGGCGGATTTCGATACGTTCGTCGGCGGGGTGGCGGCACGGTAAATACGGCCGCTATTCCCGAAATCTTTCTGTCATCCCCGCCTCCGAGCGGGGATCCAATGCAGTCGCGCTATCGCGCGATCTCTTTACTTAAAAGGACGATGGGCCCCCGTTCAAAGCCTGCCCCCGCTTCAAGCGGGGGGCGGGGGTGACGACAGGGAGTGCGAGAGTGGATGAATATTTGAGGGTGTTGTCTCAACCGCCAAACGGGCCGACAATGAACGTAAAGCAAGAGCCTGCCGGAGGAAACACCATGGCTTTCAGCGCGATGACGCCGGACCAGCTCGCCGCCAGGATTCCCGATGGCGCGAAAATCTGCGTGCCGCCGGATTATGCCGGCGTCGCCATGGAATTGACGCGGGCCCTGGTGCGGCGCGGGGTGCGCGGGCTGCATCTGGTGTGCGTGCCGGTGTCGGGGCTGCAGGCGGAATTGCTGATCGGGTCGGGGGCGATCGCCACCCTGGAGACTTCGGCGATTACGCTGGGCGAGTACGGCACGGCGCATCGCTTCGTACAGGGATTGAAGAACAGCGAGTTCCGCATGCTGGACGCCACCTGTCCCGCCGTGCATGCCGCCATCCAGGCGGCCGGCAAGGGCGTGCCGTTCGCGCCGCTGCGCGGCATGCTGGGCACCGACCTGCTGGCGAAGCGCGCCGACTGGAAGGTGATCGACAATCCCTTCAATGCGCAGAAGGACCCGATCGTGCTGCTGCCGGCGATACGCTGCGACATTGCCATGTTCCATGCGCCCTATGCCGACCGCAACGGCAACGTCTTCATCGGCCGCCGGCGCGAGCTGGTGGCGATGGCGCATGCCTCGGAGACCGCCTTCGTCACGGTCGAGGAGGTGCGCGACGTCGACCTGCTCGACAGCGAGGAGACGGCCGCCGGCTGCCTGGCCGCCGCCTATGTCGGCGGCGTCGCCGAGGCGCCGCGCGGCGCCTGGCCGCTGCATCTGTGGGATCTCTACGGCTACGACGAGCCGCATCTGAAGACCTATTCGGAGATGGCGCGCTCGGCCGACGGCTTCGCCCGCTATCTCGACGAGTTCGTGCGCGGCCGGCGGGCGGCGGAGTAGCGGATCATGGCCGGAGCCAGGGAATGCAGCCGGCAGGAGCTGCTGATCGTCACCATCGCGCGCTTGCTCAAGGGCTGCCGCATCGTGGCCACCGGCGCCTCCTCGCCGATCCCGGGCGCCGGTGCGCTGCTGGCGCGGGCGCAGTCGGGCGACACGATGCGGCTGATCGTGCTGGGCAGCACGCGGCACAATTTCCTGTGCGACGGCGGGGTGGAGCTGTTCGACATCGCAGCCCAGGGGCGGCTGGACGCCTTCTTCCTGGGCGGCGGGCAGATCGACGGGCAGGCCAACATCAACCTGGTGGGCGCCGGCGGCGACTATCCGCAGACCAGCGTGCGCTGGCCGGGTTCGTTCGGCTCGGCCTATCTCTATTACCTGGTGCCGCGGGTGATCCTGTTCCGCGAGGAGCATACGCGGCGGGTGATGGTGCCGCAGGTCGATTTCGTTTCCGCCGCCGGGCCACAGAACGACGGCACCTACCGGCCGGGCGGGCCGATCGGGCTGCTGACCAGCCTGTGCTGGTTCTCCTTCGACCGGACCAGCCTGCGCTTCCGGCTGGAGAGCGTGCATCCGGGCCGCAGCGTCGAGGAAGTGCGCGACAACACCGGCTTTGATTTCGACTGCCCCGACCGCGTGCCGCAAACGCCGCTGCCGGACGCGGCGACCCTGGCGCTGGTCCGCGCGCGGGTGGCGTCGGAACTGGCCGACGCCTATCCGCGCTTCGTGGCGCAGGTGTTCGGGCAGGCGGCCTGAGCCGTTATCGGCGTCTCGACAGCAGCGTTCTGCGGCCGCCGCTTCGGTTCGCGCTTCTTCAGCGCCGCGCGCGATCACGATTCCGTAAGAACGATGTCCCTGATGCCTTGCGGCTGCCGGGCCGACGGCAGCACGACGGCGGTTGCTGCGGCCCCGCCGGGCCGGCAATCCCGACCCTGCAATGCCGGCGACAGGCAGGAAAATCATGGCCATGCGGGCGTTGGCGCGACCTCCCGGTCAGGGGGCAGACCATGTGCGCAAGAGCCGGGAAAACCCGCGTCGGCGTTACGGATTTTGGACAGCGCTGACGGCGATTGCGAGTGCGGGTGCGATTGACTTGCAGCATGCGGCACGGTAGGAGTCTGCTTCTGCGAATCGTTCGCAAGATCAACCCGAGGAAACCCATGAGCTTCACTCGTCGTCATCTGCTTGCCGCCGCTGCGGTGACCGTCTTCGCCGGCGCGCTGCCGGCGGCTCCCGCCCTGGCCCAGAGCCAGGAGCTGAACGTCTATTCCTCGCGCCACTACGATGCCGACAAGCAGCTCTACGAGGGCTTCAAGGCCAAGACCGGCATCACCGTGAAGGTGATCTCGGCCAATGCCGAGCAGCTCATCGAGCGGCTGAAGCGCGAGGGCGCGCAGAGCCCGGGCGACGTGATGATCACGGTCGATATCGGCAATCTGTGGCGGGCGCAGCACGAGGGACTGTTCCAGCCGGTGAAGTCGGCCGAGCTGGAGCAGGCGATCCCGGCCCATCTGCGCGATCCGGAAGGCCACTGGTTCGGCCTGTCGATGCGCGCCCGCGTCTTCGTCTACGACAAGACCAAGATCGACCCCAAGGAGATCCAGAGCTACGCCGATCTCGCCAAGCCCGCACTGAAGGGCAAGGTGCTGATCCGCTCCTCGACCAACGTTTACAACCAGTCGCTGGTCGCCTCGATGATCTACGCCGAGGGCACCGAGAAGACCGAGGCCTGGGCCAAGGGGCTGGTGGCCAACCTGGCGCGCGCGCCCAAGGGCGGCGACACCGACCAGATCAAGGCCGTCGCCGCCGGCGAAGGCGCGGTGTCGGTCAACAACACCTATTACTTCGGCCGCCTGCTGGCCTCCGACAAGGCGGAGGACAAGGAAGTGGTGAAGAACCTCGCCGTCGTGTTCCCCGAGCAGAACGGGCGCGGCACGCATGTCAACGTCTCCGGCGCCGGCGTGCTCAAGCATGCGCCGAACAAGGACAACGCGGTGAAGTTCATCGAGTACCTGGCCAGCCCCGAGGCGCAGGCCATCATCACCGACCTGAACTACGAGTACCCGGTGCGCGCCGGCGTGCCGGCCAATCCGGTGATCGCCGCCTGGGGCGACTTCAAGAAGGACCAGGCCTCGCTGGCGCAGATCGGCAAGAACTCGCCCGAGGCGCTGAAGCTGGTCGATCGCGCCGGCTGGAAGTGATCTAGCTCCCTCTTCTCTCTTCGGAGAGAAACGGAAGCGGCGGCGGGAGCGATCTCGCCGCCGTTTTTGTTCTAAACATTAAGAAATAGAGCCGATTCACACGATTAGACGAAAGCGGATCCGCTTCCGTCTAATCGTGATCGGCTCTCGGGCGAGGAGTGAAAAGAAATTCGCGTTCTGGTATAGGGCGGCGATGCCTCTTTACACTTACATCGCCACCTATCGTGGCGGCTCCTACGTCGAACAGGAACGGCGCAGCAATTTTCGCGGGTTTGCTGCGTCCCTCGTTGGCGGCATTCCCGAGCAGGCCCTGCCGGATTTCAAGGCTGTTCGAAAGGACGCGGTCGAGAAAATCATGCGCGCGAACTGGACGAAGATTGCCAATCGCCAGAATGTCTGGAGCGCGTCAGTTGACCTCGAAGGTGGCAGGTTCGTTCTCTACTCGGTGCAGACCGCCAGCTGAGGAGGCGCCGTCATCAGGCGCCGCTTCAGTCGCCCCCTAAAGCTATGGGGCCGCCCTGGCGCAGGAATCTTTTTCACAAGGACGATGGATTCCCGCTCAAGGCGGGGATGACGGAAGAGAAAGTAAGTCACGGTTCGCAGATTGAGGGCAATGTTTGCGGGCGATCGCATCGAGATGCTCGGTGGCAGGGCCTGACGAAGGCGGGCCGCTAAGTTTCCCGATCAACGGTCAGCGTTCTGTGTGGGAGAGCGTTCTGCAGGAAAGAGCGGTGCGGCCGATCGCGGATGCGATTGGGCTGCACCGGCCGGGAAAAGGAAAGGGCCGGATCGGGCCAAAAAAAGGGGCCGCACCGAAGTGCGGCCCGAGTTTAGGGAGGAAACGCCCAAGACGGGCAACGGCAAACAAAGAGGTCGCAGGAGCGACGTTTGCCGTCCCGCTCAATATGGTGCGGTCGCGAACAGAAAGCAAGCGTCATGTTTGTGCCTTATTTAGCAACAGCTTAGGTGATTTTTTAAACACACTCGATGCGTAAGGATATTGCGTTGCACCATTTCCTAGTGCAGCGCAAAAAGCGTTGTGAGTCAGAGGGTTGCGGCACACGCGGGGCAAACCCACGATTGCAGGGCTGAAGTGGAAGAGTGACTGGGGCGTCAGAAAACAGGCGGGCCGGAGAGGGCGCGGCGGATGAGTTTTCCACCGGCGATTTGGGGTGGGTCGGAGCGGTCGGGAAGATTGTTCCGTGCGGCTGACGATGGCCGTCCCGGTTCCATCCGGGCCGGCGCGGGGGGAATTGTCAGCGGCCAGCGCATCGGCGACGCTGCCGGGCCGGGCGGGGGAGCGCGACGGGGGAGTCGGCGTGCGGATGCGGGAAGGCCGGGCGCAGTGGCGGGGGAAACAGGCCATGGCGGTGCTGAGGGTCCGGGTGTGGCGTATCGGCGAGCATGTCACGGGGGAGCTGGACGATCTGGTGCGGCGGCTGAACCGCTGCCAGGACCTGTTCCGCTTCGAATCGATGATCGACACCGAGCTGGTGCCGCCGCCGGAGGCGCAGGCGCTGAAGCCGCCGTTCTGCGCCGACGCCGCGCTCTATCGCCTGTTCCCGGTCGATCCCGGCGACGACGCCGATTTCCACGCCGCCATTACCTCCTACCGCATCAGCACCGCGGCCGACATGGAGGGGCCGGGCTACGACATCGACTATTTCGGCCTGTGCGACGTGTCTGATCCGGTCAGCGCGCGCAAGGCGGTGTTCTCCACAGCGCTGTGGGAGCAGCGCTACGAGCCGCAGGCGCTGCGCGACACCTGGCAGTACCTGGCGCTGATGTTCGTCTTCCTGCTGGGCGACGGGCTGGCGATGAACGAGGTCGACGCCAGGGGCGAGCCGGTGCGCGATCCCCGGCGGCTGTCGCATATCGAGTTCCGCTGGTGCTGCTTCGACTACAACGACGATCTCGATTCCATCGTGCAGTCGGTGCGCAAGGCGCGGCTGTGCCCGCTGTGCCGCCGCCGCATCGCCACGGCGCGCTATCGCGTCAACGGCCGGACGGTCGAGGGGCGCGACGCGCTGTGGGCGTTCGACGCCATGCTGCTGCTGGCGCGGCGGCCGACATTGCACAACGTGTTCCGCTACCTGCACGGCCAGGCCATCACCTCGCTGGCTTTCTTCACCGTCATGGTCTCGGTGCTGATCGACGTGGTGCTGCGCCAGGCCGACGGCTCGCTGTTCGTCGCCGCTGGCGTGCTGCTGGTCTTCGTCGCGGCGCTGTTCTGGCTGCGCTACCGGCCGACGCGCGGACTGGGGTAGGGTAGCTGCGCGACGGCAGCCAACGCCATTGCGTCCCGATGTGATTTGTCCGGAAGCGCCGGCGCGACCTGCGATGCACTGCCGCCTGTCAGGCGCGTCGGCGCTCGATCTCGTAAGGCGGCGTGAGCAGGACGATAGGGATATGCCATTCGCTGCTGATGCGGCGCATGACCTCAAGCGACATGGCGCGGCGTCGGTTCATGATCTCCGAGGCCAGCGACCGGCTGTTGAGCAGCGCCGCCAGATCGGCCTGGGTGCGGCCGGTATTCTCCATGTGATGGGCGAGATACTCGACTGGATCCATCTCCTCCATCGGGAAATGGCGATCCTCGTAATCGGCGACCAGAAGCGACAAAGCCTCCAGATCGCGATCCTCGGCGGCGCTGATCCTCTTGCCCTTCGCCAGCAGCCGGTCGATGGCGGTCATGGTGGCGCGATAGTCCTTCTGCGAGCGGATGGCGGTGATATGCATGATCGGTGGGATTGCCGTGGATGTTTTTCGGAAGGAGCGAGACAACAGTTGTCGATAATGTAGCGGGTGTCGACCATGCTCCACACGAAATCCTCATGCCCAATTTGTCGAAGCATAAGCTTGTCGAAGCGCGGGCTGCAGTGACGTTGCCTGTGAGGCGCATCCTTCGACGGGCTCAGGATGAAGGCGGTGTGGGTGGCCGATGTTTCACAGTTTCTCGCGCTCTCGGCTATTCGTCGGCTTCGCGTTGAGAGAGCGGATGTGAGGCATTCCCGCCCCTGCTTTAAGCAGGGGACGGGGGGCGGATAAGGAAGCGCAGGCGACCGCGATCAACTCGCCGCTGCGCCGATCAGGGCCGGGGTGGCGAGGCCGGTGTCGAGGGGGGCGGGGGTCTGCTGCGACAGCAGGCGCTGCTCCTTCAGGGTCGAGAGCGCATTGACCATCGAGAGGTAGAGGGCGGCGCCATAGGGCAGCGACTGCACCACGATCAGCACCGACCACAGCCGCGCTTCGGGATCGTCCGGGCCATTGACCGTCCAGATGGCGATGGCGGCGGCCCATAGCAGCGCGAACAGGATGGTTTCCTCCGCCGCCATGGTCAGGCCGGCGATCAGGGCGGGGCGGTTCTCCATCTTCGGGGTGCGGATGAAGGGCAGCTTGGAGGTGAAGATGCCGTAGAGCATGGCGCGCCCGACGGTGAAGATCAGCGCCAGCCCGGCCACCGAGGCGCCGATGCGCTGGCTGAAGCTGCACGGCACGCGTCGGGCGTAGAGCACGTAGGAATGCACCACCTTGAAGGCGAACAGGCCCAAGGTCGGCACCAGGAACAGCGCCAGCGGCAGGTCGAACCAGTTCGGCGCCAGCAGCACGCCCAGCGCCCAGAACAGCGAGGCGATGGTGAAGATCAGGTTGACGGCGTCGGCGAACCACGGCGCCCAGCCGGCGACGAAATGGAAGCGCTGGCGCCAGCTCAGGGGGCTGCCCGGCAGCAGCATCTGCCGCCAGTGCCCTTTCAGGATCTGCACCGCGCCATAGGCCCAGCGGAAGCGCTGCTTCTTGTAGCCGGAGAAGGTGTCCGGCGTCAGACCCTTGCCGAAGGCGTGGTTGATGTAGACCGACTGGTAGCCGCCCTCCATCAGCCGCAAGCCCATCTCCGAATCCTCGCAGATGCACCACTGCGCCCAGACGCCGACGTCGTCGATCGCCTGCTTGCGGATCACCGTCATGGTGCCGTGCTGGATGATGGCGTCGTATTCGTTGCGGTGGCACATGCCGATGTTGAAGAAGCCGGCATATTCCCAGTTCAGCATCTCCTTGAACGGCTCGCCCACCCAGTCGCGATGGTCCTGCGGCGCCTGCACGAAGCCGATTTTCGGGTCGTCGAAATAGGGCACGATGGATTTCAGCCAGTCGGGCTCGACCGTGTAGTCGCTGTCGCAGACGCCGACGAATTCCGCGTCGGGCGCGGTCTGGCGCAGGGCGAAGTTCAGGGCGCCGGCCTTGAAGCCCTCGACATGGTCGAGATGGAAGAAGCGGAAGCGCGGGCCCAGCTCGGCGCAATAGGCCTCGACCGGGCGCCAGGTGGCGGCGTCGCGGGTGTTGTTGTCGATCACCAGCACTTCGAAATTCGGGTAGTCGAGCCTGGCCAGCGCATCGAGCGAGATCTTCACCATATGCGGCGGCTCGTTGCAGATCGGCAGATGCAGCGAGATCTTGGGCCAGTGGGTGCGGCCCTCGGCGCGGGCCGGCCGGAACACCCGCCGCCATGCCTTCAGCCACATCACCTCGGTCATTTCCAGCGCCTGCATCAGCATCAGCAGCAAGGTGCCGGCCAGGCAGAGGAACAGCAGCGACCAGGCGATCACCATGCCGGCCGACTGGTAGGTGGTGAAGCCGGAATAGAGCGTCCACGCCACCAGTGCGGCACTGCCCTGGATCAGCGCGGCGAAGAACAGCTCGCCCTGCGGCGAGAGGCTGCGCCAGCGGCGGAAGAAGACCAGCAGCGGCACGATGGCAAGGGCGATCGAGGCGCCGGCCAGGGTCTTCCAGGCGGGCAGGGTCTCGACGGCGCCGGTCATGCTCCATTTGGCGTGGCGGTCGGAATCGAACATGCCCCAATAGGCGCCGGCCTTGCCCTCGATGCCGTGCTTCCAGGGCTGGTCGAAGGCTTCCATGACGAAATATTCGATGTTCTGGGCGCGGGCCAGGGCGAAGAACTCGCGCAGGAACTTGGCCTGGTTGGCGCGGGAGGCGATGGCGTCGCGGCGGATGCGGCCGTCGGAGGGCCAGCCGATCTCGGTGACGATGATGCGCTTGGTGGGATAGGCGGCGCGCAATTCGTTGTAGCGCTCCATGAAGAATTTCAGCGATTCGTCGACCGACATGCCTTCCCAGTAGGGCAGCACGTGGATGGCGATGTAGTCGACCGCCTGCACCAGCTCGGGATTGTCGGCCCAGACGTGCCACGGCTCGGCGGTGGAGACCGGCACGTTGACGTTGCGCTTGACCTGGCGGATGTAGGAGACGAGCTGCGGCACGCGCAGATCGCCGCGCAATATGGCTTCGTTGCCGACCAGCACCCGCTCGACCGTGCCGGGATTGGCGCGCACCATGCGGACCAGGTTGGCGACCTCGCGCTCGGAGCGCTGCAGGCGGTTGTCGACCCAGGCGCCGGCCACCACCTTCAGGTCGTACTTCACCGCCAGCTCGGGAATCTTGTCCAGCCCGTCCAGGGTCGAATAGGTGCGCACCTTCTCCGCCAGCGGCGCCACCGCCGCCAGGTCGCGGTCGATGTCCTGCATCGAGGGGTGGATGTCCTGCTGCGGGTCCTGGTCGCGCTGGTAGGGCGAGAAGGCGACGCCGTGGATCTTGCCCTCGATGGCGACGATGGTGTCGTCGACCCGGTTAAGGCTCCACCATCCGGCGATGGTGGCGGCGAGCACCAGGACCAGGCAAAGCAGCGCAGTGGGACGGAACATCGGCGGCGGTACTCGAAAAAGAAGTGGCGGATCGGGCGCGACGTGTCGGTGCCATGCGGGTGGGGACATTGCGGGACAGGCAACCCCATATACGCTCGGAATTTGTCGCTGCCGTGGCGAAAACGCGCCGGTTTTCTGGTTGGTTCCGCGCCGGATGGACGCAGGGCGGGCGGCGGCCGTTGATCGGCGGCTTTTCGTTTGGCGGCGTGATGCCGGGCGCGACCTCGGGCGAGACGCGCTACCCCCCTTGCAAGGTACGATCCCCGGTTTCCTCGGCTGCCGAAGTCGGTCGCCGATCGAAGATCGCGCGCCAGTATGCCGTGGCGTTTGCCGGCCGCAAGAGGCAAGCGGCGTCGTTCATGCGCTGCCGCATCGATCCCCGTGCAGTGTTGCCGGCCGGCTACGCTTCCGTGCGATGGGCGCACGGCCTGCAGCGTGCGGCTCGGGGCGTGCTGCTTGGGGCGTGCTGCTTGGGACTTGCGGCCGGGGGCGCGCGGCCCGTCCGTTCGTTGTGCGCGTGCGAAAGCCGTGCGATGCGGCTGGAGGGTTCGCGATGCGGCAGCGTTGGCCGCCGTCCGCGATCCGCTTGAACGCGATCTGCTACCGGCTGTGGCTGCCGCCCGGTTCGGTGATACCGCCCAGGCTGTCGCCGGCGGCTTCCGCCTCGTGCTTGCGGGCGGCGTCGGCCAGCGAGACGATGCCGACCAGACGCTTCTCGCGGCTGACGACGGGCAGGCGGCGGAGCTGGACGTCGCCCATGTTCTCCAGCACCTCCCCGATCTCCTGGTCGGCGAAACAGTATTTCACCTCGCCGCTCATCACGTCGCCGATGCGGGCGCGCCCGTCGCGGCCTTCGGCGATGACCCGCACCGTGATGTCGCGGTCGGTGATGATGCCGACCAACCGGTCGTCCTCGCCCACCGGCAGGAAGCCGAGATCCTGCTCGGCCATTTTCTTCGCCGCCTCCTCGACGGTCTGGTCGGGGCGCATGAGCTGCACCTGGGACGTCATGATGTCGGCAACGCGCATGTGGTTCTCCTTGGCAGGGGGCGGGACAGGGAGTCGGGATAAGGTCATTACCGCCGGTCTTCGCGGTTGCGTTCGCCCTCGGGGAACAGCGGCTCCTCGCCCTGGTCGGTCAAGGTGGGGAAGTCGCCCTGGTTGCGGATCGCCGCCTCGACCGGCTCCACCGGCTCGCCATAGGGCCGCAGGGCGGGATCGGCGACGGTCTCGCGCACCGGCTCCAGCGCGGCGTCGCGGTTGACCTCGTTGGCGATCAGTTCGCGGGCGCGCTCGATATAGTCCTCCAGCCGGCCCGGCGGCGCGCCGTCCTCCTGCCATAGCGCCCGGGCGCGGCGCAGCAGGGTGGGATCGTGCGCCTCGCTCGGCTGGCGCGTCAGGCCGGTGTCTTTCATGGCGTGGCTCCCTGGAATCCCTGGGGTGGATCAGCTCCCGTCCGCCGGGTCACGACGGCGCTGGCGAATCCGGTCGAACACTTCGCAATTGCGGTCGTCGCGCAGCACGCCGGCGGGCTCGTTGCGCTCTTCCTGCGGCGGGCCGCTATGGCCGCGCCGGCGGAAATCGTCGAAGGCGTCGCAGCCGGGATCGTCGCGCAGCACGCCAGGGGGTTCGCTGCGTTCCTGCCGCGGCGCGGGGCCGGTGCGGCGCCTGGGCGCGGCGCGATCCTTCCCGGGAGCGGGCGCGGCGTTGTGCGGGGGCATGGCATCCTCCTGGCTTGCGATCAGGCGATGGCCGGCGTCGGCGCGGGTAGCTCGGCGCGGCCTGTAGGGATGCAACAGACGGAGGGACGATGCGTTCCGGCGGCAAGGTATGGGATGCCGCCGGAACCGCTCTATTCCTTAATGTTTAGAGCAAATTCACACGCTCTGACGGAGTCGCGAGCGATTCCGTCAGAGCGTGATTTGCTCTAGGCCGCCTCACGGCGCGTCGCGGAACACCACGACACCGCGCTGCTGCATCGCGTCGAAAAAGCGCTGCACCTCCGCGGCGACCTCAGCCTCGGCGCGGCCGGAACTTTGCACCATCTTGGCGACGATGCCGCCGATGTCGGTTTGCCCGTCCATCAGCCCCATGATCTCGGTCGATTCCGGCGGCGGCAGCAGCGTGCCGTTTTCGGTGTGCAGCAGCCACAGGCCGCGGTCGCGGTCGAGCGTGTAGCTCAGGCCGGGCCGCAGCATGGGGATGGCGCCGGCGCCGGGCGCGCCGGCCGCCGTTGCGCGGGCGCGCCCGGACCGCGCGGTGGTGTTGCCTGGCGTGGCCATTGCTGTCCTCCTTGTTAGGGGCGTTATTCGTTAGGGGCGTTATTCGAACCGGCCCTGATGCGCCAGGGCGGCCGGGGTCATGAACTTGCCCAGCACCGCCTGCAGCCGGTCCTTGAACGGGGTGACCACATGGTCGTCGCCGCGCAGCATGGCCTCGACGCCAGCCTCGGCCACCTCGCGCGGATCGGCCAGCGTGCCCTGCGCCGTCCTCGTGGCGGCAGCGCCAGCGCGCTGGAACCAGTTGGTGTCGGTGGCGCCGGGCATCAGGGCGGTGACGGTGACGCCGCTGCCGCGCAATTCGTCGCGCAGGCCCTCGGCGAAGCTGAACACGAACGACTTGGTGGCGCCGTAGACGGCGGCCAGCGGCGTGGCGGTGATGGCGGCGATCGAGGAGGTGAAGAGCAGCCGGCCGCGGCGGCGCGCCATCATGCCGGGCAGGATCTTCTTGGTGAGTTGCACCGGCGAGGCGGCGTTGAGCTGGACCATCGCCAGCTCCTTGTTCAGGTTGGTGCCGTCGGCGAACGGGCCCCAGACGCCGACGCCGGCATTGTTGACCAGCACCTCGACCGGCCGCTGCAGCCGCGCCACCTCGGCATAGAGATGCTGCGGGCCGTCGGCATGCGAAAGATCGGCGGCGATGGCGGCGACCACCGCGTCGGGGAACTCGGCGGCGATCGCATGGGCAGCGCGGGCCAGCCGCGCGGTATCCTCGGCCGCGATCACCAGATCGTGCTCGCGCCGCGCCAGGGCGCGGGCGATCTCGTAGCCGATGCCGCTCGAGGCGCCGGTCACCAGCGCCAGCGGCCGGGTGGAAGAAGTGTCGAGCGTCATGCGCGCCTCCCGCGAAACCCGGTCCCTCGGTGGCCGGTGCTATTAGGCAACGCGAGGCTTTCGCGGCTTGTTCCGCGGCAAGGCGATACAGGCGGGATGTATTGCGGCGGTGATGCAGACGAGACGCGCGATGGGGTAAGGGCGTAGGGCGGCGGTTGCCCGGCGTCAGGGCCGCAGGGTCAGGACCGCAGCGTGATGGCGACCGGCACGTAGCCCGGTTCGATCCAGTCCGGCGGTGTGGCCTGCAGCGTTGCGAGCCGGCGCGGCGGCGGCAGGGTGCGGCCACCGGCCTGCACCGCGTCCGCATAGAGCGACAGCGCCTCATGCGCCATCTCGACCGCATGGTCGAAGCTGTCGCCGACCGAACAGCAGCCGGGCAGATCGGGAAACACGACGGCGAAGCCGCCCGGTTCGTCGGTTATGAAGGCGATATAGGAGACCATGCCGTTGCGCCCCTGCGATGCGGCGCTGCCTTTATCACAAGAGCCGGCTATCGCGAAACCGACTGGACGAAATCGGCGCCGCGAAATCGGCGCCGCACTGGCGGCGCGGCTTTCACCCCGGCGCGCGGATGGCGTCGGTGCAGGCGCGGCGGTTGGCGGCGGGGTCGAGGAAGGGCAGGTCGGGGACCGCGGGGAAGGGCGGCTCGATGCCGGCGACCAGGGCGGCGTGGTTGGCGTTGCGCATGGCGTTGAAACCCTGTTGCGCGGTTTCGGGCGAACCGTCGGCCATGCATTTGGCACGGGCGGTGGCGGCGGTGGCGTAGGCGGTGGTGGCGGCGTTGCGCCGGTCGCGGTCGAGTTGCTGCTCGGCCAGGTCGGCATCGGCGGCCGCCTTGCGCGCCTTCTCGCGCTCGGTCCTTATCAGGATCTGTTCCAGCGTCGTCTTGGTTTCGCCGGCGACGCTGTTGAACAGGGCGGCCATGAAGCCCAGCGCCTTGCTCTCCTCCTGCACCTCCCATTGCGTGACGGTGATGCTGTAGACGCCGCCCAAGGTGGCGGTGCTGACCCATTGCGATTCGCCGGGCACCGGCAGCCAGGACGGCGGATCGCCGCCATCGGGTTGCGGCGTGGCAAACCGCGTCACGCTGCCCGGGCGCATGGCGCCGAGATCGAGCGCGGCCGACGGGTTGGCGGCGTCCTCCGCCTGCTTGCCCGGCGCGTGGAAGGCGAAATGCAGCGCCACGCGACGCTCGCCGCCGGGCCGCAGCAGGCGCGAGCGCAGCGGTTCGGCGAAGGCGGCGAAGCTGGGCACCACGGCCAGGGTGCGGCCGTCGCCGGCCGGGCGGAACGTGGCCTCGAACACGAAATCGGGCCGGCCGGCGGGCAGCAGGCGATTGTCCTGCAGGGCGCGGTGCTGGTCGGGGCCGAGGCCGAGCGGCTGCAGTTCGGCGGGCGTGGCCGGCGCGCCGGTCGAGAAATCGCCGCGCACCAGTTGCAGGCAGGTGGCGCCGTCGTCGATGCGCTGGCCGTGGCGCACATTGGCGACGGCGGCGACGTGCTGCACGTCGGCCTTGGCCGCTTCGGTCAGCGCGGTGCCCAGCGCGTTGACGCCCAGGCCGATGGCGCTCTTGAGAACGGCGCCGCCCAGCAGCGCGCCGATGCCCTTGATGTCGTACTGGTCCAGCGGCGGCGGCGGGAACATGCAGGCGCCCAAGGTGGCGCGCACCGCGTTGACGGCGGTGGCCGATTTGCTGCCGCCGGGCGCGCCGGTGCCGGCGGTTTCGCAGCCGGCAAGGGCCATGGCGGCCAGCATCGCGATGCCGATGCGGCGCAAAGGACGGTGCGGCGTCATGTGAACTTCCCCCCGACGTCGGACGAGGCGCCATGCTAGAGCAAATCACGTTGTGACGGAATCGCTCGCACTTCCATCCAATCGTGATCCGCTCTGGAGCAAATCCTGCGACTCCGCGCTGGCCGCGAACATGGGCCACCGGCCGGTCCTCTATCCCATCGGACAGTCCGGCGTGGCAACCCTGCCGCTTCGGTAGGGGGCGCGACATTTCCATTGCCGCGCGCGCGGGCGCCAGCGCATCGTCGAGGCCGGTATCGCGATCAGTACAGCCTGCACCCCGGTCCCTCCCGAAGGAGACGCGCATGGTTCCGTCCGTCATCGCCGGCAACCGTTTCCCGCTGCTGTCCGACCTGCCCGCCGCCGACCGGCAGCTGGCCGAGCGGATGCTGCACGAACGCCATGCCCAGGCGCAGGATTCGCTGGCGGCGCAAGTGGCCCGGGTGCAGCGCGCCAAGGAGCGCGCGGCGCGCCTGCTGCGCGATGCGCTGGGCGCCACCGGCCAGCGCAGCTTGCAGGAATTCATGCAGGACGAGCAGCGCGCCGCGCTGGCGACGCGCCAGCCGCAGGGTGCGGCGTCCGCGCCGGACGCGCTGCGCAAGGCGCGCGCGCGGCGGGGCGATGCGCTGCTGCGCCGGCTGGGGGTCGAGCGCAAGAAGCTGATCGATGTCGCGGCGAAGTTCCACGAGACGGTCGATGAGATCGCGCCGGAGCCCAAGGCCGGCGTCGGGCTGCACACGCGCAGCAACCTGAAGAAATGGCGCGAACTGTCGGCGCTGCACACCGCGCCGCTGCCCTGGGGCACGCTGGGCGACATCGAGCCCGACGAGCGCGACCCGCATCGCTGGTTCCTCTTCCAGCCGCCCTTCTTCGGCTTCAACTTCCGCTTCGTGCCGGTGCGCAGTTCCAATTTCGTGGTCGACCGCATCCACCATCTCGACCCGGGCGCGGCCCTGGTCGGGCACCAGGTGACGATGGACATCGACGTGGTCGACGACCACGACTACGCCTCGGGCCAGGCCGACACGCAGATCGCCTTCGGTTTCGTGCCGCCGGTGGCCGGGCTGATCGAGGTGCTGATCGACGCGCAATGCGTCGAATGCCGGCACGAGCTGCGCACCGTCGACCGCTGGGGCTGGTCGAACTCGACCACCAGCCAGATCAACTACCTGGCGCTGGAGGTGCTGCATCCCAACACGCCGCACATCTCGCTGGCGGAAATGTCGCGCTTCGTGAAGAAGACCGCCGACGACACCTTCACGGTGGTCAACAACCTGCTGCTGGGCGAGCACTATTTCGCCCAGCTCCGCAGCAGCGGGCCGCTGCCGGCGGGCCGCTCGGTGGTGATCTGCGTCGGCACCCGCTCGTTCGACAAGTCCGGCGCCAACGACGTGGAGATCCACAGCAAGTCGGTGTTCCGCTGGTTCATCCGCTCGGTCGAGATACGGGTGCTGCCGTAGGGCAGAACGTGTGGATTTGCCCTAAGCATCAATGAGCAAGGCAGATTCGTCCGGTCGTGATCCGTTCAGGCTGCGGGCGTGGAGTCAGCGGCGCTTCTTGCGAGCGGGGGCGCGGAAGGGCTTGGCAGGGGGCTCGGCGAGGCCGGCTCGTGCCGGGGTTTTCGGGCGCGGCTGGGTTATCTGCTTTGTCTGCGGTGAGACGTCGAGCGTGGCGAAGCCGCGCAGGCGCACTGGTGGCCGGTCGGGAAATTCGGCGATCAGGTGCAACTCGCCGCCCATGCTCTCGATATAGCGGCCCAAGGTCGAGATCATCAGATCGCTGCGCTGTTCCAGCCGCGAGATGCCGTCCTGGCCGATACCCAGTTTCTTCGCCAGCGTCGCCTGCGTCTTGGCCCGCGCCTTGCGCAGATCGCGCAGCGACAGCTCCTCGGCGATCAATTCGGCGGCGCGCGCCTCCACCTTGCGCCGACGCGCCGGGCTCAGCCGCTTCATCATGTCGTCAAGCGTGATCGCCATGGTCATCTTCCTCTCGCGCGGAACCGCGTCAGATGCACATCGAAGCGCTCGTCCGCCTTCCTGATCAGCGTCCTGTAGAAGCGATCGCTGCCGCCGCCCGACTTGTCGCCCGCCACCAGCATTATGGCGCGGCGCGCCGGATCGAAGGCAAAAGCCACGCGCCAGACGCCACCATCGGCATCGAAACGCAGCTCCTTCATGTTGGCGTGCTTCGAGCCGTTCAGCGTATCGGCGCGCGGGCGGCGCAGGCCGGGACCGAGCTGCCGCAGCAGTTTCGCCTGCGCCAGCAGTTCTTCTTGTACCGCTGCCGGCAGATCGTCGAACTCGGCCGCGAACGCGGGGAAGAATTCGATCTGCCAGGACATGGCTGAATTATAATGATGGGATATATGGTGTCAACAACATATGTTATTTAAACCATATTCTTCAGTGGACGGAAGTCTTCTGCTCTCGGTCACGTCGGGTCGAGGCATTACAGCCGCGCCGCCCGCAGGCGCAGCGCGTTGGCGATGACCGAGACCGAGCTGAGCGCCATGGCCAGGGCAGCGAGGGCGGGCGACAGCAGCAGGCCCAGCACCGGATAGAGCACGCCGGCCGCGATCGGGATGCCGGCGGCGTTGTAGACGAAGGCGAAGAACAGGTTCTGGCGGATGTTGCGCATGGTGGCGTGCGAGAGTTTGCGCGCCCGTACGATGCCGGTGAGGTCGCCGCCCAGCAGGGTGACGCCGGCGCTCTCGATGGCGACGTCGGTGCCGGTGCCCATGGCGATGCCGATATCGGCGGCGGCCAGTGCCGGCGCATCGTTGACCCCGTCGCCGGCCATGGCGACGACGCGGCCCTGGGCGCGCAAGCGCTGCACCGTGTCGGCCTTGTGCTCGGGCAGCACTTCGGCCTCGATCTCCTCGATGCCCAGCCGGCGGGCGATGGCCTGGGCGGTGGCGCGGTTGTCGCCGGTCAGCATGACGATGCGCAGGCCCGCCGCGCGTAGATCCTGCAGCGCGGCGGGCGTGGTCGGCTTGATCGGGTCCGCGATGGCGAAGAGCCCGGCCAGGCCGCCATCGATGGCGGCGAAGATCACCGTGGCGCCGTCGGAGCGCAACTGGTCGGCGCGCGTCGCCATCGAGGCAGCGTCGATACCCAATTCGTGCAGGAAGGCGGCACTGCCCAGCGCCAGGCGCCTGTTCTCGACCGTGCCCAACGCGCCCTTGCCGGTGGGCGAGTCGAAATCCTGCACCTCGGCCAAGGTCACGTTGCGCTCCTTGGCGTGCGCGACGATGGCGTCGGCCAGCGGATGCTCGCTGGCGCGCTCGACCGAGGCGGCCAGGCGCAGCAGCGCGGTGGTGTCGATGCCGGGTGCGGCCTCGATGGCGGTGACGGCGGGCTGGCCCATGGTCAAGGTGCCGGTCTTGTCGATCACCAGCGTGTCGGCCTTCTCCAGCCGCTCCAGCGCCTCGGCGTTGCGGATCAGCACGCCGGCACTGGCGGCGCGGCCGACGCCGACCATGATCGACATCGGGGTGGCCAGGCCCAGCGCGCAGGGGCAGGCGATGATCAGCACCGAGACGGCGGCGACCAGCGCGAAGGCGAGTTTCGGCTCGGGGCCGAACAGCCACCAGGCGGCGAAGGCCAGGATGGCGACGGCGACGACGGCGGGCACGAACCAGCCGGCGACTGCATCGGCCAGGCGCTGGATCGGGGCGCGGCTGCGCTGCGCTTCGGCCACCATCTGCACGATGCGCGCCAGCATGGTGTCGGCCCCGACCTTGCGCGCTTCCATCACGAAGCCGGCGCTGCGGTTGAGGCTGCCGGCGATGACCGGGTCGTCCGTCTGCCTGGTGACGGGCAGGGATTCGCCGGTGACCATCGATTCGTCGATGCTGGCGCGGCCCTCGACCACGACGCCGTCGACCGGGATCTTCTCGCCCGGCCGCACGCGCAGCCGGTCGCCCGGCATGATGAGATCGACGGCGACTTCCTCGTCCGACCCGTCGGCGGCGATGCGCCGGGCGCTGCGCGGGGCGAGGTCGAGCAAGGCGCGGATGGCGCCGGAGGTGTTCTCGCGCGCCCGCAGCTCCAGCACCTGGCCCAGCAGGGCCAGCACGGTGATGACGGCGGCGGCCTCGAAATAGACCGCCACCGCGCCATGGCCGATCTGCAGCGTGTGCGGGAAAATTCCCGGCGCGACGGTGGCGACCACGCTGTAGGCCCAGGCGATCAGCACGCCCATGGCGATCAGGGTGAACATGTTGAGGTTCATGCTGCGCAGCGACTGGGCGCCGCGCAGGATGAAGGGCCAGCCGGCCCACAGCACCACCGGCGTGGCGAAAACGAGCTGCAGCCAGTTGGCGGTCTGGGGTGCGATGAAGCGGTGCAGGTCGACCAGATGGCCGCCCATTTCCAGCACCACCACCGGCAGCGCCAGCACCAGGCCGATCCAGAAGCGGCGCTTCATGTCGATCAGCTCTTCGTTGGGCGGCGCCTCGGCGGTGACCATCAGCGGTTCCAGCGCCATACCGCAGATCGGGCAGGCGCCGGGACCGACCTGGCGCACCTCCGGGTGCATGGGGCAGGTGTAGATGGCGTCCGGCGATGCGGGTTTGGCCGCGGCGGTGCGGTGACGGCTGGCGGCGTCGCCCTTTATATAGGAGTCGGGATCGGCGACGAATTTCTCGCGGCAGCGATTGCTACAGAAGAAGAACGCGCGGCCGCCATGGCTGGCCTGGTGCGGGGTCGTCGCCGGATCGACTTTCATGCCGCAGACCGGATCGAGCACGGTGGCGGCCGGCGCCGCCGCTGCTGCGGTCTCGCTTTTCTTCGGTCCGCAGCCGCAGCCGCATCCGGCCGAAGGAGCGGCCTCCTTCTTCAGGTAGCGCGCCGGGTCGGCGACGAATTTGTCGCGGCAGCCCCGGCAGCAGAAGAAATAGTCCCGGCCCGCGTGCTGCGCCTTGTGCGCCGTGGTGGCGGGATCGACTTTCATGCCGCAGACCGGATCGACGGCTTTGGTGTGGTGCGTGCTGTCCATGTCCGGACTTCTAGACCTTCCAGTCGCTGGAAGGTCAAGCGGCGCGCGGTCGCAGCCTTTCCGCCGCGCCGGTTTTCCGCCGCCGGCGTATTGCCACGCTGTTCGGATTGCAATAATGTCGACAAAAATAGGACTGGAGGAAGCGGTGAGTTTGACGGCCCAGGCAGCCGCCGCGTCGCCCGCGCCGGCGGCGGACGCGGCGGGAGCGGCATCGCTCGACATCGACGCGATCGACATCGACCATTACTTCGCCGCGCAGTCGGAGCGGCCGGTGCATGCGGTCGACAATGTCAGCCTGAAAATCCCGCAGGGCCAGTTCGTGGCGCTGGTTGGTCCGTCGGGCTGCGGCAAGACCACGCTGCTGAACATGATCGCCGGCCTGGTGACGCCGTCCTCGGGAAAGATCATGGTTGGCGGCACGCCGATCCGCGGCTCGCGGCCGGAATTCGGCTACGTCTTCGCGCGTGACACGCTGCTGCCCTGGCGCACGGTGCGGCAGAACGTGGAATTCGTGCTGGCGATGGCGGGGGTGGAACGGCGCGAGCGCCGGCGCATCGCCGGCGACTGGCTGCAGCGCGTCGGCCTGGCCGATTTCGGCGACGCCTTCCGCTACCAGCTCTCGCAGGGCATGCGCCAGCGGGTGGCCATCGCCCGCACCCTGGCGACGCGGCCGCGGCTGATCCTGATGGACGAGCCCTTCGCCGCGCTCGACGCGCAGACCCGGCTGATCCTTCAGAACGAGTTCATCCGCCTGTGGGAGGAGACCGGCGCCACGGTGGTGTTCGTCACCCATGACCTGACCGAGGCGATCCTGATGTCCGACCGCGTGGTGCTGATGACGCGCCGGCCCGGCCGCATCAAGGTCGACATGGACATCGATCTGCCCCGGCCGCGCGACCTGGAGAAGGACCGTTTCTCCGACGCTTTCCGCCTCGCCTACGACCGGCTGTCCGAAGCCTTGCGCGAGGAGCTCGACCGGCTATGACCATCCAGGCAGACGCAAAACCGTCTACTCCCGTCGCCGATACCAAGCGGGGCATCGCGCCGCGGCCGACGAGCCGGGCCGGCCGCGCCGCCCGCCTGGTGGGCGGCGGGCTGGGTACGGTGGCGCAGCAGGCGGCAGTGGGCGTGGCAGCGCTGGCGCTGTGGGAAGCGGCGGGCCGGGCGAAGCTGATCGACACGTTCTTCGTCGGCCAGCCCTCGACCATGCTGTTGGCCTTCTTCACCCAGCTCGGCGATGCGGAGTTCTGGAGCCACGCGGTGTCGACCCTGATCGCCACCTTCTGGGGCTTCGCCATCGGCTCGACCGCCGGCACGGTGGCGGGGCTGGTGCTGGCGCGCTCGAAGCGGCTGGCAACCCTGTTCATGCCCTACATCACCATGCTCAACACCATGCCGCGCGTGGCGCTGGCGCCGCTGTTCATCCTGTGGTTCGGCGTCGGCATGAATTCCAAGATCGCCGCCGCGGTCAGCCTGGTGTTCTTCATCGCCCTGGTCAACGCCATGGCCGGCTCGCGCCAGCTCGACCGCGATCTCGACGACCTGGCTCGCTTCCTGCGCTGCAGCGAGTTCACCCGCTTCGTGCATTTCGTCTTTCCCGTCGCCGTGCCGTCGATCTTCGCCGGGCTGCGGCTGGGGGTGATCTATTCGCTGCTGGGCGTGGTGGTGGCGGAGATGATCGCCGCGCAGACCGGGCTGGGCCTGCTGATCACCAGCTACACCAACCAGTTCGCCGTGTCGGAACTGTTTGCGGTGCTGCTGTTCTTGATGCTGGTGTCGACCCTGTTGAACGCAAGCATGGAAAAACTGGAGAAGCGGCTGCTTCGCTGGCAAGGGAGGGAATGAGGATGACGAAAGGCAACATGACGGGCGTATCGCGCCGCACGGCGCTGGCGGGCGGGCTGGCGCTGCTGGCCGGATCGGCCCTGCCGCGGGGCGCGCGGGCGCAGGAGAAGCTGCCGTTCAAGCTGTCGGTGCTGAAGGGCAGCGTGCATTCGCTGGTGCCGCTGGTGGCGATGGGTAACGATTTCTTCGGCAAGAACGGCATCGAGCTGGAAGTGGTCAACACCATGACCGGACCCGCCTTCATTTCCTCGATCCAGAGCGGCTCGGCCGAGGGCGGCATCTCCGCCTTCTCGCTGACCCTGCCGACCGAGCAGAAGGGCGGCAAGCGCATGACCGCCATCGCCGGCGATCTGGGCGTGGCCAGCTACGGCATGATCGTGCGGCCGGAGGTGGCCGACCGCTTCACCGGCGACTGGAGGCAGGTGGTGCAGGCGCTGAAGGGGCTGCGCTTCGCCGTGCCGGCGCTGGGCGGCGAGGTGGCGCATGTCTTTTTCGGCCTGCTGAAGGCGGCGGGGGTCGAGCAAAAGGAGCTGACCGTGGTGCAGGGCGGGCCGTTCCCGGCCTCGGTGGCGGCGCTGAAGCGGGGCGACATCGACGGCTTCATCAACCCGTCCTATCCCCAGCAGCTCGGCCTGCAGAAGCAGGGCGTGGGCAAGGTGGTGCTGGATCTGAAGAACGCCGATCCGTTCCGCAAGTGGCAGCAGACCGCGTTCTTCGTGGCGCACGAGCTGGTCGAGAAGAAGCCGGAGACGGTGAAGCGGGTGCAGGCGGCGATCAAGCAGAGCCTGGCCTGGATGCAGGACCCGGTCAATTTCCCGGCGGCGCTGAAGATCGTCAACGAGATCTTCCCCACCGGCGAGGAGGAGGCACGCGACCTGATCTCCCGCTTCCGCTACGAGATCGACCGCGAGGCGACCGACATCAACATCGATTTCTTCGTCGCCTCCGGCGTCATCAGGGAGAAGAAGCCCTACGACTACGTCGTCATCCCGCATTGAGCGGCGGCCTGGCCTGCCGCCGCCTCTGGCGGATTGCGGCGAGGCCGGCTATTCGGCGGTCTTGCGGCGCGGGGATTTGGTCGGATTGCGGGCGGGGCCGGTTGCGGCCTCGGCGATGGTGGCCAGCGCGATGCGCAGCGTGTCCTCCATCAGCGCCACGATGCCGGCGCGCGCCTTGCGCGGGTCGCGGGCGCGGGTGGCGTCGAACCATTCGCGCCAGTGGATCGCCGACTGCCGCCGGCCCTCGGGCGAGCGCAGCTTGGTCTGGGTGTAGCGGAAGGTCTGGCGGTTGATCGGCTCCAGCATCTGTGCCAG
Source organism: Alphaproteobacteria bacterium (assembly GCA_037190765.1). Classification (GTDB taxonomy): domain Bacteria; phylum Pseudomonadota; class Alphaproteobacteria; order Reyranellales; family JAQSWP01; genus JAQSWP01. Next base: position 29,873 of record JBBCJW010000075.1, read on the forward strand.
GCGGCGGTTGCCGGCCATGTCGGCGATCAGCGCCGGCAGCTGGTACACCGTCTGCATGTATTCGGTCTCGCGCCGCGACTGCGGCGCCAGCTTCTCCAGCAGCCGGATGCGGTCCTCGATCGCGTCGAGCTGGGCCGGGGTGGCCTCGCGGCACAGACGTTCGGCCACCCAGCCGAACAGCAGGCGGCGGATCTCGAACAGATCCTCGACCTCGCGCGCCGACAGCGAGGTGACGCGCGCGCCGCGGTTGGGCTGCATGGTGACGACGCCGTCCTTCTCCAGGATGCGCAGCGCCTCGCGCACCGGGGCGCGGCTGACCCGCAGCGTCTGCGACACTTCCACTTCGGGAATGCGTTCGCCGGGCTGGTAGACGCCCAAGGCGATCGCCTCGCTCAGCTTCTGCGCGATCTGGTCGGGAAGGGTGAGAAGGCCGCCCGCCGCCGACGCGGGAAAGGGCGCGGCAAGGGCAGCGCTGGGGGCGAAACCGGGCGCCTCGACGGAGCGGCGGTCATCCTTCGGCCTTGGCATGGTCTCGTCGCGTGTCCTGATGCGCGAAGTTTCTACCAGAAACCGCAAAGCGGCGGCAATCGCAAAGCGGCCGATCGTGCCCTGCAATGGCGGAATGTCGACATAAGAGTTGCGTGTCGGATCGAATGCATTAATGTCGACATTATTGAAACCGGCGTGAAGCCGGGGGCATGGAGGACACGCGTATCATGGACAGCCAGCTCTTCGAGTCGTTGAAGGGGAAGATCGTGGATTTCCGGCTGCGGCCGCCGACCGGCGCCTATCGCAGCTTCTTCGCGCCGCGCCCGGTCGAGGCCTGCAACCGCGTCTGGGGCAATCCGGTGCCGAAATCCTACCTGGCCAGCGTCGAGGACCGGCCCGACGCCGACGAGCGCGGCCTGCAGGTGCTGTTCCAGGAAATGGACGGTGTGGGCGTGCGCATCGGCGTGATGAACGGGCGGCATTCGCCCAACCGCGCCGTGCCGGTGCATATCGAGGACGAGGACCTGGTGCGCTTGCGCGAACGCTCGCAGGGGCGGCTGGTGGCGCTGGCCGGCGTCAATCTCGACCTGCCGGTGTCCGACATCGTCGACCGGCTCGACCATGCGGTGAAGAAACTGGGCATCCTCGGCGTGTGCATGGAGCCGGGGTTCGCGCGCACGCCCCTGTATGCCGACGACGAGAAGCTGTTCCCGATCTACCAGAAGATCCTCGATCTGGGCGTGCCGCTGCAATTCATGTCGGGGCCGCTGGCCGGGCCGGACCTGTCCTATACCGATCCGGTGCGCTTCGACCGCGTCGGCCGCGCCTTCCCGGCCCTGCCCATCATCCTGGGCCACGGCGCCTATCCCTACGTCACCGAGGCCATCGCGCTGCCCTACAGGAGCGAGATGAACGGCATGAGCAATTTCTACCTGTCGCCCGACGTCTACATGTTCGCCCCCGGCGGCGAGCTTTACGCGCAGGCGGTGAACAACATGCCCAACCGCTTCCTGTTCGGTTCGGCCTATTCCTTCTGCGGCGTCGATTCGGCGGTGCGGCGGACTTTCGACCTGCCGATCAGGGCGGAGAACATGCCGGCCTACATGTACGAGAACGCCGTGCGGCTGCTCAAGCTCCAGGACTTCCATTCATGACCGTTCAGAACCGGCGCATCGTCATGCGCCAGCATCCCGAGGGCGAAGTGCGGCTGCAGGATTTCGAGCTGCAGAGCGTCGCCCTGCCGCAGCCGCGCGAGGGCGAGGTGCTGCTGCGCAATCTCTATCTCTCGCTCGATCCCTATATGCGCCTGCGCATGCGGCCGGGCCGCTCCTACCAGCCGCCGATGCAGGTCGGCGACATCATGCCGGCGCAGACGGTGGGCGAGGTGATCGACAGCCGCGCGCCTGCGGTGCCCAAGGGCAGCATGGTGGTGGCGCGCGCGGGCTGGCAGGAATATGCCGCCGTGCCGGCCGGGACGGTGCGCGCCATCGACCCGGCGCTGGGGCCGGTGTCGACGGCGCTGGGGGTGCTGGGCATGCCCGGCGTGACGGCGCATTACGGGCTGCTGCATCTGGGCAAACCGCAACCGGGCCAGACGGTGGTGGTGTCGGCCGCTGCCGGCGCGGTGGGTTCGATCGTCGGCCAGATCGCCAGGCTCAAGGGCTGCCGTGCGGTGGGTATTGCCGGCGGCGAGCGGAAATGCCGCTACGTGGTCGAGGAGCTGGGCTTCGACGCCTGCGTCGATTATCGCAGTGCCGATTTCGCGGCGCGGCTGGAAGCGGCGACGCCGGACCGGGTCGACGTCGATTTCGAGAATGTCGGCGGCAAGGTGATGGACGCAGTGCTGGGGCGGCTGAACGACTATGCGCGCGTGGTGCTGTGCGGTGTCATCAGCGATTACGAGGCGACCGCCGACAATGCCGCGGCCAACGGCGTGACGCGGATGCGCGAGCTGCTGGTCAACCGCGCCTCGCTGCAGGCCTTCATCATCTCCGAGCATCCCGAGTACTGGGCCGGCGCGCTGGCGGAGCTGGCGGGCTGGGTCAAGGAAGGCCGCATCAAATATCGCGAGGACATCGCCCAGGGGCTGGAGAACGCGCCGGCCACCTTCATGAAGCTGCTGAGCGGCGCCAATTTCGGCAAGCTGCTGGTGAAGCTGCACTGAGCCGGCCACGCCGGCGGCAGCCGGTTCCGGCTGTCGAAAGCGGCGCGCGCGGCGAAATGGAGCGGCCGGGCCGGCATTTCCTCCGGCATAGTGAGGCGGCGGCGGGACGGTTTCCCGCCGCGTGTCGCGTCATGGGGAGGAAAAACCAAAGTGGAACTGGATTACGTCAAGGTCGAGAAGCAGGGGCCGATCGCGGTGGTGCGGTTCGACCGCAAGGAGAGCCTGAACGCCTTCAGCAAGAAGCTGGTGGACGAACTGACCGTGGTGGGCCGCTCGTTCCAGGACGATCTGGAGACGCACGGCATCGTGCTGTCGGGGCCGAAGACGCATTTCTCCGGCGGTGCTGATCTGCGCGACCGGGCGATGTGGGACCTCGACCATCTCTCCGACCTGGAGCGGCGCTACGTGTTCTATGCCGGGGTGCGGCTGTGCCGCCTCTGGGAGGAACTGCCGCAGCTCACTGTCTGCGCCATGGAGCGCATCGTGGTCGGCGCCGGCATCGCCCTTGGCATGGCCTGCGACTGGCGGGTGCTGAACCGCAATGCCTATATCTACGTGCCCGAGACCAAGATCGGCGTGAACCTGCAATGGGGCGCGCTGCCGCGGCTGGTCACCATGGTGGGCGCGGCGCGGGCCAAGCGCATCACCTTGATGCAGGAGAAGATGCCGGCGCAGACCGCGCTCGACTGGGGCATCATCGACGCCATGGCCGAGGACGGGCAGTCGGAAGCGACGGCGATCGGCATGCTGCGCACGGTGCTGGACCAGACGCCGGCGGTGACGGTGCGGCTGATGAAGGAGGCGATCAACGCCACCGCCTATCCGCTGCACCGCGCCTCCGGTTTCGCCGACGCCGACCAGGCCCAGCTCACCGCGACCTTCACCGAGGCGGTGAAGGCGCGGGAGGATTTCAGGAAGCGCTGATACGGAGAAACGTCTTCCGGTCCCGGGCGGCGGGGCCGGGAGGCCTCTGCCGCGCCGAGCGGCGGGCATGGTAGCATCGCGGCATGAACCACCATGCCTCGCCGGGCGTTGCGCCGGCGTCCGATACGGTTTTCCAGCCGCTCGATCCGGCCTTCATCGCCGACCCCTATCCGTTCTATCGCCGCCTGCGCGAGGCGGCGCCGGTGACCAGGACGTCGCTGGGCTACTGGCTGGTGAGCCGCTACGAGGACGTGGCGCTGGTGCTGCGTGATCGCCGCTTCGGCAAGGATTTCACCGGCAACATGCTGCGCCGCTACGGCGCGCAGGCGATGGCGGAGCCGGCCATCGCCTCGCTGGGCCAGACCATGCTGGTGCTCGATCCGCCCGACCACACCCGCCTGCGCGGGCTGGTGGCCAAGGCCTTCACCGCCCGGCGCATCGCCGACATGCGCCCGCGCATCGCCGCCCTGGTCGACCAGCAGCTCGACCGCGTGCAGGCGAAAGGCGAAATGGACGTGATCGCCGATCTGGCGCACCGCCTGCCGGTGATCGTGATCTGCGACCTGCTGGGCATTCCCGAGGACCATCGCGGGCCGTTCCTGGCGGGCTCCAACGTCAACGGCCGCATCCTCGATCCGGTGCCGATGAGCCGCGAGGAGATGGACCAGGCCAATGCCAACACGCAGCTCGCCGGGCTCTATTTCGACCGGCTGTGCGAGTTGCGCCGGCGCCAGCCGCAGGACGACCTGACCACCGAACTGGTGCGGGCGGAGGAGGCGGGCGACCGGCTCAGCGCGGAGGAGCTGCGCGCCAATATCGGCCTGCTGTTCGGCGCCGGGCACGAGACCACCACCAACCTGATCGGCAACGGGCTGCTGGCGCTGCACCGCAATCCCGATGAGTGGCGGCGCATCAGGGACGATCCGGCGCTGATCCCCGGCATGGTCGAGGAACTGCTGCGCTACGATTCCTCGGTGCAGCTCAGCGCGCGGGCGACGCAGGAAGCGGTGACGCTGGGCGGCGTGACGATCCCGGCCGACGAAAGCGTCGTCACCCTGCTGGGCGCGGCCAACCGCGATCCGGCGCAATACGAAGATCCCGACCGGCTCGACGTGACGCGGCAGAACGTGCGGCCGCTTTCCTTCGGCGGCGGCATCCACCATTGCCTGGGCGCGCAACTGGCGCGGCTGGAGGCGGAGCTGGTGTTCACCCGCCTGGTCGAGCGCCTGCCGACCCTGGAACTGCCGCAGAAGGACAAGCCGGAATGGAAACGCAGCTTCACCCTGCGCGGGCTGAAGCGGCTGCCGGCGGTGTGGCATTGAAGCTGTCGCCGGTTCGGCGGCGGTAGCGGTTCTTATATCGTTGAGCACATGAGCGGCGTGCGCGCCTGCCCCTCAGCCCCGATCGGGTTGGGGCCAGGTTCTTAATCCTTTCCTCGCAGGCGGGGAGAGGAGACATGAGGTGCTGTGGAGAGGACGAGTGTTTTCTTCCCTCGCCCCGTGCAACGGGGAGAGGGCGGGGTCCGTCGGCGCGCGGCAGCGCGGCGATGGGAGGGTGAGGGGCTTCTTTCTGGTGGATGATGAGTTGACGAAGAGATAAGAGCGGCGCTTCGCGCCTGCCCCTCACCTTGATCCTCTCCCCGCAAGCGGGGAGAGGAGGCATGAGGCGCTGTGGAGAGGGCGCGTGTTTTCCTCCCTCGTCCCGTGCAGCGGGGAGAGGGGGAAATGAGAAAAAAAGCCCCGCCGTTCCTTGCGGAGGGCGGGGCGAGGTGTGAGGAAGAAACCCAAGCGATCGGGTCGCCGTATTCGTCCCGGCCAAAAGGGGATGGCCGGGACCTGCCACGGACGCGGGCAGTCTCGGGCGTCAGGGCGGATGGCGATCGGATCGCAGCGCTTTCGCTGCCATCCGATCGCGTGACTCCGCTCTGGGCATTGCGTTTGGAGCAAGTTCACGCCTTCCGACGCGATCGCGGGCGATGGCGCCGGGACGCGGTTTGCTCTGGCCGGCTTGCATCAGGCGTCCTCGCCGATGACGGAATCGCGGAACAGCTGCTGCAGGATCTGGCCCTCCAGCTTGGCGAGCTGGGCCGAGCCGCGGCGGCGCTTGCGGTCGACCTCGACCTTCAGGTCGAGCACGACGCGGCCCTCGTCGATCACCACGACGCGGTCGCCCAGGGTCAGCGCCTCCTTCACGTCGTGCGTGACCATGATGGCGGTGAAGCCCTCGTCCTGCCACACATGCTCCAGCAGGCGCTGCATGGAGATGCGGGTCAGCGCGTCGACCGCGCCCAGCGGCTCGTCGAACACCATCAGGCGCGGCTTGCTGACCAGGGCGCGGGCCAGCGCCACGCGCTGCTTCTGGCCGCCGGAGAGGATGGCGGGCCAGTCGTCGCGGCGCGTCTCCAGCCCGACCTCGTTCAGCGTGGCCAGCGCCAGCGCGCGCGCACCGGGCTCGCGCCGGCGCTGGCCCAGGCCGGTCTCGACGTTGTCCAGCACGCGCGCCCAGGGCAGCAGACGGGGTTCCTGGAACATGATGCGGGCGACGTCGCGGCCTTCGACCGGAGCGTGCTCCGGGCCGAACCAGAAGCGGCCGCTGCTGGGCCGGTCCAAGCCCAGCAGCAGCCGCAACAGGGTGCTCTTGCCGCATCCGGAGCGGCCGACCACCGTCACGAATTCGCCGGCTGCGATGTCGAGATCGATGCCGGCCAGCACCTCGTGGGCGCCGAATGATTTGCGCAAGCCGCGGATGGCGACCGCCACGCCGCGCGCGGCGGCGGGCAGGGCGGAGACCGAATCCTGCGTCACCATGTCGAAGGCCTCTTCAAGCTCGAGGGCGGCGGCGTGGCGGTCGGGCAGGGACTGCTCGGCGAAACGGGCCAGGCGGAGAATGCTCGCGGGCATGGTGCGATCTCCTAGCGGTTCTGGAAGGCGGGGTGCCACTGCAGCGAACGGCGCTCCAGGAAGCGGGCGGCGCTGTCGGCGAACTTGCCGAACAGGGCGTAGATCAGGATCGCCAGCAGCACGATGTCGACCAGCAGGAATTCGCGCGCGTCCATCGCCATGCGCCCGATGCCGGCGTTGGCGGCGATGGTCTCGGCCACGATCAGGGTCAGCCACATGATGCCCAGCGCATAGCGCAGCCCGACGAAGATCGAGGGCAGGGCGGCGGGCAGCACCACGCGCCAGAACAGGTCGCGCCCGTTCATGCCGTAGGCCCGCGCCATCTCGACCAAATGCGGATCGACGGTGCGGATGCCGTGGAAGGTGTTGATGTAGACCGGGAAGAACACGCCCAGCGCCACCAGCAGGATGCGGGCGGGCTCGCCGATGCCCAGCCACAGTATCACCAGCGGGATCAGCGCCAGGTTGGGCACGTTGCGGATCATCTGCAGGGTCGAATCGAGCAGGTGCTCGGACAGGCGCGACAGGCCGTTGGACAGGCCCAGCGCGAAGCCGATGCCGCCGCCGATCAGCAGGCCGGTGGCGGCGCGCAGCGCGCTGACGCCGATATGGTGGGGTAGTTCACCGCTCGACGTCAGCCGCCACGCCGCCTCCAGAACGCCGGACGGAGGCGGCACCATGGTGGAGGAGATGGCCCCTGCCCGAACCACGATCTCCCACACCACCAGGGTCAGGATGGGAATGAGCCAGCCCAGATGGCGCTGGTTGAAACTGCGCGGCGGCGTCGTCTGCGCCGCCGTCTGGGCGGCAGCCGCGCCGGGAAGGGCCTGTACGCTCATGGTCCGCGTCCTCTCAACTCTGCGCCGGCGTGGCGACACGGGGGGCGGCAAGACGCGCCGGCGTGTGGTCCGCGAAGCGGGCGGCGGTGGCGAATTCGCCGGTGATGACGTTCTGCGCCCGCTGGCCGGGCCGGGCGATGCCCAGCGCGGGGAACAGCAGCTCGGCGACGCGGTAGGATTCCTCCAGATGCGGATAGCCCGAGCCGATGACGGTATCGATGCCCGCCGCCTGGTACTCGCGCAGCCGTGCGGCCACCGACTGCGGATCGCCGACCAGGGCGGTGCCGGCGCCGCCGCGCACCAGGCCGATGCCGGCCCACAGATTGGGGCCGACCACCAGCCGGTCGCGCCTGCCGCCATGAAGTGCGGCCATGCGCGCCTGGCCGACCGAATCCATCGTGTCGCGGAACTTGCGCTGCACGGCGTCGATCTGCGCGTCGGTGACTTTCGAGATTAGCCGGTCGGCGGCGGCCCAGGCCTCGTCCTCGCTCTCGCGCACGATGAAGTGCAGGCGGATGCCGAAGCGCACGGCGCGGCCCTTGCGGGCGGCGCGGTCGCGCACGGCGGCGATCTTCTCGCGCACCTGCTCCAGCGGTTCGCCCCAGGTCAGGTACATGTCGACCTGGTCGGCGGCCAGCGCCTGGCCGGCTTCGGAGGAGCCGCCGAAATAGAGCGGCGGGTAGGGGCGCTGCACCGGCAGGAAATCGGCGCTGCCGTTCTCGATGCGATAGTAGCGGCCGGTGAAATCGACCTTCTCGCCGGACAGGGCGCGGCGCCAGATGCGCAGGAACTCGGCCGCCTGGGCGTAACGCTCGTCATGCTCCAGGAACACGCCGTCGCCGGCCAGCTCGACCGGACTGCCGCCCACCACCACGTTCAGCAGCAGCCGGCCATCGGACAGACGGTCGAGAGCGGCGGTCTGGCGCGCGGCGAAGATCGGCGACACCACGCCGGGGCGGAGCGCGACCAGGAATTTCAGCCGCTGCGTGGCGGTGGCCAGCCCGGCGGCGGTGATCCACGAATCCTCGCAGCTTCTTCCGGTGGGCAGCAGCACGCCGCCATAGCCCAGCCGGTCCACCGCCTGCGCCACTTCGCGGTAATAGGCGAATTCGGGCGGGCGCTGCTGCTGGTCGGAGCCGAAATAGGCGCCGTCGCCATGGGTGGGGATGAACCAGAAGAAATTCAGGGGCTCGGCGCTCATGTTTCTCTCCTGTGGTTGGCGATTGGCGATCTGGCGGGTGATCGGGAAAGCGGGCGGCCCGGCCATGCCCGCGGGACAATCGGGCACGACCGGGCCGGCAGGATCAGGCAGCGGGAGGCTGCCACACCGCGTCCTGCACCTTGATGGCGCGCGGGATCAGGCCGAGTTTGAAGAAAGTGTCGGCGATCTCCTGCTGCTGGACGATCAGGTCCGGCGACAGGCCGATATGGCCTTCGATGCGGGCGCGGTCGACGGCGCGCTGCTGCGCCTTGATGTCGACGCCGGTGATCGACGAAATCAACTTGGCGAGCTGCTCGCGGTTGACGGCGGCCCATTTGTAGACCTCGACCAGTTCCTCGAGGGCGGCCAGCAGCACCTTGGGGTAGGCGTTGGCGAAGGCGCGGTTGGCGAGATAGAAGGACTGGCCCACCACCACGTCGCTGGTGGTGATGATGGCGCGGGCGCCGTGCAATTGCTCGGCCAGCGCGAAATACGGATCCCACACCGTCCAGGCGTCGACCGAGCCGCGCGCGAAGGCGGCGATGGCGTCGGCTGGCGCCAGGTAGACCGGCTCGATGTCGGAAAAGTTCAGCTTGTACTTGGCCAGCGCCTGGATGGTGAAGTTGTGCGAGGAGGAGCCCTTGGCGATGGCGACCTTCTTGCCCTTCAGTTCGGTGATGCTATTGATCGCGGAGTTCTTCGGCACCAGCACGGCGGACTGGGTGGCGGGGGCGGAGGCGACATAGACCACCTCCGCACCGGCCGACTGGGCGAAGATCGGCGGCGTGTCGCCGACAGCACCGATATCGACCGAGCCGACGCCCAGCGCTTCCAGGAGCGGCGGCCCGAACTGGAACTCGATCCAGCGCACGTTCTCGACGCCCAGGCCGGCCAGCCGCTTCTCGAACACCTTGCGCTCGCGCACCAGGGAGAAGATGCCGCCCTTCTGGTAGCCGACGCGGAAGTCGCGCGGGGCGGGATTGGCCAGCAGCAGGCCGGGTGCTGCAATGGCGGCGGCGGAGGCGAACAGGGTCGAGATCAGGAAGGAACGGCGGGCGATCATCGCAGGGCTCCGTTGGCGGCCGGTGTTTTAGGGGCGGGTCGCAACCCGCCGACGAGCAAAGCCTCACATGATCGCCTGCACAGAGTCAACTAAATCTATAGAAAAGATATTTTTATAGCTATGATGAGGGCAAGTTATTGATTCACGCGCGAATGGGGTGTCAGGGAACGGCCACTCTGCTATGGAGCGGCAGCGGGCACCTTATATAGAGAAAGCGACGGGTTTTTCCGGGCGATGCTGACCAATCGCGGCAAGTACGGGCTGAAGGCGCTGGTGCATCTGGCAGGACTGCCGGAGGGAACCAGCGCGCTGTCGGCCGACATCGCGACGGCCAACAACATCCCCAAGAAATTCCTCGACGCCATCATGCTCGACCTGAAGAACGCCGGCATATTGCGCAGCCGCAAGGGCCGCGGCGGCGGCTACGCGCTGGCGCGGCCGGCCAAGGAGATCATGGTCGGCGAGGCGATCCGCGTGCTCGACGGGGCGCTGGCGCCGATCGCCTGCGCCTCGCGCAATTATTTCCACCCGTGCGAGGATTGCCTCGACGTCGCCGCCTGCGCGGTGCGGCTGACCATGGTGTCGGTGCGCGACGCCATCTCCAAGGTGCTCGACACCATGACCCTGGAAGCGATGGCGCAGCAGCAGCGCCAGCCCGGCGAAGCGCTGATGTATTACATCTGAAACGCGCGTGGCGAGGCGGCGCTGCCGCAGCGACCGGATATGAGCGACCGGACATGAGCGACCGGATACAGGCGATCGGATAGAAGCGATTGCATAAGACCAGCGTTGCGCCATGGAACGCGGTTTGCGCTGTTCGCGGTCGGCGATGTGGGTTAAGGCTTGGCGCGGCGGGCGGCGCGCGGGAGGCGCGGCCCGGTGGGATCGGCGTTCGACGAAAAAGGGGGAATCCACGTGTTCAAATCTGTTCTGGCCGTCTCCGAGGGCGGTCCCGAGGCGGCGTCGGCCTTCCGGCTGGCGGGTGATGTGGCAGCGCTGTTCGGCGGTGCGGTCGAGGCGGTGCATTATCCCACCGCGCCCAACACCATGGCCGACGGGCTGGTCGGCGGCATGTCCGGCGCCGTCATCGCCTGGGACGAGAAGCGCGCCGAGGAGCGCGCCGCCGCCTCGAAGGCGGCGTTCGATGCCGCCCTGGCCGGGCGCGGCGAATTCCTGGCGGTGGACCGCCACGACATCGACGACCTGATGCTGCGGCTGCGCACCTCGGACGTGACGGTGCTGGGCCGGCCGGGAGCCGACCCCGACAACGCCTCGCCGGCCACCGCCGCGCTGGCGTTGCACGAGCCGGCGACGCCGGTGATCGTGGCGCCGCCGTCGGGCGCGCTGACGGCGCTGAACGAGATCGTGGTGGCGTGGAACGCCTCGGCGCAGGCGGCCAATGCGGTGCGGCTTGCCATGCCGCTGCTGGCCAAGGCGAAGAAGGTGACCATCGTGTCGGTGGGGTCAAACGCCCATCCGGTCAGCGCGGCGCGGCTGAAGGAGCGGCTGGCGCGGCATGGCGTGGCGGCGGAGCTGGCGGCGATCGATCCTGGTGCTGTGTCGGCCCGCGCCCGCGGCCGGGCGGTGCTGGGTTTCGCCCACGACCGCGCCGCCTCGATGCTGGTGATGGGCGCCTACGGTTCGAACCAGATGCTGGAGTTCCTCGGCCTGGGCGGCGCCACGGGCAAGATCATCTCGGCCTGCAAGGTGCCGGTGTTCGTGTCGCACTGACATGCGCTGAGCGCGCGAGAGTTTGCGGCGGAGGGCGGCGGTTGCCGCCCTCTTCCGTTTCCGGGCGGTGCGTCGTCCCCCGACCACGGGGGAAAAGCAGGCCCCTAGTTTCTCAGGGTCGCGGTTATGCGGGCGACCAGGCCGTCGGCCTGGTAGTCGAGCTCGGCGCCGCCGCCGAGATTGCCGCGGGCGCTGAACTGGATCAGGCGGGTGCCGAAACCCTCGCGCACGGGCGGCCCGGTCCGGGGGCCGCCCGCTTCGTGCCAGACCAGTTTCAGCCGCGCGCCGTCCTCCACCGTCCAGCCGACCGTCACCCACCCGTCGCCAGCCGACAGCGCGCCGTACTTGGTGGCGTTGGTCACCAGCTCGTGCAGGATCAGGTTCAGCGACAGGACCTGGTCGGCGGCCAGGGTCACGGCCGGGCCCGGCTGCAGCCGCAGGCGCGCGGTTTCGCCATGCCCGTCCAGCATCCGGCGGATGGTCGTTTCCAGATCGCCGGCGATGCGGTCCTTGTCGCCGGCCCAATCCTGCGACTCCAGCATCGCCTTCAGACGGCCGAGCAGCGCGTCGCGATATTCTTCCGCCGTGCGGTCCCGCGTGCGGGTCTGCTGGGCAAGGCTGCTTATCATCGCCAGCAAGTTGCGCATGCGGTGGCGGGTTTCCTCCAGCAGCATGTCCCTGGCGGTGTCGGCGTGGCGGGTGTCGGTGATGTCGTCGAACTGCAGCAGCAGGCTGGTGGAGTTGTCGTCCGGATGCGACAGGCGGCGGGCCGACAGCGAGATCAGCCGCTTGCCGGTGCGGGAAAGCTCGGTCTCGATCTCGTAGCCGACGATGGCGGCCGATTTGGGGATCACTTCCGACAGCAGGCGGCGCAGCTCGGGAATGTCCCAGCGCCCCTCGTCGACGGCGAACAGGCTGACGCCCATCATCTCGCCCCGCGTCATCAGGAAGTCGCTGAAGAAGGCCTTGTTGGCGCCGACGATGCGATAGTCCGCGTCAAGCACCACCAGCGGCGCCTGTATTGTGTCGACGATGCCTTGCGTCTGTATGTGGCCGCTGCCCAGCAGCCGATACATATCTTCCAGAGTCATGCGCCGGGGCCCGGATCTGCTTGTTTTGTGAGGGCATACGGATGCCGCGGCCGGAACCATCCGCCAGCCGCATTTTCCCGCAGAACGCACCGTTCCGCGGACGGTTCCCCGAAACCGCGGCCGTTTCGGCGCGTTGGTCCTGACACATGCCAGACCGCGCGATGGACAAATCCGACGGCGCGCTGCACGCGCTGGCCGTCAGCGAAATGCAGAGCCTGCTGGGCAGCGAGCCGAAGCTGGCGCGCGCCTTTGCCCGGCTGGCGCGGCGGGCGAGTTCGCCGGAACTGAAGAAATTCTGCCGCGAGGGCGTCGACTATACCGAGCGGCGGGTCGAGCGCGTCCGGCAGGCGCTGGAACTGCTGGAAGCGCCGCGCCAGCCGCGCGCCTCGGCCGCCATGCCGGGGCTGATCAAGGACGCGCTGGCGGCCGGCCGCTCCTTCGGCCGCGACCGGCAGGCGCGCGATGCGGCGATCCTGGCCGCCATCGAGCGCATCTCGCATTACGGGCTGGCCAGCTACACCGCGATCGACCGCTTCCTGCGCGGCATCGACAATGCCAGGGCGCGGCGGCTGCTGGTGCCCAGCACCAGGGAAAAGCGCGACGCCATCGGCGAGATGAGCCGCATGGCGCGCCGCAAGTTGCTGCCGCCGATCAGGAAGCGGGCGGAATAGGGTGCGTCGGTCGATCGAGAAGGTGGGCCTGTTCTCCCTCGCCCCGTGAAACGGAGAGAGGGCGGGGCCCGTCGTCGCGCGACAGCGCGGCGATGGGAGGAGCCTGCCCCCGACTTGATCGGGGGTGAGGGGCTGGTTCGGTCGCGGATGAGTGGAGATTACATGAGCGGTGTCGACGCGGTTGCGCTTCCACTTTGTCGCTGCTCTCACGCCTGTGACCGCCCCTCGCGCTTGTAGCTGTCTCCCACGTCTGTAGCCGCCCCTCACGCCTGTCGCCGCCCCTCACCCTGACCCTCTCCCCGCGCGCGGGGAGAGGGGACATGAAGCTACTCAGGCCATACCGGCTTGCGTTTGTTGAGGAAGGCGTCGACGCCTTCGTCGAAATGCGGCGTGGCGGCCAGCGCCACCGCGGTGTCGCGCTCGCAAGCCAGGCCGTCCTCGAAGCTCATGGCGCCGCCCAGGGTGACGGTGCGGCGGATGGCGGCCAGCGCCGGGGCGGGTTTGGCGGCCAGGTCAAGGGCGTAGGTCTGGACATGGGCGTGCAGCTCGTCGGGCGCCACCAGCTCGTCGACCAGGCCCCAGTCGAGCGCCTGTTGCGCCTCGATCAGCTTGCCGTCGTAGAGCAGGCGGATGGCGCGCGGACGGCCGATCAGGCGCGCCAGCGCCTGCGTCGCGCCGACCGGCGGGATGAAGGAAATGGCGATCTCGGGCTGGCCCAGCCGGGCGTTGGCTGAAGCGAAGCGGATGTCGCAGTGGAGCGCGATCTCCAGCCCGCCGCCGACGGCGGTGCCGTTGATGGCGGCCAGCAGCGGCTTGGGCGAGTTGCGCATCAGGCGCACCAGCGCGTGGCAGTCGTCGACCCAGCGTGCCCGGCCGTCCGGCCCGATGGCGCGGAAGGAGGCGAGGTCGGCGCCGGCGGAGAAATAGCGCGGCAGGGCGGAGGCCAGCACGATGACGCGCGCCGCCGGATCGTCGATCGCCTGCGCGAAGCGCTGAGCGATCAGGTCCAGCATGCCGCGGTCGATGGCGTTGACCGGGCCGCGATTGAACTCGATCCAGGCGACGCGGTCGCGCAGCGCGAGCAGTACGGCGTCGGATGCGTCGGCCATGGCGTTCCCCCTGTTGCGAAGCCGCGCATTGTCGTGCCGCCGATCCGGCCAGGCAAGGGATGCGCGGACAATCTGTCGCTGCCGCGCGGGAAAACTCCTCCGCTAGAGTGATTCCGCATGCGGGGGATGAACGCCTATCGCGACAGACTGCTCGCTACCGGCCTGGCGTTGACCTGGCTGGTGGTGTGGCTGCAGGTGTTCCTGCCCTTCGTCGCGCCGGCCGATCCGCTCAACCCCAGCCGCTACGTGCTGGGCGGCGACATGGTCATCCTCTGCACCATCGAGGGGATGAAGATCGTCAAGGCCGCCGACCTGCCGCAGCAGGAGGACGGCGCCGACATGACCGCGGGCGCGGGCAGCTACGCCTGCCCGCGCGTGGCGGCGCAGTCGCTGGCGGAAGCCGTCCTGGCGCCCCAACCCATCGTGTTCCCCGCGCCGCGCGGCTTTGCCGCCGCCTGGCTGCCCGAGACGGCATCGCTGCCGCGCGCGCCGCCGCCATCGTCGGGCTTCGAGGCCCGCGCGCCGCCCTTCAACGCCTGAACGATCCGTCACTTGCGCCGCCTGCGTGTCCGCCGGCGGCGTTGCGTTCGTTTGCGTGTTCGAAAGGGGAATTGCCATGTTCCGTCGTTTCGTGCCGGGGCGCCAGCGCGCGTCCGCCGGCGTTCAGACCATTGTCGCTGCCGCCTGCCTCGTCGCCATCCCGGCCGGCGAGGCGCTGGCGCAGGCCGCACCCGCCGAACTGCCGCCGCTGCTGGTCACCGCGCCGCCGCCGGCATCGCTGGTGACGCCGCCGGTCGAGGCGGCGAGGGAGGAGATCGGGCGCGTGCCCGGCGGGGCGGCGGTGGTGCCGGCCGAGGAGTTCCGCGACCGCAGGCCGGTGGGGGTGAAGGACATGCTGGACTACGTGCCCGGCGTCTTCGCCCAGCCCAAGTTCGGCGAGGACAGCAAGCTCTCGATCCGCGGCTCGGGCCTGGCGCGCAATTTCCATCTGCGCGGCGTGCGCCTGCTGCAGGACGGCATCCCGCTCAACGCCGCCGACGGCGCCGGCGACTTCCAGGAGGTCGAGCCGCTGGCGCAGCGCTACGTGGAGGTGTTCAAGGGCGCCAACGCGCTGCGCTACGGCGCCTCCACCCTGGGCGGGGCGATCAACTTCGTCTCGCCCACCGGCCATGACGCGCCGAAATTTTTGGCGCGGGCGGAAGCGGGCAGCTTCGGTTTCCGGCGCTTCCAGTTTGCCTCGGGCATGGCGCTGGGCGATTTCGACTATTTCATCACGCCGACCTGGATCATGCAGGACGGTTATCGCCAGCAGCTCGGGCAGAACAACAAGCGGCTGAACGGCAATGTCGGCATCCGCTTCGGCGACGGGGCGGAGACCCGCTTCTTCGTCAATCTCAACGACGTCAAGCAGAACATTCCCGGCTCGCTGTCGCGGCACGACGCGCTGAACCATCCCAGGCGGGCGGTGCCGATCAACAAGATCAACGACTGGTCGCGCGACATCAAAGGCATCCGGCTTGCCAACAGGACCAGCTTCCTGCTGGGCGAGGCGGTGCAGGCGGAACTCGGCGCCTACTACGCCCGCAAGAGCCTGTTCCACCCGATCTTCCAGGTGCTCGACAACGAGCTGGAGGATTACGGCGCGTTCGGCCGCGCGGTGTGGGACGGCAGCCTGGGCGGCCAGCGCAACCGGCTGCTGGGCGGGTTCTCGCTGGCGCGCGGCTTCAACGACAACAAGCGCTTCGTCAATGCCGGCGGCAAGCGCGGGGCGAAGACCTGGGACAGCGACGAGACGACCTGGAACTACGAGCTTCACGCCGAGAACCAGTTCCATGTCGCGCCCGAGTTCGCGCTGGTGGCCGGCCTCCAGCTCGGTCACACCACGCGCAAGGCGAAGGACGGCTTCCTGTCCGACGGCACCGACGACAGCGCGAAGAAGAGCTATACCTGGCTCAGCCCCAAGGTCGGTTTCCTGTGGGATGCGTCGTCCGGGGTACAGGTGTTCGCCAATGTCAGCCGCTCGGTCGAACCGCCGTCCTTCTCCGAACTCAACCCGTCGGCGGCGCCGGGCTTCGCCGAGCTGAAGGCGCAGAAATCGTGGACGGCGGAGCTGGGCGTGCGCGGTTCGTGGTCGGTCTTCGACTTCGACGCCACGGTCTATCGCGCCTGGCTCAAGGACGAGCTGCAGCAGTTCGTCGATCCGGCGACCGGCGGCACCTTCGCGCTCAACGCCAACCGCACCATCCACCAGGGCATTGAGCTTGGCCTGTCGGCGCGGCTGGCGGAGAACCTGTTCACGTCAGGCGACGCGGCGGCGGGCAAGGCGGACAGGGTGATGCTGCGCCAAGCCTATACCTTCTCCGATTTCCGCTTCGACGGCGATCCGACGTTCGGCGACAACAAGCTGCCGGGCGTTCCCCGCCACTACTACCGGGCGGAGCTGATCTACTCCAACCCGCTGGGCTTCTTCCTCGGACCCAACGTGGAGTGGGTGCCGCAGGCCTACTGGATCGACAACGCCAACACGGTGAAGACCAAACCCTATGCGCTGCTGGGCGCGCGGGCGGGCTACGATTTCGGCAACGGGCTGCGCCTGTTCCTGGACGGGCGCAACCTGACCAACGAGAAGTACATCGGCAGCACCGGCGTGGTGCCGGTGGCGACGCCGGCCAACGCCAACGTCTTCAATCCGGGCGACGGTCGGGCGGTCTATGCCGGGGTCGAGTTCCGCTGGTAGGCGACGGCCCTGTCCGTCCGTCCAAGACGAAGGCCGGCCAGGGTGGATAGGGGCGCGGTGCGGGTGAGGACGAGCGCGGGCACGCCGCGCATCCTCACCCTCCCGTCGTTGACACCACGGGTCCCCGCCATCTCCCCAGCGACGGGGGCGGCGATCATGCGCAAGCCGGTGCGGCGCGTGTTGTGACAAGAGAGGGATGCGGGCGAACGCTCCCTCGCCCCGCGACTGCGGGGAGAGGGCGGGGCCCCTCGGCGCGCGGCAGCGCGGCGATGGGAGGAGCCTGCCCCCGACTTGATCGGGGGTGAGGGGCTTTTCTCTGGCGGATGATGAGATTGCAGAAGAACCACGAGCGGCGCTGGCGCGCCTGCCCCTCACCCTGGCCCTCTCCCGCACGCGGGGAGAGGGAAAACGAGGGGCGGCGTCACTTGCTGGCGTTGTCGCGGCGGAATTCCCAGGGCGGCTGGAAGGTGCCGGACCAGATGCCGATGCCGGCGATGCTGGCGAATTCCTCGTCGGGCACGTACTCGCCGGAGTGGCGGCGGTCGGCCAGGGCGAAGCCCTCGCGCACCATCCAGCGGTTCAGCTCGTGCCGCCCGATCCAGCAGCGCGCCAGCACCGTGCCGTCGTCCTCGCGATCGAACTGCAGGCAGGTGATGTCGCGCGCGCCGATGCGCTCGCTCAGCGCGGTGGCGGCGATCTGGCCGCACGGATGGGTCTCGCCGGCGCGCTGGCATTGCTGCGCCAGCTCCGGCGCGTCGATGCCCTCCAGCGCGATGCGCGTGCCGGCGATCTGCAGCGTGTTGCCGTCGATCACCTGCGCGGTGCCGCGCCAGGCGGGCGGCGCCGGCGGCCTGGGGGCCAGGGCGGGGGCGACGGTGCTGTCGCCGGCGTCGGTCGGCAGGGCGGTCGAGGCCGGGGCGTTGGCCGGGGCGTTCGTCGTGGCGGGCGCGCCGTTGCCGGTGATGGCGGCCAGGTCGGAGCCGAGGTCGGGCACCAGCTCGGGATGGGTGCGGCTGAGCCACAGCCAGGCGCCCAGCGCCGCCACCGGCAGCAGCACCAGCAGCCACAGCAGATGGCGCGCGGGAGAACGGGAACGGCGGAAGGGCGAACGACGGGATCTCACGGGGCTTGACCTGATGCTGATGCGGCGATGCCGTGATGTGCGACTCTTTGACTGAACTCTGCCGGCCGACAACTCTGCCGGCGACAACTCTTCTCGCGACAAGGCGGGGCAGGCGCGACGGCGGGGCGATGCCGGTCAGGGGCCCGATGCTACAGCACCGTGCCGATCCGGCAACCGTGCCGGCACGCCGCATCGTCGCATGGCTGCGTCGCCATACCCTGGCTGCATTGCGCCGTCATTGCATGGCGCCGTCATCCATCGCCTCATCGTTGTATCACAGCGCCGTATGATCGGGGCGCTATGCGGTAACGTCCAGCCCGTCGGCCATGGCCCACTCATGCAGATGCGCGATCATGGCGGGAATAAGGTGAGGATGGTGCAGGCCCGCGCCGGCGACCTCGTCCAGCCGGTGCCAGGCGGTCAGGGCGGCGATGCGGGCGCGGTCGAGGCGGCGGCGCGTCAGGCGCTCATAGGCGGCGGCCAGGCGCCGGGCCAGGTCGGGCGCCACCAGGCTGGCATGGACGAACTCGCGATGCAGCGGTCCCAGGCCGGAATCGGCGAAATCGTAGACGCCGTTCAGCCGGCCGCGCGCATGGTCGAAAGCCATATTCCAGCCATGGCCGTCGAAGAAGCCGTACACCTCGCCCAGCGGATCGGCCGGCGGCAGGGCGGCGATGGCATCGAGGCGGCGCGCGGCCCAGTCGCGCAGGCCGAGCGACAGCAGGGGCAGGGTCTGGGCGCGCAACTCTTCCGCCGCCGTCCAGCCGGGCAGCGGGCGGGCGCCGAGGGCGGCCATGCGGGCGGGATCGAGCCGGTGCAGCTCGGCATGGAACAGCGCCAGGTCCTGCGCCAGAAGAGTGCGCGCTTCGTCGGGCAGGGCGGCGTAGTGATGCGGCAGGAGCTGTTCGCCGATCAGCTTGCGGTGGCGCGAGAAGATCGTGTCGCCCTCGGGCAGTGCGGTCGCGTGCAGGGTCAGCGCCGGCACCCGCATGGTCAGCGCCGGTCCGATCTCGCGCAGCAAGGCGGCTTCGCGCCGCAATGCCTCGACCGCTTCGGCGCTGCGCGGGAACTTGAAGACCCACGCGCCATCGACATCCACCGCCGTCGAATGCCAGCCCGGCGGCAGCAGGCTGAAGCGCGCGTCTGCCAGGTCGGGAAAGACACGCAGGATTGCCGTGCGCAGCGTGTCGAGATCGTGCGTCGGTGCGGTGGGATCGCTGCTCATGCGCGGCGCAGGGTCGGGGCTGGCGGCGGCGGCGTCAAGCGCGGCGGGAACGGCAAGACACGCGGCGGGGATGCAACCACCCGCGCCCCAGTGCAAAAGAAAAGCCCCGCAAAGCGGGGCTCTCATCAGATGCAGCCGGGGCGCCAACTTCCCGGATCTCTTCGCCTTGCAACTACTTTACCCGTTGCCGGGTGCGTGAGGAGGCCGTTCTCACCTCTGATCCGACGATGGAAACAATCTATTCTTAGAACGTGAAGATGGGAATGGGCAACCCACATGGATGGCGCGGCGTGAGGGCTCAGAACAGTTCCTTCAGGCCGACGGGCGTTTCCACCTGTGCGCGATAGCGCAGCCTGTCGCCTGGCATGAGGACCGGCGGCCGGTTGATGGCCAGTTCGCGATAGAGGGCGGCGATAGCGCTTGCGGTCGGCCTATTGCGGCAGGCTCGACTGGCCTTCGCCCAGCGGGCGCTGCATCAGCACCGAGTCGATCCAGCGGCCGAACTTGAAGCCGACGGCGGGAAAGGTGCCGATCATCGCGAAGCCCAGGGCGCGGTGCAGGGCGATCGAGGCGACGTTGTCGGAATCGCCGATCACCGCGATCATCTGGCGCATGCCGAGCGCGGTGCTGCGTTCGATGATCTCGGCCAGCAGGCGCCGGCCGATGCCGCGGCCGGCGGCGTCGGGCGCCAGGTAGATCGAATCCTCGACCGTGAAGCGATAGGCCGAGCGCGGCCGGTAGGGGCCGGCATAGGCGTAGCCCAGCAGGCGGTGATCCTGCACCGCCACGATGTAGGGCATGCGCTTCTGCCGCAGGGCGCGGAAGCGGTTCGCCATCTCGGCCGCGTCGGGCGGCACCTCCTCGAACGAGGCGGCGCCGTGCAGCACGTGATGGGCGTAGATGGCGTGGATTGGCGCGATGTCGTCGACGGTGGCGTCGCGCAGCAGCGGCATCATGGGTGCGGCGTTATGGGTAGAGGTCGAGTGCGGCGATCGCGGCCAGCAATTCGCCCATGTCGCGCTGCAGTCTGGCGAAGTCGCGGGTCGGCTGGTAGAGCCGCTCGTCCATGTAGAGGGCGCGGTTGACCTCGATCTGCAGGGCGTGCACGCGCTCCTTGGGACGGCCGTAATGCTGGGTGGTGAAGCCGCCGGAATAGGGCGCGTTGCGCACCACCGCATAGCCCATGGAACGCAGCAGGCGGTCGGCCAGGTCGGTCAGGCGCGGATCGCACGAGGTGCCGTGGCAGTCGCCCAGCACGAACTCGACCCGCCGCGCCGTCCCATCGCGCTGGCTTACCCCGCGCTGATCGGTGGCGGGACCGGTCGAGCAGCCGGTCGAGGGCATGGAGTGGCAGTCCAGCAGCAAAGCATGGCCGAAGCGCTGCCTGGTGGCCTCGACCAGCGACTGCAGGGCCTCGTGATAGGGCCGGTAGCACAGCGCGACGCGGCGCTCGGCCTCGGCGAAGCTGAGCTTGCCGTTATAGATCGCCTCGCCGTTGGCGACGACGCGGGCGATGGTGCCCAGCCCTGCGGCGACGCGCGGCGAGCGCGAGTTGACGTAGTCGGGCAGCACGCCGTCGAACATGGCGGGGTCGAGCTCGAAGGGCTCGCGGTTGGGATCGACATAGGCGCGCGGGAACAGCGCGTGCAGCAGCGGCGCGCCCAGCGCGGGGGCGGCGCCGAAGAGCTGGTCGACGAAACTGTCCTCCGAACGGCGCAGCGTGGCGAAGTCCAGCCGCGAGCGGGCGACGAAGTCGGGCGGGTAGCGGTGTCCCGAATGCGGCGAGGCCACCACCAGCGGCGCGGTCTGCGCTTGCGGCGCCAGGATCTCGAACGGCGGTTCGGCCGCCTGGTCGGCGGTCTCCGTGTCCAGACGCTGGGGACTGAGCGAATTCATCTGTTTTTAGACCTAGCGCAACGGGGGCATAAAGTCATCCGTTGCGACGATCCGGGAGCGGAACAAACCCACGCAGAACGTAAGGATTTGCTCTATTCGTTAATATTTAGAGCAAATTCACGCGTTCTTACGGAAACGCGAGCGATTACGTCAGAACGCGATTTGCTCTACCCGGCCGAATTCGGCACCGGCAATACTGAATTCCCACTGCGAAAATAGGGACTTCCCCCCGGCCGCCGCCCTGCTACTGTTGAACCCAGTACATGCGTTCTTGGGGGCCGGGTGGAACTCGGACTGGAACAGTTCCTGTCGGACACCGCGGGGGTGAGCGAACCCGCCGCGATCACCGGCTCTTTCCTCGCGCAGGTCGGCAAATTCGGGTTCAGCCGCTTTTCCTATGTCGCGCGCGGCGAATCGGCGCAGGCGACGCGCTACGAATACGTGGCGACCAATTACCCCGATCCGTGGAACCAGCATTTCGTCGAGCGGCGCTATTTCGACATCGACCCGACGCTGGAGCGGGCGCGCCAGACGCTGATGCCCTTCGTGTGGTCGGAGATGAAGGACAGCCGCACGCTGAGCGCGCCGCAGCGCCAGCTGTTCGACGAAGCGGAAAGCTTCGGGCTGCGGCACGGGTTCACGGTGCCGATCCACGCTCCGGGCGGCGCCGACGGGCTGGTGGCGCTGGCGACCGACCTGGCGCCGCGCCAGTTCGCGCGCGAAATCGACCATGCCCGGCACACGCTGCACCTGCTGGCGCTGCACTACCACATGCGGGCGACGGCGGCGTGGAAGCAGGCGCGCAAGCCGGAGCCGCGCCGGGCCCGGCCGGAGGAAAAGCCCTCGCCCATCACCCTGCGCGAGGCGGACTGCCTGTTGTGGACGGCGCGCGGCAAGTCGGCGTGGGAGACGGCGGTGATCCTGGGCGTGTCCGAGCGCACCGTGAACTTCCACGTCGAGAACGCCCGCCACAAGCTCGACGCCCAGTCCAAGACCCAGGCCGTGGTGCGGGCCATCATGCTGAACCTGATCCG
Source organism: Alphaproteobacteria bacterium (assembly GCA_037190765.1). Lineage (GTDB taxonomy): Bacteria > Pseudomonadota > Alphaproteobacteria > Reyranellales > JAQSWP01 > JAQSWP01. The sequence goes on from JBBCJW010000075.1 coordinate 52,070, forward strand.
GCCCTGAACCGCTGAGCGTCCCGCCGTCACCTGTCATTTCCGACAGGTCCGGCAGCCGGGGAGGTTGGCCATACTTCCCGCACGGTTCCGGTTGGGGAGCATCCATGTCGCACAGCAGAAAGCGGCCCCTTGCGGGGGGCAGGCGCGTGCAGGCCGCCGAGGGCGTGCAGGCCAGTCTCGAATATCTCTATCGCGAGGCGCGCAGCGCCAATCTGGGCGGGCCCGCCACCTTCATCCTGGCGGCGGCGCAGGCGACGCGGCGCGAAGCGGGGCGGCTGCGCGGCGATACGCCGATCGACGGCGGGCTGGTGCCGCGCAACATCACCGTCGACGGCCGCCGCACCTCGGTGCGGCTGGAGCCGGAGACCTGGGACGCGCTGCACGAGATCGCGCGGCGCGAGCAGGTGTCGGTCCACGACGTCTGCACCATCGTCGCGCAGCGGCGCACGCGCTCGTCGCTGACGGCGGCGCTGCGGGTGTTCGTGCTGGGCTATTTCCGCGCCGCCGCCACCGAGAGCGGCCATCTCAAGGTCGGCCATGGCGTGGCGCTGCCGGCGCCCGAGGCGCGCGAGCGGGCCAGCGCCTGAGAGCCAGCGCCTGAGAGATCGTCAGGCCTCGCCGTCGGTGGGACGGGCGGGGCCGGTATAGAGATCGGGATAGGTGCGCCGCACCGGCTCGCCGTCGGAGGCCCAGCCGTGGCAGGTGTCGATGATCGACACTTTCTCGCCCGGCTGCCGTTCGCGCGGCAGCGGCCCGCCGGTGCGCTGGCGATAGTCGCGGATCAGCTTCTGGGAGCGGTCGGTCTGGATGGTCTGGAAGGCGACGGTCGCCACCGGTCCCAGCAATTCCACCAGATGCACGCAGCCCTCGCGGCCGCCCAGCCGCTCGCGCGCGGCGCGGCGGAACCCCTGGCGCACCGACAGGCCGATCAGCCGCTTGAAATTGGGCGTGACCTCGGGGCAGATCGAATAGGGCGTGTGGTCGGACACCGCCTCGACGTCGCGGATTATGTAGGTCTCGTCCACCGTCAGCCGCACCCACATCTCGTGCACCGCGTCGCCCGGCTCCAGCCAGCGCTCGTAGCCGCTCTGATGGGCGTAGGTCTTGGAATCCCGGATATGGCCTTCGATGTCCCATAGCCCGTCGCTGCGAAAATAGCCGCGGCATTCGACCTGCCGGGTGTGCAGGTGCTGGCGCTCGATCGGCGCGGACAGGGGCATGGCGGTACTCCACAATGAACGCTCGTTCAGCGCGCCGGACTATAATCGCGCGGGGTTCGGGTGCAAGCGACAGGAACTGGCCCCGCAATCGGTATTGGCGCCGATGCGAGAAGAGAATATCGGAGGGATTGCCGCCGCTCTCACGCCGCCAGCGAGGCGTCGAGCGCGGCCCGCACGGTATCGGCCGGCACGTCGCTGGCGATGAAAGAGCGGCCGATACCGCGCGCCAGGATGAAGGTCAGCCTGCCGTCGCGCGTCTTCTTGTCGTGCATCATGTGGCCGACCAGGGTGGCGCTGTCGAAGCGGCGCTGGCCGACGCGGCGGGCATCGCCGGGCAGGTCGGTGGCTTCGTAGTGCCGGCGCAGCCGCGCCAGGTCGGCGGCTGGGCACAATCCCATCGCCACCGACATCTCGAACGCCATCACCATGCCGATGGCCACCGCCTCGCCATGCAGCAGGGCGCTGCCATAGCCGGTCTCCGCCTCCAGCGCGTGGCCGAACGTGTGGCCCAGGTTGAGCAGGGCGCGCACGCCGCCCTCGCGCTCGTCCTGCGCCACGATGCGCGCCTTGGCACAGCAGGAGACGGCGACGGCTTCGGCGCGCAGGGCGCGGTCGCCTTCCAGTAGCGCCGGCCCGTGCCGTTCGAGCCAGGCGAAGAAATCGGCATCGTCGATCAGCCCGTATTTCACCACCTCGGCGTAGCCGGCGCGCAGTTCGCGGGCCGACAGCGTGTCGAGCAGCCCGACATCGGCCAGCACCAGGCGCGGCTGGTGGAAGGCGCCGATCAGGTTCTTGCCGTAGGGCGAATTGATGCCGGTCTTGCCGCCCACCGAACTGTCCACCTGGGCCAGCAGCGTGGTCGGGATCTGCACGAAATCCAATCCGCGCAGCAGCACGGCGGCGGCGAAGCCGGTGAGATCGCCGACCACGCCGCCGCCCAGCGCGATCAGGATCACGCCGCGGTCGGGCCGCTGCGAGAGAATGCCGTCGAGCAGGCGGCCGAAGGACTGGAACTCCTTGCTGCCTTCGCCGGCGGCGACGACGACCTCGCCGGTGCCGATGCCGGCCGCCGCCAGCGAGGCCTGCAGCCGGTCCATGTAAAGCGGCGCCACCGCTTCGTCGCTGACCACGATGGCGCGGCGCGGCTTGACGGCTTTGGCGATCAGTTCGCCGGCGCGGTCGAGCAGGGTCTCGCCGATCAGGATGTCGTAGGAGCGCTCGCCCAGCGCCACGGGAACGGTCAGCATGGTCGTGGCCTCACGGGACGGCGCTGGCGGCCGGCGGCGACTGCGCCAGATAGCGCTGCACGGCGTCGAGCACGTCCTGGGTGGTGTGGTCGGCGGGGTTGTCGCGGCTGTCGACCGTGACGTCGGCTTCGGCGTAGACGGGGTAGCGCTTGCGCATGAGCTGCTCCAGCACCTGCCTGGGGTCGCCCTGCTTCAGCAGCGGCCGGTTGGAGCGGCGCTGCACGCGCTCCAGCAGCAGCGGCAGTTCGGCCCGCAGCCACACCGACAGGCCGCGCTCGCGCACCAAAGCGCGGGTGGCGTCGTCGATAAAGGCGCCACCGCCGGTGGCCAGCACATGCACCGGCTGGTCGAGCAGGCGCGCCATCACCCGCCGCTCGCCCTCGCGGAAGGCGGCCTCGCCGTGGCGGGCGAAGAATTCCTCGATGGTGCAGCCGGCGGCGCGCTCGATCTCGTGGTCGGCGTCGACGAAGGGCAGATGCAGCTTCTGCGCCAGGCGCCGGCCGATGGCGCTCTTGCCGGCGCCCATCAGGCCTACCAGCACGATGGTGCGGGGCGGAACGAAAGGGGGCGCAGCCGGACTCAACGATGCCTCGGGACGGTTTGATTTGACATTGCGCTCGTCGCGCCAAGATGCGATCTAAGCGGCTGACAGGCCGTAATATTGCCGCGATCGACGCCTAGCACAAGCAGCGCGGGCGGGCGCGATCCCAAGCCGCGGCTCCAGAGCAGCATTGCGCGAATGTTATGAGAAGATTTGCCCTCATCCTTGCCGCCATCCTCGTCGTGGTCGTCCTTGGCGGGCTGGCGCTGCTGGGCATCATGGACATTCCGCCGCCGACCAGGACCATCGAGATGACCCTGCCCAATGACCGGCTTTCGCGCTGACCCGTCCGCCCCGGCGCCGGCACTGGCGCTGCTGCTGGCGCTGCTGGCCGCACCGGCCACAGCACAGCAGCCGATGCAGCTTCTGCCGCCGCCGCAATCCCTGACCCCGCCCACGCCCCAGCCGGTCGCCGTGCCCGCCGGCGCCGGTCCCGTGGCGCCGTCCGCCGCACCGCTGCCCGGCAGCCAGCGGCTGCAGGAATTCTACGGCGGCTCGGTGCAGGGCGGCGGCGCGCTGGCGCCGGTCGACAACGCCTCGATCGGCATCGTCGAGACCGCCGCCTCCGGCCTGCCGGCCACGATGTGGCGCGGCACCGACCGGACCAGCGCCACCCAGCTTCTGGAAGCGCTGCCCGGCGCGCCGCGCTCGCGCATCCTGCGCGACCTGCAGTTCCGCCTGCTGACGGTGATCGCCCAGCCGCCGGTCGGGACCAGTCCGCCCGGCCAGGATTTCGTCGCCACCCGCATCGCCAAGCTCTCCGACATGGGCGAGATCGAGGCGGTGGGGCAGATGACCCAGGCCGCCGGGCCGATGTCGGGCGACGCCGCCCAGCGGCTGAACATCGAGAACCTGCTGAATGCCGGCAACGCCACCGCCGCCTGCAGCACGCCGATGGCGCAGGATTCGCCCGACCCGTTCTGGACCAAGCTGCTGATCGCCTGCCAGGTGATCGCCGGCCAGAACGCGCAGGCGATGCTGAACGTCGACCTGCTGCGCGAGCGCGGCGTGGCCGATACCGGTTTCTTCGTCACGGTGGATTACGCGCTGGGCACACGCAGCACGCGCCCGCCGGCCAATATCGGCACCGACGTGCTGTCGCAGGCGCTGCTGCGCGCGGTCAATCCGCGCGCCGCCGGCACGGTGAGCGACAAGACCACGCCGGCCCAGCTGCGCCAGGTCGCCGCCAACACCGCCGCCCCGATCGCCCAGCGCATCGAGGCGGCCGAGCGCGGCGAGGCGCTGGGCGTGATCGATCCGCGCCAGCTCGTCGAGTTGTACCAGGCCGGCGCCGATGCGCCGGGCCTGCAGGCGCCGGTGAAGCGGCGCGCCCAGGCGGTGCGCGAGGCGATGAATGCCGCCGAGGTGGCCGACCAGGTCAAGGCCATGCAGGCTGCTTTCCGCGCCGCCGAGGGCAGCGCGCTGTTCACCACCATGGCGCGGGCGCTGGGCGAGCGGCTGGTGAAGATCTATCCCGAGCACAAGACCGCGCCGATCGCCGCCGACACCGCGCGCGCCTTCCTGGCGCTGAACGATTTCCCGCGCGCCGTCGAGTGGTACTACACCGTCGCCGGCGGTGCGACCATCGACCCGCAATACCAGGCGCCGACCGTGGCGCTGTGGCCGGTGATGCAGCTGGCCGACGGCGTCGCCTCCATTCCCTGGGAGCCGGGTTTCATGGGCAAGTGGCAAGCGCAGAACGCCAAGCATCCGCGCGCCGCCCGCCGGGCGGCGGTGCTGGGCGCGCTGCTGCCGGCGGTGGGCGAGCCGACCGATCCGGCCGAGTTCAATCCGCCGCCCGCCACCGGTTTCGCCGCCCCGCCGCAGGCGGTGCTGGCGCGGCTGTCGCAGGCGACGCAGCAGGGGCGGGTGGCCGAGACGGTGGCGCTGGCGGCGCAGGCGGCGGGCGAGACCGAGCTGACGGCGCTGGCCCCGGCCACGCTTGCCGCCATCGTGCAGGCGCTGCGCCAGGCCGGGCTGCCCGACGTGGCCCGCCGCTTCGCGGTCGAAGTGGCGCTGGCGCACGCGCTCTAGCGCATGGCCAGGCGCGGCCGCCGTCCCGCCGAAAAGCCGCAACGGCCGGCCCAGGTCGAGATTTTCATCGAGATGCTGACGGCCGAGCGCGGCGCGGCGCGCAACACCGTCGAGTCCTACGGCCGCGACCTCGACCTGCTGAACGGATTCCTGGGCAAGCGCGGCGTGGCGCTGGAGCAGGCAACGTCGGACGATCTGCGCGCCTGGCTGTCGGCGGCGGCCGGCAGCGGTTTCGCGGCCAGCACCGCGGCGCGCCGGCTGTCCAGCCTGCGCCAGTTCTATCGCTTTCTGTTCGCCGAGAAGCTGCGCCCCGACGATCCAGCGGCCGCGCTCGACATGCCGAAGAAGGCGCGGGCGCTGCCGAAAATCCTCAGCGTCGAGGAGGTCGATGCGCTGCTGGCGGCGGCGCAGCGCCTGCCCGGCCGCGACGGCTTGCGGCTGCGGGCGCTGCTGGAAACCATCTACGCCACCGGCCTGCGCGTCTCGGAACTCGTAACGTTGCCGATCTCGGCGGTGGAGCGCGATCCGCAGATGCTGATCGTGCGCGGCAAGGGCGACAAGGAGCGGCTGGTGCCGCTGACCGAAAGCGCGCGCGCCGCGATCGCCGAATGGAAGCAGGCGCGCGCCGCCTTGAAGCTGGGCGCAAAGGCGCAGCGCTATTTGTTCCCCTCGCGCGCCATCGAAGGGCATCTCACCCGTCAGCGCTTCGCCCAGTTGCTGAAGGAACTGGCGCTGGCCGCCGGCCTCGATCCGGCGCGCGTCTCCCCGCACGTGCTGCGCCATGCCTTCGCCAGCCACCTGCTGGCCGGCGGCGCCGATCTGCGCGCGGTGCAGGTGATGCTGGGGCACTCCGACATCTCGACGACGCAGATCTACACCCATGTGCTGGACGAGCGACTGAAGACGCTGGTCAACCAGCATCACCCGCTGGCCGGACGGAAGGCGTAACGGCAAAGCTAACCACAGAGACACAGAGGCACAGAGGGATTGATCTCTGTGCCTCTGTGTCTCCGTGGTTTCATCTTACTTCCTCGTCCCGCCCGACTTGCTCAGGGCACTCATGGGTGGCCCGGTCGAGCCGGGCCATGACGGAATAAGGGGCAATACCGTGCCCCATTGCGTTGACAAGGCAGGCGGATTGGCCCAAAACGCGGGACGTTTCGCTGTTGCAGCATGGCCCGCAGCGCCGCCGGAGGATGCATGAGTTTCCAGGAGATCAGACAGGCTCCCAGCCGCCTCAACCGTTCCGAACTGGCCGTTCCGGGCAGCCGCGTCGAGCTGTTCGAGAAGGCGGCCAAGAGCGCGGTGGACGTGATCTTCCTCGACCTCGAGGACGCGGTGGCCCCCGACGCCAAGCCGCAGGCGCGCAAGAACGTGATCCAGGCGCTGAACGAGATCGACTGGAAGGGCAAGACCCTGTCGCTGCGCATCAACGGGCTGGACACGCATTACGCCTATCGCGACCTGGTCGAGGTGCTGGAGGGCGCGCCCGACAAGCTCGACCTGATCATGATCCCCAAGGTCGGCACCGGAGCCGACGTCTATGCCGTCGACATGCTGATCACCCAGATCGAGACCGCGACCAAGGCGAAGAAGCGCATCGGGCTTGAGATGATCGTCGAGTCCGCGCTGGGCATGGCCAATATCGACGCCATCGCCGGCGCCTCGAAACGCAACGAATCGCTGCATTTCGGCGTCGCCGACTATGCCGCCTCGATCAAGGCCAAGACCGTCGATATCGGCGGCCCGCACCCCGATTACGGCGTGCTGACCGCCAAGGACGCCGACGGCAAGCGCGACTATTTCTGGGGCGATCCCTGGCACTACGCGCTCTCGCGCATGGTGGTGGCGGCCCGCAGCAACGGGCTGCGCGCCATCGACGGGCCGTTCGGCGACTTCTCCGACGCCGACGGCTTCCGCGCCCAGGCCAACCGCGCCGCCGTGCTGGGCTGCGAGGGCAAGTGGGCCATCCATCCCTCGCAGGTGGCGCTGGCCAACGAGGTGTTCGGGCTGAAGGAAGAGGAAGTGAAGAAGGCGCGCCGCATCATCGAGGCCATGCTGCAGGCGCAGAAGGAAGGCAAGGGGGCGGTGGCGCTGGACGGCAAGCTGATCGACAACGCCTCGATCAAGCAGGCCCAGGTCATCGTCGCGATGGCCGAACGCGCCGGCATGAAGGTGTGAATACCGCTAGAGCAAATCACGTTCTGACGGAATCGCAAGCGCTTCCGTCCAGTCGTGATCCGCTCTAAGGCGCCGGCCGGTGGACAAAACCGGCTGGCGTGGCCGGGCCGTGATGCGTAGGCTGGTCGGCCAGCGCAGTTCCCAACACCGCCGCCGGCCAGGTTCGCCCGGCCGCAAGCCGGGCAGAACGTGGCGATGGCAGAAGAACAGGACCAGACACTCTCGATGAGCGCCTTTCTCGACTTCGAACAGCCGATCGCCGAGCTGGAAGGGAAGATCCTCGAACTGCGCCATGCCTCCGAAGGCAAGGACGTCAACATCGCCGAGGAAGTGTCGCGGCTTGAGGTCAAGGTCGAGAAGCTGCTGAAGCAGACCTACGGCAAGCTGACGGCGTGGCAGAAGGTGCAGGTGGCGCGCCATCCCAACCGGCCGCACTGCCTCGACTATATCGGCAAGCTGATCGACGAGTTCACGCCGCTGGCCGGCGACCGCGGCTTCGCCGAGGACGCCGCCATCGTCGGCGGGCTGGGCCGCTTCCGCGGCACGGCGGTGATGGTGATCGGCCAGGAGAAGGGCCACGACACCGAAACCCGCATCAAGCACAATTTCGGCATGGCCAGGCCGGAGGGCTACCGCAAGGCGCAGCGGCTGATGCGGCTGGCCGACCGCTTCAACCTGCCGGTGATCACCCTGGTCGACACTGCCGGCGCCTATCCCGGCGTCGGTGCGGAGGAGCGCGGCCAGGCCGAGGCCATCGCCCGCTCGATCGACGTCTGCCTCGACCTGCACGTGCCGCTGATCTCGGTGGTGATCGGTGAGGGCGGCTCCGGCGGCGCGGTGGCGCTGGCGGCGGCCAACCGGGTGCTGATGCTGGAGCACTCGGTCTATTCGGTGATCTCGCCCGAGGGCTGCGCCTCGATCCTGTGGCGCTCGCCCGACCAGTCGAAAGAGGCGGCCGAGGCGCTGAAGCTGACGGCGGAGAACCTGCTGCAGCTTGGCGTCATCGACGCCATCGTGCCCGAACCGCTGGGCGGCGCCCATCGCGAGCCGGATGCGGTGGTCGCCGCCGTCGGCGATGCGGTGGAGAAGGAACTGGCGGCGCTGCGGCCGCTGTCCGGCCCCGAGCTGCGCCAGGCGCGGCGCGAGAAATTCCTCGCCATGGGCCAGGTCGGGCTGACCTGACGCGACGATCCCCCCTCGTCGTGCTGAAACTCTCCGTTCTCGACCAGTCGCCGATCCGCAAGGGCGGCTCGACCGCGCAAGCCATCGCCGAGACGCTGGAACTGGCGCAGCTTGTCGACCGGTTGGGCTACCACCGCTACTGGGTGGCCGAGCATCACAGCTCCGACGCGCTGGCCGGGGCGGCGCCGGAAATCCTGATCGGCAAGATCGCTTCCATCACCGACAATCTGCGCGTCGGTTCGGGCGGGGTGATGCTGAGCCATTACGCGGCGCTGAAAGTGGCCGAGACCTTCCGCACCTTGGAGACGCTCTATCCCGGCCGCATCGATCTGGGCATCGGCCGCGCCCCGGGCAGCGACCTGCGCACCGCGCGCGCCCTGCAGGCCGGGCCGGAAGCCTGGGGCATCGACTACTATCCCTACCAGCTGCGCGATCTGATGGCGTTCCTGCACGATGCGATGCCGGCCGATCACCAGTTCGCCGGCGTCGTTGCCAATCCGCAGGCGCCGACCGCGCCCGAGGTATGGGTGCTGGGCTCGTCCGACCAGAGTGCTGCCTATGCGGCGCATTTCGGCCTGCCCTTCTCCTTCGCGCATTTCATCTCGCCGCAGGGCGGGCCTTCGGTGGTCGAGGCCTATCGCCGCCATTTCAAGCCGTCGGCGCTCTACGACCAGCCGCTGGCCAATGTCGGCATCGCCGTGCTGTGCGCCGACACCGAGGAGAAGGCCGCGCAGCTTGCCGCCAGCCGCGATCTGTGGGTGCTGAGGCTGCTGACCACCGGCAATGCGGGCCAGATCCCGCCGCCGGAGGAAGCGGCTGCCATGCAGTACAGCGACGAGCAGCGCGCCTGGCTGCGCCGCATCCGCGCCCGCACCGTCGTCGGCACGCCGGACAAGGTGCGGGACGGCCTGCTGGCCAGGGCGCAGGAATACGGCGTCGACGAATTCGTCTGCGTGACCATCTGCTACGAGCACAAGGACCGGCTGCGCTCCTACGAATTGCTGGCGCAGGCTTTCGAGCTTAAGCCGCGCGTGGGCTGAACTGGACCGTTACCGGCGGTTGCGTCATGCTCCCAAGCAAGGACCGGAACGGGTCCAGCCAGAGCAAATCACGTTCTGACGGGATCGCGTGCGATCCCGTCAGAACGTGATTTGCTCTGAACATTAATGAATAGAGCGGATTCACACGATTAGACGGAAGCGCGTGCGCTTCCGTCTAATCGTGATCCGCTCTAGGGAGGCCGCCATGAACCGCATGCCGCTGCGTCCGATTGCAGAAGAAGAGAAGCGCGCCTACGAGCGCGACGGCGTCGTCAATCTTGCCGGCATGTTCGACGCCGACTGGGTCGAGCGTCTGCGCCACGCCATCCAGCGCGACATGGACGATCCGGGTCCGATGGCGACCAATTTCAACGCCGCGGGCACGCCGGGCCGCTTCTTCGGCGACATGTTCATGTGGACCCGCGATCCCGATTTCCGCGCCGTGTTCCTCGAGTCGGCCGGGCCGGCGATCGCGGCACAGATGATGGGCGCGGCCAAGGTCAACGTGTTCTACGACCAGCTCTTCGCCAAGGAGCCGGGGACGGCGAAGCCGACGCCGTGGCATCAGGACCAGCCCTACTGGGCGGTGAAAGGCTGGCAGGTGATCTCGCTGTGGATCGCGCTCGATCCGATCGATCGCGACAACGGCGCGGTCGAGTTCGTCGCCGGCCCGCACAAATGGGACCGCTGGTTCCGTCCCGTCGCCTTCAAGGAAGGCAACCACAACGATCTGCGCTACCGCAAATCGCCCTACGAGCCGGTGCCGGACATCGAGGCCGAGCGCGACCGCTACGACATCAAATGGTTCCGCCAGCAGCCGGGCGACTGCCTGGCGTTCCACTCCATGATCATGCATGGCGCGCCGGGCAACGCCACCATGAGCCGCCGCCGGCGCGGCCTGGCGCTGCGCTATACCGGCGACGACGTGGTGTACGATCCGCGCGAGGGCACGTTCCAGATGGTGCGCGACCCGGAAATTTCCGCCGGTGCGCCGATGGATTGCGACCTGTTCCCGCGCGTCTGGCCGCGCGGCGACTAGAGCAAATTACGTTCTGACGGAATCGCGCGCGATTCCGTCAGAACGTGTGAATTTGCTCTACACATTAAGGAGTAGAGCGGATTACGACAGCCGCTTCCACAGCACGACGCGGCGGGCCGGATCGTGTCCCAGCCGCGCATGCTCGTTCCACATGGCGCGGATTTCCTCGCCCCAGGCGCTTTGCGGCATCTCGGAGAAACCCTGGCGCTCGTAGTAGGGCTGGTTCCACGCCATGTCGCGATAGGTGAACAGCACCAGGGCGGCGAAGCCGTCGCGCCGCGCCCAGTCCTCGACCTGGCGGATCAGCCGCCCGCCGATGCCCTTGCGGCCATGCGCGGGCAGCACCGAGAGCTGGTCGAGCAGGGCGAAATCGTCGATCTCGCCGGCCAGCGCGAAGCCGACCGGCCGGTCGCCGACATCGGCCACCACCCATAGCGGTCCCTGCGCCAGCCGTTCATGCGATGCCGTCGGCATGCCCAGCACCAACTCGAGCCCGACCGTGCCGTAAAGCGCGTCGGCCTCCTGTTCGATCTCGTTGAGCCGGACGAAGTCGTCGGCGCGGGCGGGGCGGATATGGGTCATGGAGAAACCTTGTGCGGCAATCCGGTACGGGACGAAAGCGAAATCGGTCGTCCCTCCCGCGGGCCCGTGCCAACATCGCGGGCAAACGCAGGGGAAACGCCGCATGGACCTGGCCTACAAATCCGTCTTTGAGCTGCAGGCCCTCTACCGGGCAGAGAAACTGTCGCCGGTGGAGACGACCAAAGCGGCGCTGGCGCGGATCGAGAAAGTCAACCCAACGATCAACGCCTTCATGGTGGTGGATGGCGAACGCGCGCTGCTGGCGGCGCAGCGCTCGGAGCGGCGCTGGCGGCTGCACGAGCCCTTGTCGCCGCTGGACGGCCAGCCGGTGACGATCAAGGACACGCTGAACCTGCGCGACCATCCCATGCGCGCGGGCTCGCGCACCACGCCCGACATGCCGGTGCTGGAGGACAGCCCGGAGGCGGCGCGGCTGAAGGAGGCCGGCGCCATCATCCTGGGCAAGACCACGACGCCGGAATTCGGCTGGAAGGGCATGACCGACGGGCCGCTATTCGGTGTGACGCGCAACCCGTGGAACCTGGAGCGCACGCCGGGCGGTTCCTCCGGCGGTGCTGCGGCTGCCCTGGCGGCGGGCATCGGCACCCTGGCGGTGGGCACCGATGGCGGCGGTTCGATCCGCATTCCTTCCGCCTATTGTGGACTGTTCGGCATCAAGCCGACCTTCGGCCGCGTGCCGCATTATCCGCATGCCGGGCCGTTCTCGACCCTGGTGTGTTCGGGGCCGCTGGCGCGGCTTGTGGCCGATGCGGCGGCCATGCTGGACGAGCTGGCGCGGCCCGACACGCGCGACTGGTACGCGCTGCCCTATGACGGGGAGAGCTTCGCACGCGATCTCGACCGGGGCGTGAAGGGCCTGCGCATCGCTTTCAGTCCCAATTTCGGCGAGGCCAAGGTCGATCCCGAGGTCGCGGCATTGGCAAGTGCGGCGGCCCGGCAGTTCGAGGCGCTGGGCGCGACGGTCGAGCAGGTCGGCGCCATCGTGCCGGCGCTGCGGCCCAGCTTCGAGCCATACTGGCTGGCCGGCTTCGGCTACATCCTGGCGCAGATTCCGGCCGAGAAACACGCGCTGCTCGATCCGCATTTCCTGCCGCTGGCGCAGCAGGGGCTGGCGGTCAGCAAGGAGGATTATTTCGCCGGCCACATGGCGCGGGTCGAGCTGGGCACGCGGCTGGAGCGCTTCTTCGCCGACTGGGACCTGCTGCTGACGCCGACCATGCCGGTGCCGCCGCCGCTGGCCTCGACCGCCTATCACGTGCAGGGCAACGACCGCTGGGAACACGCCACGCCTTTCACCGTGCCGTTCAACTATACCGGCCAGCCGGCCGCCTCGATCCCCTGCGGCATCGGCAAAAGCGGATTGCCGGTGGGGTTGCAGATCGTGGGGCCGCGCTTTTCCGAACGGCTGATCCTGCAGGCGGCGGCCGCCTACGAAGCGGTGCAGCCGATGGCCTGGCCGCAGCCGGCGATCGACCGCACTCTGGGGCTCTAGATCCTTTCGACGCGGCAGAGGCGGAACGGCCACGGCACCAGGTTGGCCTTCACCGGCTGGCATTCGCCGGTCAGGCGCAAGCCGAATGCCGCCAGCACCGGCGGCGTGCGCGCTTCGTCCTGCGGCGCGAACAGCGCCAGCACCGCGCCGTCATGGTCGCGCAGCAACCGGCGCACGATCGGCTCGTAGCCCTTGTCGGACGACTGGTAGAGATAGGGCCAGTCGCTGAGATGGACGAAGCGGATGGCGGGCGGGAATTCGGGGATCATGAAGGCGGTGGGCCGCTCGCCGGGCAGCACCACGATGGTGCGGTCCGGCTCCGCGATCCGTGGCGGCGCGTCGAGCTGCACGAAGCGTTCCGTCCACGGCGCGCGCATGGGGTCGAGGAATTCGGGATAGAGCGTGAACGCCGCGGCCAGCAGCGACAGGGCGGCGGAAGCGCGCGCGGCCATGCGCCAGTCCAGCCGCAGGCAGCGCAGGGCGGCCAGCACGATGAGCGGCGCCAGCATCTCCAGCGGCAGGATGTAGCGGTAGATGCCGTAGACCAGCACCCACAGGCCATAGGCGACGGCGGCGAAGACGATGACGGCGCGCACCCGCGCCTCGGCGCGCCAGCACAGCAGGAGCGCGGGAATAGCGGCGACGAAACCCAGCAGGATGCGCGGATCGCGGAAATGGCTCTCGGCCGCCTTCCAGGAATCGAAAGTGAAAAGGAAGGGAAAGACCAGCCGGTCGAACAGGTCGAGCTTGTCCAGGAACTTGCGGTCGCGGTAATCGACCGGGCCGGCCATGTCGGAGCGGAAGATGTCGTTGAAATGCGGGAAGAACGGATTGGCGAATTCCTGCCACAGATGCCAGCTCCACCAGCCGCCCGCCAGCAGCGTACCGGCAAGACCCGCGATGCCGGCGATCACGACGGCGCGCAGCCACAGCCGCGGCGGCAGGGCGGCCAGCAGGGCGGCGGCGAAGCCCACGACATAGGTCGCCATGGTCAGCTTCAGGCCGAAGGCCAGGCCGCACAGCAGCGCTGCGGCGGCGATGCTCAGGTCGAACGGCTCATTCCGTTCGACCTGCGCCTGCGCGCGCAGCACCAGCAGCAGCGCGGCCAGTATCGGCACGGCGAGGGTGTTGTCGTGGAAGGTGGCGCCGAACTGCACCAGTGTCATGGCGCCGGTGACGCCGACCAGCGCCAGCACCAGGGCGATGGCGGGACGCCAGCTCATGTCCGCGGGCAGCAGGCGCAGCGCCAGGGCGAACAGCAGCGGCGCGATCAGCCCCTGGAAGGCGCCGAGCAGGAAGCCGACCAGCCAGGCCGGCATCGCCTGGGCCGCCAGATAGACCGGCAGGTCGAGCAGCGGATTGTAGAAGGTGGGATTCAGCGCCGGGAGGATATCGACATTCAGCCGGCCCTGCAGCAGCGCGTAGGGATTGTAGTAGTGGTAGACGCGCAGGTCCCAGCTCGCGTCCTGGCCCTGCAGCAGGGCTGCGATGCCGCCCAGCAGCGGGCCGATCAGCCACAGGGCGCGGGACAGGCGCATCAGGCGTCGTTGGCGACGCCGAAGCGCAGCGGGCGGAAGAACTCGCGGATGTCCTCGACCAGCAGTGCCGGCTCCTCGAGCGCGGCGAAATGGCCGCCGCTTGGCATTTCGGTGAAGCGGCGCAGATTATAGGCGCGCTCGACCCAGGCGCGGGGGGGCGGCGGCGACAGGTCGGCGGGGAAGCGGGCGAAGCCGGTCGGCACCTCGACGCGCCGGCCGGGATCGGGGCCGAAGGAATTCTCCTCGCGCACGCCGCGATAGAGCCAGTTGGCGGTGCCGATGCTGCCCGTAACCCAGTAGATCATGATGTTGGTGATCAGCGTGTCGAGGCTGAAATGCTCCAGCACCTTGCCTTTGGCGTCGCTCCAGCCGTGGAACTTCTCCAGCACCCAGGCGGCCAGCCCGACCGGCGAATCGGTCAGCGCCACGTTCAGGGTCTGCGGCTTGGTGCTCTGGATCTGCTGGTAGGCGGTCTCGCGCTGGCGCAGCTTGCGCGCGTCGGCCAGCCAGGATTTCTCCTCCGGCGTCAGCTCGACGGCGCGCTCGTCGATGGCGGGACGGAAACCGGCCATGTTGAGGTGGATGCCGATCAGCCCGGTGTCCGCGTCCTTGCCGCTCCAGGGATGGTCGTAGCCCAGCCAGGAGGTGACGATGGCGCCCCAGTCGCCGCCCTGCGCCGCATAGGGGCCGACGTAATTGAGCCGCTCGCCCATCAGCCGGTGCCACAGCCGGGCGATGGCGCGCGGGCCGATCGGGCCGGGGCCGCGCTGGCCCTCGCCGCTGTCGCGGATCGGCGGGCCGGAGAAACCATAGCCGGGCAGGGTGGGCACGATGACGTCGAAGGCGTCCAGCACGTTGCCGCCATGGCGTTCGGGATGGGCCAGCAGGTCGATGATGCCCATGAACTCCAGGGTCGAGCCGGGCCAGCCATGGGTCAGGACCAGCGGCAAGGGCGCGGGCCCGTCGGTCGGCGTCGCCGGCTCGCGGATGAAATGCAGGCGCTGGCCGTCGATGTCGGTGAGGTATTGCGGGAAGCGGTTCAATGCGGCTTCCGCCTGGCGCCAGTCATAGGCATGCCGCCAGTACTCGACCAGTTCGCGCAAGCTGTCGAGGTCGCAGCCATAGGGCCAGGTCAGCGGATCGGCGCCGGCGACGGCGGTGGGCCAGCGGATCTTGCGCAGCCGCTCGTCCAAATCCGACAGCACCCGCTCGGGAATGTCGATGCGGAACGGTTCGGGCGTGACGAATTCGTCCTGGCTCACGGGCGTACTCCCTGTTGCAGCGCCAGATTGCCCCGTCCGCGCTTTCCCCGGCAAGATGAAGGGCAAGAACGGAACGGACGGGAGGACGGCATGCCAGACGCGGCGATGCGGCGGATGAAGTTCTGGGGCTGGGGTTTCGAGGGCGAGGGCGCCACGCCGGAGGAGCGGGCCATGGTGCTGGCGCTGGCCAAGGGCCGCTTCGGCATCGAGGACGGCGACACCACGCCGCCGCGCGAGGAGGAGATCGAACTGCCCAAGCCGCGCGTGAGCGTGCCGGCCAGCCTGCAGCGCTTCTGCAGCAGCGCGCGCATCGACCGGCTGATCCACGCCTATGGCAAATCCTTTCCCGACGCGGTGCGCGCCTTCGAGCGCAAATTCGACAACCCGCCCGACCTGGTGGCCTATCCCGAGAGCGAGCAGGACATCGTCGACGTGCTGGACTGGGCCAGCCGCGCCAACGTGGCGGCGATTCCCTTCGGCGGCGGCTCCTCGGTGGTGGGCGGCGTCGAGCCGGTGGTGGGCGATGCCTATGAAGGCGTCGTCACTGTCAACCTGCGGCGGCTGAACAAGGTGCTGGAGGTCGACAAGGCCTCGCGCGCCGCCCGCATCCAGGCCGGCGCGCTGGGGCCGGAACTGGAGGCGCAGCTGGCGCCGCACGGGCTGACCCTGCGGCACTTTCCGCAGAGCTTCCAGTATTCGACCCTGGGCGGCTGGATCGCCACCCGCTCCGGCGGGCATTTCGCCACGCTCTACACCCATATCGACGATTTCGTGCAGAGCCTGCGCAGCATCACGCCCAGCGGCGCGATGGAGAGTTTCCGCCTGCCCGGCTCGGGCGCCGGCCCCAGCCCCGACCGGCTGATGATCGGCTCGGAAGGATCGCTGGGCCTCATCACCGAGGCCTGGATGCGGCTGCAGGACAAGCCGCGCTTCCGCGCCGGCACCTCGGTGATGTTTTCCGACTTCTACAAGGCGGCGGGGGCGGTGCGGGCGGTGGCGCAGGCCGGGCTGTACCCGTCCAATCTGCGCCTGCTCGACCGCAACGAGGCGTTCAACACCGGTGCCGGCGACGGCAGCGCCGACATACTGGTGCTGGCGTTTGAATCGGCCGATCACGATGTCGGGCCGTGGATGGCGCGCGCCCTGGAATGCGTGCGCGACCATGGCGGCGAGCCCGACATGAGCCAGCTCGAGGCGAAGACCGGCCATCGCGAGGGCGCTTCGGGCGCCTGGCGCAACGCCTTCATCCGCATGCCCTTCTTCCGCGAGATCATGACGCCCTTGGGCCTGATCTTCGACACCTACGAGACCGCCATCACCTGGGACCGCTTCCCCGATTTCCACGCCCGGATGATGGAGGTGACGCGTGACGTGGTGGCCCGCGTCTGCGGCGCGCCCAGCTCCGTCACCTGCCGCTTCACCCATGTCTATCCCGACGGGCCGGCGCCGTATTTCTCCTTCTACGGCCGCGGCAGGAAGGGGCAGATGGTCGAGCAGTACTGGGAGATCAAGCGCGCCGTTTCCGATGCGCTGAACGCGCTGGGCGGCACCATCACGCATCACCACGCAGTGGGGCGCGATCACATGGACTGGTACCGCAAGCAGCGGCCGGCGCTGTTCGGTGCGGCACTGACGGCGGCCAAACAGGCGCTCGATCCGGCCGGCATCATGAATCCGGGCGTGGTCGTCGACCGGGCGGCGCGCCGATGAGTGCGGTCATCACCGTCGCGCGCGACGGCAGGATGGGCATCCGCATGGAGACCGAGCGCTTCCTGGTGCGCACCCTGACCGAAGCCGACGTCAACGAACGCTGGGCGGGATGGCTGAACGATCCGGTGGCGACCATGATGCTCAATGCCCGGCCGCGCCATTTCACGCTGGACGAGTTGCGCCGGTACGTGCGCGGCTTCGACCAGATCGAGCGGCTGCTGGTGGGCGTGTTCGATCGCGCCAGCGGCCGGCATATCGGCCTCGCCATCGGCGAATACCTGCCCGGCCGGCGCAAGCTGCGCCCGTCGCTGCTGATCGGCGAGCCGGAGTTCCGCAGCGTCGGCGTGCTGCACGACCTGGAGCGGGTGGCGATGGAATTGCAGTTCGACGGGCTGCAGCTCGACGCCATCGTCGCCAACGTGCTGGCGCACAACGCGGTCGCCATCGCCTTCAGCGAATCGCGCGGCTGGAAGCTGACGCAGCGCCTGGTCGGCGCCAAGCGCTCCACCCGCACCGGCGAGGCGATCGACATCCTGGTCTACGAATACAGCCGCGAGATGTGGGAGCAGCGCCGGCGGCAGGAGGAAGCCGCCGCTGGGGCTGCCCGGTAGCAAAAGCGCCTTTTTATTGATAGCGATTTGAAACTGTAAGGTGATCTAATACTTTGAAAGGACAGGATTCTGTCCTGAATCTATCCGTTCCGGTGCGGCATTGCGCCACATAATCGTAATATGTACTATACGTATGTAGCGTCCGCTTCTATACGGAGCGCCGTCGCATAAGCCTTTTGGGGTAGCGACGGATTTCAAGAACGGATTTTTCACCATGGATTACGCAGTCGCCAGCCTGATCTGCGCCGCCTCGCTTGCGGGGTTTCTGGTGCTGTTCCTGCTCCACAGCCGCACGGCCCGGCGCCTGAAGGCGGCGGAAGCCAGCCTGGCCGCCAAATCGGCCGAGCTGCATGAGCTGATTGCCGAGAATCTCGAATTGGAGCGGCACGTCGCCCATCTGCGCCGGACCGAGGCCGAGTTCTTCACCCTGCGGCGCGAGCATGCGCGTGCCAGCAATACGCTGCGCGAATTGGCCCGGATGGAAGCGGGGCTGCGGCTGGAACTCGACCGGCTCCATGAGCGCCAGGCGCTCGCCATGGCGCCGGCGGCGCAGTATTCGTCCCAGGCGGCCTGACGTCCCTCTCCCAAAGCAAATCCGCCTGCTCCCAAGGCAAATCCGCCTGTTCCGACGGGATCGCGCACGCTTCCGTCGAAATACGATCTGCTCTGGAAACCCCGCGTTACCTTCATTGACCGGATCGCCGCGGCCGCACCTCGGCGGCAAGAATCCTCGGCGGCAAGAATATTGTGAATAATGGCGTTGTTACTTGTGATTGAAAGCGGGGGAGATATATTCGCGGCAAGATAGACGCTGAGCAAGCTCGTGCAGTACCGCAGAGAAATAGACGGCATGCGTGCTGTTGCCGTCGCACCGGTGGTGCTGCATCACGCCGGATTTGCCGGCGTACCCGGGGGCTTTGCTGGCGTCGACGTGTTCTTCGTGATCAGCGGCTATCTGATTGCGTCGATCATTTTCGCGCAGAAGGCGGCCGGCTCCTTCTCGCTGCCGGGCTTCTACGAAAGACGCGCCCGCCGCATCCTGCCCGCGCTGCTCCTGGTCGTCCTCAGCTCCCTTCCGCCCGCATTGCTGTGGATGCCGCAGGTCCAGCTCGAGGAATTCCTGGACAGCGTCGTGGCCGTCGTTCTGTTCGTGTCGAACTTCCTGTTCTGGGACCAGACCGGCTATTTCGGCGCCGCTGCCGAAACCAAACCTCTGCTGCATACCTGGAGTCTGGCGATCGAGGAACAGTTCTACCTGCTGTTCCCGGTGATGGCGCTTGCCCTGTGGCGGCTGCGCCGCCTTTGGTTCGCGACGGCCTGGATCGTTCTGGCGCTGGCATCGCTGGCGGCGAGCCATTACGCCTCGCAGGTCGACCCGTCGGCCAATTTCTACTTCTCGCCGATGCGGTTCTGGGAACTGCTGATCGGTGTCCTTTTGGCCACGGCCGAGCGCGACAGGCCGATCCGCACGCGGGTGCCGGCCGCCATTGGCGAAGGATTGGCCGGGGCGGGGCTGCTGGCGGTCCTGGCCACGTTCTTCGTCTTCGATCGCACCACCCCGTTCCCGGGGCTTCATGCCCTGCTGCCGACCCTCGGCACCGGCCTGGTTCTGGGTTTCGCCCATGGCGGAACGCTGACGGGCAGGCTCCTGGGCCAGCGGTTCCTGGTCGGCATCGGGCTGATCTCCTACAGCCTCTATCTGTGGCACCAGCCGCTGTTCGCCTTCGCCCGCCTGCGCAGCGTCGACGAACCGGCGCCGCTGCTTTATGCGGTCCTGGTGGCGGCCGCCGTCGCGCTGGCGTGGTTGAGCTGGCGTTTCGTCGAGCGCCCGTTTCGCGACGGCCGCCGCATCGGCCCCCGGGCGGTATTCGCCACGGTCGGCGCCGGTTGCGTGGGGCTGCTGGCGGTCGGCCTGGCGGGGCGATTCTCCGGCATCACCGAGCTGGAGCGCCGGTTCGATTTTAGCCCGGATCAGCTTGCCGCGGTGGCGCCGGCCAACGGAAACGATGCGGTCGGGACGTGTCGCTGGGACCGGCCGGTTGCCGGGTTCAGGCGCATCCGCAGTTGCGGTTTCGGGGCGGCCGATGGCGCCACCACCATTGTGCTGTTCGGCGATTCGCACGCCGAGGCGCTGTTCTCGGCGCTGGACGAACGGTTCCGGCGCGAGGGGGTGAAAGGGATTCTGCTGCGCAACCGCTATTGCGGCCCGATCGTCGGCGTCTACGAATGGGCCGATGCCCGCGCCAGCCGCCATGAGGACTGCGTCGCCGCCCACAACGCCATGCTGAACTACATCCGGCGCCTGCCGGCGCACGGCCTGATCGTCTCCGTGCGCTGGACGTTCCAGCTCTATCCGATACCGGGCGAGATCGAAACGATCGATTTCGACAACGGCGAAGGCGGCGCGGGCGGCGAGAACCAGCGCACTTACCTCGCCTTCCGCGACGGCAGGTTTACAGTCGATGGCGCGGTGAAAGCGGATGCGTTGCGGCATACGCTGGAATCGTTCCGCGATACCGGATTGCCGCTCTTCCTGGTCTATCCGGTGCCGGAAGTCGGCTGGCGGGTCGGCGACTACAATTTCCGGCACCTGATCGCGGGCAGGGCGGTGCCTTCCGTCATATCGGTCGATTACCGACACTACGCCAGGCGCCAGCGCTTCGTCCTTGGCCAGCTCGACGCCGTCGAGGGCAACAACCTGGTGCGCATCCGGCCGGCGGAACTGCTATGCGACACCCATGTCCGGGGGCGCTGCGTGGCGCAGCTCGAGGGCCGGCCCTTCTACAACGACGACGATCATCTCGCCAACGACGGCGCCGCCATGGTCGCCGACCTGATCGTGCGCCAATTGCGCCACAGCGGCAAATGAGCGCGCAGCCTGAAACGGATCGCATCCGCCGTCCACCGAAGCATGTGAATCCGCTCTACTCCAATATCTAGAGCAGATTCACACGGTCCGACGGGATCCCGTCGGACCGTGATTTGCTCTAGCTCACCCGCCCGTGGCAGTGCTTGAACTTGCGGCCCGAGCCGCAGGGGCAGGGGGCGTTGCGCTGCACGCGGCCCCAGGTCTGCGGATCGTTGGGATCGACCGCCATGGCGCGGCGGCGCACCGGCGCGACGCCGTCGGTGCCGGTGGCGCGCAGGCGTTCGGGCTCGAGGAACTCGTCGCTGTCCTGCATCGCCATGGCGAGCGCGGGATCGTTGCGGGTCTCGATCATCTCCCGCTGCGGCGTCGGCTGGGGAATCGGCTCTTCGGCGCGCACCTGCACATGCGCCAGGTACTGCGTCACGGTCTCGCGCATGGAGACCAGCATGCGCTCGAACAGGTTGAAGGCCTCGCGCTTGTACTCGTTCAGCGGATCCTTCTGGCCGTAGGCGCGCAGCACGATGCCCTGGCGCAGGTGGTCGAGCACCAGCAGGTGGTCCTTCCAGGTCTGGTCGAGGATCTGCAGCAGCAGGCTCTTCTCGATCTGGCGCATGATGTCGGGGCCGTAATTGGCCGCCTTTTCCGCCATCTTGCGGTCGACCGCGTCGGTGATGCGCTGGCGCATCTCGCTGTCGGCGATGCCTTCCTCCTTGGCCCAGTCGGCCACCGGCAGGTCGAGCCCGAAGATGCGCAGCACCTCCTCGTGCAGGCCCTTGATGTCCCACTGCTCGGCATAGGCGGTCTCGGGCATGGCGCGCGCCACGACGGCGGCGATCGTCTCCTCGCGCATCGACGCCACCGTGTCGGAGACGTCGTTCTGGCTCATGACCTCGACGCGCTCGCGGTAGATCTCCTTGCGCTGGCCGTTCATGACGTCGTCGTAGCGCAGCAGATTCTTGCGGATGTCGAAGTTGCGCGCCTCGACCTTCTGCTGCGCCTTCTCCAGCGCCTTGTTGATCCAGGGATGGATGATGGCCTCGCCGTCCTTCAGCCCCAGCCGGCGCAGCATGCCTTCCATGCGGTCGGTGCCGAAGATGCGCATCAGGTCGTCTTCCAGCGACAGGAAGAACTTGGAGGCGCCGGGGTCGCCCTGGCGGCCGGAGCGGCCGCGCAGCTGGTTGTCGATGCGCCGGCTCTCGTGCCGCTCGGTGCCGATGACGTAGAGCCCGCCGGCGCGCTTCACCAGGTCGCGGGCCTCGGCCAGCTCCGCCTCGATCTCCTGCCTGCGCCGCTCGCGTTCGGCCTCGTCGGCGATGCCCGGCAGCTCGCTGCGCAGGCGCATCTCCAAATTGCCGCCGAGCTGGATGTCGGTGCCGCGGCCGGCCATGTTGGTGGCGATGGTGATGGCGCCGGGCCGCCCGGCCTGGGCGATGATGTAGGCTTCCTGCTCGTGGTAGCGCGCGTTCAGCACCTGGTGCGGAATGTTGCGCCGCTTCAGCTCGGCCGACAGCGTCTCCGATTTCTCGATCGACACCGTGCCGACCAGCACCGGCTGCTGGCGGGCGCGGCATTCCTCGATCAGGGTGGCGATCGAGGCCGCCTTCTCGGAGGCGGTGCGGTAGACCTCGTCGTCGTGGTCGATGCGGGCCACGGTGACGTTGGGCGGGATCTCGACCACTTCCAGGCGGTAGATCTCGGCGAATTCCGGCGCCTCGGTCATGGCCGTGCCGGTCATGCCCGAGAGCTTGGGGTACATGCGGAAATAGTTCTGGAAGGTGATCGAGGCCAGCGTCTGGTTCTCGCGCTGGATCTCGACGTTCTCCTTGGCCTCCAGCGCCTGGTGCAGGCCCTCCGAGTAGCGGCGGCCCTCCATCATGCGGCCGGTGAACTCGTCGATGATGATGATCTTGTTGTCCTTGACGATGTAGTCGACGTCGCGGGCGAACAGCTTGTGGGCGCGCAGCGCCTGGTTGACGTGGTGCACCAGCGAGACGTGGGCGATGTCGTAGAGGCTGGATTCCTGCGGCACCATTCCACGCTGCTTCAGCAGCTCCTCGACGTGCTCGGTGCCCGATTCGGTGAGCGTGACGGCGCGCTGCTTCTCGTCCTTCTCGAAATGCTCGGGCAGCAGCGTCGGGATGACGGTGTCGACGACGCGGTAGAGTTCGGAGGAATCCTCGGCCGGGCCGGAGATGATCAGCGGCGTGCGCGCCTCGTCGATCAGGATCGAATCGACCTCGTCGACGATGGCGAAGTTGAAGGGCCGCTGCACCATGTCGTCCAGCCGGTACTTCATGTTGTCGCGCAGGTAGTCGAAGCCGAATTCGTTGTTGGTGCCGTAGGTGATGTCACTGGCATAGGCCGCCCGCCGCTCCTCGTCGGTCAGCCCGTGCACGATGCAGCCGACGCTCATGCCGAGGAAGCGGTAGATCTGGCCCATCCATTCGCTGTCGCGCTGCGCCAGGTAGTCGTTGACGGTGACGATGTGGACGCCCTTGCCGCTCAGCGCGTTGAGGTAGGCGGGCAGAGTGGAGACCAGCGTCTTGCCTTCGCCGGTCTTCATCTCGGCGATCCTGCCCTGGTGCAGCACCATGCCGCCGATGAGCTGGACCGGGAAATGGCGCTGGCCCAGGGTGCGCACGGCAGCCTCGCGCACCGTGGCGAAGGCCTCCGGCAGCAGATCGTCCAGGGTCTCGCCCTTGGCCAGGCGGTCACGGAAAAGCTGGGTGCGGGCGGCCAGCTCGGCGTCCGACAGCTTCTGCAGTTCCGGCTCCAGGGCGTCGATTACCGGCACCTTGCGGCGGAGCTGCTTGACCAGGCGGTCGTTATGGGAGCCGAAAATGCTGCGAGTCAGGGCGCCAAGCATCAAAAACCTCGGGAAATGCGCCGGAAACGGGCCACGCCGACGCCAAAACGTAGGGGACAGATAGAGATAGTGCCTGTCAGTGTCAATTGCAGGGAAGTCGCGGGCCGGCGCCGGTTTGCGTCAAATTTTCCTCGCATTTCAGTTGCTTGATGCCGAGTTACTTGTGCGGGGCGGAGTGCCCGTGCTTAAAACACCCCACCCGCAGCCGGCGCCGCCGCCGGCCGGGCCAGCCAGGAGATGTTCATGAAACTGTCGCTTGTCCGCTCGCTTGCGGCGCTGGCCGTGATTGCCGCGCCGGTGGGCGGCCTCGTCGCCCCCGCCCTCGCCCAGCAGCCCGCCGCCGCCGAGAAGAAGGCCGAGGACGTGGTGGTCGCCACCGTCAACGGCCAGAAGGTCATGCGGTCGGAAGTCGAGATGATGGCCGCCAGCCTGCCGCCGCAGTACCGCCAGATGCCGCTGCAGCTCATCTTTCCCGCCCTGCTCGACCAGGTGATCAACACCAAGCTGCTGGCCGCCGAGGGTCGCAAGGCGGGCCTGCAGAACGACGCCGAGGTCAAGCGGCGCATCGCCATGATCGAGGAGCGCCTGATCCAGGACGCCTACGAGCAGAGGGAGCTGGGCAAGCAGGTCACCCCGGCGGCGCTGAAGGCGCGCTACGACAAGCAGGTCGCCGGCCTGCCGCCGGAGGACGAGGTCAGCGCCAGCCACATCCTGGTCAAGACCGAGGACGAGGCCAAGGCGATCATCGCCGACCTGAAGAAGGACGGCGATTTCGCCAAGATCGCCAAGGAGAAGTCGACCGACACCGATTCGGGCGCCAATGGCGGCGAACTGGGCTGGTTCAAGAAGGGCGACCTGGTGCCGGAATTCGCCGACGCCGCCTTCACGATGAAGAAGGGCGACGTTTCGGCCGCCCCGGTCAAGACCCAGTTCGGCTTCCACGTCATCAAGCTGGACGACCGCCGCCCGGCCAAGCCGCCGACCTTCGAGGAGATGGAGGAAGAGCTGCGGGTCGAGATGGAACGGGAAATCAGCGCCACGATGATCGACCAGATGCGGGAAAAGGCCAAGATCGAGCGCTTCAACCTCGACGGCTCGAAGGTCACTGACGAGAAGAAGCCCGCCGACAAGAACTGAACAAGAACTGAATGAATAGGGAGCGGGCGGAAGCGCAGGCGTTTGCGCCCGCTGCCGCCAGTCGGCCCTGTCTTCCGGGTTGGGGGCTGGCGTAGAATGGCGGCGGGCGGCTGTCGCGGCCGCCCGCCCGCCCTCCGACACACGGTGCCCGCCATGAGCGTCAAGACGCTCGTTTCGCCCCTCGCCCCCAACACCTACCCCGCCCTGCCGCCGATCGACGGCGTGATGATCGGCGCCTATGCCTGCGGCCTGCGCTACCAGGGTCGCGACGATCTGATGCTGGCGACCTTGGCGCCGGGCAGCGTCATCGCCGGCGTGCTGACCAAGTCGAAGACCGCCTCGGCGCCGGTCGACTGGTGCCGCAAGAACCTGCCGCGCGGCAAGGTGCGCGCCATCGTCGCCAATGCCGGCAACGCCAACGCCTTCACCGGCAAGCTGGGCGACCGCAGCGTCGAGGAAAGCACGCGGGCAGTGGCGCAAACCATCGGCTGCAGCCGCAACGAGGTGTTCATGGCCTCGACCGGCGTCATCGGCCAGCCGATGACCACCGAGAAGATCGTCGCCGGGGTGCCGAAGCTGGCGCGGCTGCTGCGCGCCGATGGCTGGATGGCGGCGGCCCGGGCGATCATGACCACCGACACGTTTCCCAAGCTGGCGACGCGGCAGACCAAGATCGGCGACGTCACCGTCACCCTCAACGGCTTCGCCAAGGGCTCGGGCATGATCGCGCCCGACATGGCGACCATGCTGGGCTTCGCCTTCACCGACGCCAAGATCCCGCCCAAGGTGCTGCAGGACGTGCTGAAGGCGGCGACCGACAAGTCGTTCAACTGCATCACCGTCGACAGCGACACCTCGACCAGCGACACCTTCCTGCTGGCGGCGACCGGCACGGCCAAGCACCCGAAAGTCAACGAGAGCGACGATCCGCACCTGGCCGATTTCCGCCGCGCGCTGGAGGCGCTGATGATCGACCTGGCGCAGCAGGTGGTGCGCGACGGCGAGGGCGCCACCAAGTTCGTCACCGTCACCGTCACCGGCGCCACCTCGATGGCGGCGGCGCGCAAGATCGGGCTGGCGATCGCCAACTCGCCGCTGGTCAAGACCGCCATCGCCGGCGAGGACGCCAACTGGGGCCGCATCGTCATGGCGGTGGGCAAGTCGGGCGAGAAGGCCGACCGCGACAGGCTCGGCATCTCGATGGGCGGGGTGAAGATCACCGACAAGGGCCAGCTGGTGCCCGGCTACGACGAGGCGCCGGTGGCCAACCACATGAAGGGCCAGTACATCGACATCGGCGTCGATCTGGGGCTGGGCCGCGGCAAGGCCACGGTGTGGACCTGCGACCTGACCCATCGCTACATCGACATCAACGGCAGCTACCGGAGCTGATGCGGGCATGGCGGCGGCATGACAGCGGCGGCCGAGGAAGATCCGCTGGAGGCCTGTCCCGGCGCGCCGCAGCCGGCCGGCGCGCGGCGCATCGTGCTGGTCGCCGCGGTGGCGCTGGTCGATGCCGACGGGCGGCTGCTGATCGCGCAGCGGCCGCCGGGCAAGCCGATGGCCGGGCTGTGGGAGTTTCCCGGCGGCAAGATCGGCCCGGGCGAGACGCCGGAAGCGGCCCTGGTGCGCGAACTGAAAGAAGAGCTGGGCATCGACACGCGCGAAAGCTGCCTGGCGCCGGTCGCCTTCGCCTCGCACGCCTATGACGATTTCCACCTGCTGATGCCGCTCTTCGTCTGCCGCAAATGGCGCGGCGTGCCGCGGCCGCTGGAAGGCCAGGCGCTGAAATGGGCGCGGGTCAACGAGTTGCGGCACTATCCCATGCCGCCAGCCGATCTGCCGCTGGTGGCGCAGTTGCGCGACTTGCTTTGAGCTGGCCCGTTTAAGCCGGTCGCGGCCGGTCAGGCGATGTCGCGTTCCTGTGGCACGACCTGCAGGCCGCCACCGCCGCCGAGCTGGCGATAGGCCAGCGCCAGGGCGGCCAGCACCAGCGCGCTGCAGGCCAGCGAGGTCAGGTTGACGACCAGCAGCACCACGACGCGGGGGCCCAGCGACAGCGGCGCCCCCAGGATGCCGCCCAGCAGGCTGCCGACGGTGGCGGCGACCAGGAAGCTGACGAAATAGGACAGGATCACCAGTGCGGTGAGCATGAAGCTCAGCCGCAGCCCGTTGCCCTGGGTCAGGCGCCAGGAATCGACCAGCCGCGCCGGCTGGCCGGTGGCGGCGGCGGGCAGGATCAGGCTGACGCGGGCCAGGATCGGTGCCATGGCGATCAGGGCCAGGAAGGCGAAGGACATGGCGCTGCTGGCGGTCAGGCCGCGGCTGAAGACGCCGGAGCCGAACAGCACCATGATGAAGGCGAAGCCGGCGAACAGGATCAGCACCAGCCGGATCGCCCCGCCCATGACGCCGCTCTCGGAGCGCGACCACGACAGGCCGGAAAGGGCAGGCGCGCTGCCGGCGCTGAGGCAGTAGCGCAGCCAGGCGGCGGCGAACATGCTCCAGATCACCAGCGACAGCACGAGATAGAGCACCACCGACAGGAAGAAGCCCATCACCTGGTCGCTCTCGGCGCCGGAGGTGATGGCGGCGATGCGCGAGGGATCGGGTAGCAGGAACAGGTCGAGCGCCAGCAGCCACACCAGCGGCACCAGCGCGCGGTCGAACCACTCGCGCCTTTGCTGCCAGACCAGCCGCCAGGCGCCTGACATGATGTGCTGCGGGACAAGAGTACGCATCGTTCGGTCCAGTTCGTCTGTCAGCCCGGTTCGTATTTCAGCCCAGTCGGTTGCCGGCCTTCTCGCCGGCCTTCAATTCCCTCACGCCCAGCGCGTCGGCCAGCCGCCGCTGCGCGCTGCCCGGCCGCAGCGGCTTCTGCTGCGATTCGTGCGGCGCCCAGGCGTGAAGATAGACGATTTCGACCGTGGCGGCGATGCGGCCGTCCGCCTGCGCGAAACGCTCGCCGTAGAGTGCCGCCGCGCGCAGCAGGGTGCGGCGGCGCAAGGGCGTGCGGCGGCGCTCGTACACGAGATTGGTTTCGCCCATGCCGCGCAGTTCGCGCATCAGCGCCAGCGCATCGGTATAGGTCACGCTCAGCCGGTCGATGTCGGCCACCGGCAGGGCGAAGCCGGCGCGCTGCAGCAGGCCGGCGGCATCGCGCAGATCGACGAAGGGCGAGACGCGCGGCGAGGCGCCGCCCTCGATCTCCGCCTCCGCCTGCAGCAGGCACTGGCGCAGCTCGCTCAGCGAATTGCCGCCCGGCAGCGCCGCCAGGAACAGCCCGTCCGGTCGCAGCGCCTGGCGGATCTGCAGCAGCGCGCCGGGCAGGTCGTTGACCCAGTGCAGCGACAGGGCGCTGGCGATCAGGTCGAAGCTTGCCGGCGCGAAGGGCAGCAATTCCTCGTCGGCCACCACACGCAGGCCGGGCTGGCGCGCCAGATGGCGCGGCGAGAGATCGGTGCTGACCGTCAGATCGCCGCCGGCGCGGCCGCGCAGCGCCTCGACCAGTTCGCCGCCATGGCTGCCCAGGTCGAGCAGGCGGGGAAATTCGTGCCTTATGTCGTCCAGCCGTTCGCGCAGCGCCGAAGCGACCTCGCGCTTGAGGAAATCGTGTCCGGCCCAGCCCCCCGCCGCCCGCTCGCGCCGCCGGCGCAGCAGGGCGCGGTCGAACACGCGCAGGGACGGAGAAGGGTCGCGGGCCATGATCCAAACCTAACACGCAGGGGCGGCATTGACAGGCACAGCGGTGCAGCCGAGCCTTGCAGCCATGGAAGCTTCCGCCGGCCGGCCTTTTGCCTTCGCCGCCGTCCGCCGCCTGGGGCGCGGGCTGCTCGATCTGGTGCTGCCGCCGCGCTGCCTGTCCTGCGGCGAGATGGTGGGCGAGGCGGGGGTGCTGTGCCCTGCGTGCTGGAGCCGGCTGGAATTCATCGCCCCGCCGCACTGCCATGCCTGCGGCATTCCCTTCGCGCACGCTGCGGGAGAAGAGGCGCTGTGCGCCGCCTGCCTGACCAGACCGCCGAAATACCAGCGGGCGCGGGCGGTGTTCCGCTACGGCGACGACAGCCGCGGCATGATCTTGGCGTTCAAGCATGCCGACCGCACCGATGCCGCCGTCGCCTTCGCCGCCTGGATGGCGCGGGCGGGGGCAGAGCTGCTGGATGAGGCCGACGTGATCGCGCCGGTGCCGCTGCATTACCGGCGGCTGGTGTGGCGGCGCTACAACCAGTCGGCCCTGCTGGCGCTGCTGCTGGGCAAGGCGGCGGGCCGGCCGGTCGTCGTCGATCTGCTCAAGCGCCGCCGCGCCACCGCCGCGCAGGCCGGGCTGGGCGCGCGCGAGCGGCGGCGCAACCTGGCCGGCGCCATCATCGCCAACCCGGCGCGGGCCGATGCCATCCGGGGCCGGCGGGTGCTGCTGATCGACGACGTGCTGACCACCGGCGCCACGGTCGATGCCTGCGCCCGCGCCCTGCGCCGGGCCGGGGCCGGCGGGGTCGACGTGCTGACCCTGGCACGGGTGGTGCGGCCGCAATCGATTGAATAGGGAACCGCGTGGCCGCCATCTGGTTTCCCCCGGACGATGCTCCTATATTGGAGCGATTACAAACTGCAGGAGCCCGATGGCCAAAATCGAGATCTACACCACCCCGATCTGTCCCTATTGCGCCCGCGCCAAGGGGCTGCTGCAGGACAAGGGCGTGGCGTTCGAGGAGATCGACGTGTTCATGGATGTCGGCCAGCGCGAGACCATGCGCAGCCGCGCCGGCGGCCGCAACACGGTGCCGCAGATCTTCATCGACGGGCGCCATATCGGCGGCTGCGACGATCTGGTGGCGCTGGAGCGCGCCGGCAAGCTCGATCCGCTGCTGCACAGCGCCTGATCCTATTTTCGCCTGACCCGGGGAGGCGGCCGATGTCGCAGAAATTCACCGTCGGCCTGATCCAGCCCAACGCGCTGGACGACATGCAAGCCAATATCGGCTTCGTGCGCGAGCAGGCGCGCCGGGCGCGCGACGCCGGCGCGCAGTTCGTCCTGACGCCGGAGAACGTGGCGCTGATGGACTGGGGGCGCAAGAACCTGCTGGCCAAGTCCTATCCCGAGGCGACGCATCCGGCCCTGGCGGCGTTCCGCGACCTGGCGCGCGAGCTCGACATCTGGTTCCTGGCCGGCTCGCTGCACGTGCATCCCGACGACCGCGCCGGCGACGACGACCGCATCGCCAACCGCTCGCTGCTGATCGATCCGCAGGGCGAGGTGAGGGCGCGCTACGACAAGATCCACATGTTCGACGTCGACCTGAAGGGCGGCGAGAGCTATCGCGAATCCTCGACCTTCCGGCCCGGCGCCCAGGCGGTGGTGACGCCGACGCCCTGGGGGCTGCTGGGCCTGACCATCTGCTACGATCTGCGCTTCCCCTATCTCTATCGCGACCTGGCGCATGCCGGGGCGGCGATGATCACCATCCCCGCCGCCTTCACCAAGCCCACCGGCCAGGCGCACTGGCACGTGCTGCAGCGGGCGCGTGCCATCGAGACCGGCTGCTACGTCTTCGCCCCGGCGCAGACCGGCGAACACGCCAACGGGCGCAAGACCTTCGGCCATTCGCTGGTGGTGGCGCCGTGGGGCGAGGTGATCGCCGATGCCGGTACCGAACCCGGCTTCGTCACCGCCGAGATCGACCTGGCCAAGGTCGACGAGGTGCGCGGCATGGTGCCCTCGATCCGGCACGACCGCGACTATGCGCCGGTCGAGGCCGAGCCGCTGCGCCAGGCCGGCGAATAGGGTTCAGGCTTCCGGCCTGACGGCGGCGATGCGCTGCACGACGCGGCGCGGGTTTTCTTCCTCCACCGCTTCATAGGCGACGACGTGCAGCGCCCCGCGCGTGCGCTCCAGCAATTCGCCCGGCCGCAGCAGGAAATCGGGGTTGGAGGGCTTGCCGTATTTCTCGTTGCCGATGGCGAAGGTCTCGTAGAGCAGCACGCCGCCAGGCTGGAGGGCGGCGATCAGGACGGGAAACAGCGGCCGGTGCAGGTAGTTGGTGACGACGATGCCGGCGAAGCGCTGTCCCGGCAGGGGCCAGGGCGAGCCGTCCTCCAGGTCGGCGGCGATAATCTCGACACCGGCGCGGCCCTGCAGATCGGCGACCCGGGAGATGTCGCGGTCGATGCCGGTAACCGTGTGGCCAAGCTGCAGAAAATGGCGCAGATGGCGGCCCGAACCGCAGGCCACGTCGAGAACCGGGCCGCCGGTGGATAGGAGGCAGGCCCAGCGCAGGACCCAGGGCGAAGGCGGTGCTAGGGGCGAAAGCGGTGGGGCGGTCACTTGGCAAGCGGGTCCGGAAGCCATACTTGAGTGTATCGTCCTGGAAGGACTTGAAAAACGGCGGCGGCCTCATCAATCTACGCGGCCGGTGCGGATGGCAATGCGATGATTCTTTATTCCCTGTGCTGCAGCAAGGACCATGGCTTCGAGGCCTGGTTCCGCAACAGCGACGCCTTCGACAAGCAGGCGAAGAAGGGCGTCGTCTCCTGTCCGGTCTGCGGCGACACCAAGGTGCGCAAGGCCATCATGGCGCCGCGCATCGCCAAAGGTGCGGCCAGGAAGGGCGAGGCCCCGCCGTCGCCGAAGCCCGCCGCCGCTCCCCCCGCCGTTCCCGGTAACCACGTCATGGCGCCGCAATTGCGCGAGATGCTGACCGAGCTGCGCCAGCAGGTCGAGGCCAATTGCGACTATGTCGGCGACCAGTTCGCCGAGGAAGCGCGCAAGATCCATTACGGCGAGACCGAGGAGCGTGGCATCTACGGCGAGGCCACCGACGCCGAAGCCGAGGCGCTGCAGGAGGAAGGCATCGAAGTCGGCCGCATCCCCTGGCTGCCGCGCACGAATTAGCTTCCAACCGTCGCAACAGCGGCTCAACGTCACAGGACCTCATGCTGAGCTTGTCGAAGCATGAGCTACGCGAAGATCGCCTGTGCCCCCCTCATGCTTCGACGGGCTCAGCATGAGGAATTTTTGTCATGCGGATTTTTGTCGTGAGAATTCCTGTTGTGGATTGCGCTCCACCCGGCTTTCGGGTTGCGTCCGGCGCATCGCCTTGATGCGCGCGGGTCGCTGGCTTGCGGTTGCGCCGCTCTCCACAATTGCAGCCGCATGACCGAAGCAGCCCTGCCATCGCCGACCGTGCGGCCGCTCGACGTGGCGCGCGTCTTCGCCTGCGTGGCGCTGGCCTTCGTCATCTCCATGTTCTATCGCGCCGCCAACGGCGTCATCGCGCCGGAGCTGATGGCCGAGCTGTCCATGGACCCCTCGACCATGGGCTTCGTCACCGGCGTGTTCTTCCTGGTGTTCGCCGCGGCGCAGATCCCGGTCGGCATGGCGCTGGACCGATTCGGCCCGCGCCTGGTGATCGCCTGCCTGTCGCTGGTCGCCGTCGCCGGGGCGGTGGTGTTCGCGGTTTCCGACGAGTGGATCGGCCTGTCGGCCGGCCGCGCCCTGCTGGGGCTGGGCTGTGCCGCGACCCTGATGGGCTCGATCGTCACCCTCTCGCGCTGGGTGTCGAACCGCAATCTGGGCGTCATGGTCTCGCTGCTGAGCGCCATGGGCGCGGTCGGCGGATTGCTGGCGACCACGCCCTTCGCCTGGGTAGTGGAGCAGATCGGCTGGCGCGACGCCTTCTTCATCCTGGCGGCGGCGACGCTGCTGGTCGCGGTGCTGGTGCTGAGCGGCGTGCGCGACCAGCCCAGCGGCGAGAAGCTGGCGACCGCCGGCGAATCGCTGCGCGAGGTGGTGGCAGGGGTGCGCGAGGTGCTGCGTCATCCCGCCCTGCCGGGCTTCACCGCCATCCAGTTCGTGGCCTATCCCACGATGCTGACCATCACCGGGCTGTGGGGCGGGCCGTATCTGAACGACGTCTATCGCCTCGATCCGGTCGATCGCGGCGACGTGCTGCTGGCGATGACCGGCGTCGGCGCGCTCGGCAGCCTGCTGATCGGCTATGCCGACCGCCGGCTGGGCCGGCGCAAGGGCCTGATCCTGTTCTGCGGCCTGTTCTCGCTGCTGTGGCTGCTTGTGCTGGCGGTATTCGGCGCCATGCCGCTGTGGCTGACCACTTTGGTGCTGGTGCTGCTGGGGTCGGTCACCGGCTACATCTCCATCATCCACACCCAGGTGCGCGCGCAGTTCCCCGAGCGGCTGGCGGGGCGCGGCCTTGCCACGCTCAATACGGCGGTGATGTTCGGCGGCTTCGCACTGCAGCTGGCCAGCGGCTTCGTCCTCGGCCTGTTCCGCGACGAAGGCGGCGTGGTGCCGGTGCTCGGCTATCAGGCGATGTTCGCCTTTCTCGCCCTGGTGCTGGCGCTGGGCCTGATCGTCTATGCCCGCAAGGTGCGGGAGCAGCCGGTCAGCTAGGCCTCACGGCCGTCATCATGTAGTTGACGGCAAGGTCGTCGCTCAGCGACCAGCGCTGGCGCACCGGATTGAAGCTCACGCCGCGCGTGCCGGTGACGGTGAGCCCGCCACCGCGCAGGCCGCGCGCCAGTTCGGACGGGCGCAGGAACTTGCGCCAGTCATGGGTGCCGCGCGGCACCCAGCGCAGCACGTATTCCGCCCCGACGATGGCCAGTGCGAAGGCGCGCGGCGTGCGATTCAGGGTGGCGGCGATGGCCAGCCCGCCCGGCCGCGTCAGCCGGCCGACGCTGGCCAGGAACAGGTCGGGATCGGCGACGTGCTCGACCACTTCCATCGCCAGCACCACGTCGAAACGCTCGCCCTGTTCGACCAACGCCTCGGCCGTGGTGCAACGGTAGTCGATGTCGAGCCCGGCCTGGGTAGCGTGCAGGCGGGCGACCTCGATGTTGCGCTGGGCGGCGTCGATGCCGCTCACCGTGGCGCCCAGCCGGGTCAGCGGCTCGCACAGCAGCCCGCCGCCACAGCCGATATCGACCAGCCGCACGCCCTGCAATGGCCGCAGCCCGCCGCCCTCGCGGCCGAGATGTTCCAGGATCGTGTCGCGGATGAATTCGATGCGGACCGGGTTGAAAAGATGCAGCGGCCGGAACTGGCCGTCGGGGTCCCACCAGGCCTCGGCCAGGGCGGAAAACCGGGCGATCTCCGCCGCGTCGACCGTGCCGACGCCGCCGTCGGGGGAAGAATGCCGTACCGCCTGTCCGGCCTGCTGGTCGCCCATGTCCAAACCCTTGGAATCTGCAGGGGAATTCCGCCCCGGCCCTGAGCCTTTGGCAGGCTTGCCTCGGTGGGGGCCTGCCGGTATCTATACGCGCCTTTTTGCCCGGCCGGCGCAAGGGGTTGCGGGAAAAATCGCCGCATCGCCGCCGGGCGCGGAATGCGGGCGGAGTGCGCAGGGGTCTATGGCGCGGATCGTACAGAAATTCGGCGGCACGTCGGTGGCGGATATCGAGCGCATCCGCAACGTCGCCCGTCAGGTCAAGGCGGAAGCCGATCGCGGCAACGAGGTGGCGGTGGTGGTCTCGGCCATGGCCGGCGCCACCAACCAGCTGGTCGCCTGGTGCAACCAGTTCGGCGCCCTGCACGACCGGCGCGAATACGACGTGGTGGTGGCGACCGGCGAGCAGGTCACCATCGGCCTGCTGGCCATGGCGCTGCAGGAGCTGGGGCTGAAGGCGCGCTCGTGGACCGGCTGGCAGTTGCCGGTGCGCACCGACAGCGCCTACGCCAAGGCGCGCATCAAGACCATCGACACCGCCGGCATCGAGGCCGGCTTCGCCCGCGGCGAGGTGGCGGTGGTGCCCGGCTTCCAGGGCCTGTCCGGGGAAGGCCGCGTCACGACCCTGGGGCGGGGCGGCTCGGACACCTCGGCGGTGGCGCTGGCGGCCGCATTGAAGGCGGATCGCTGCGACATCTACACCGACGTCGACGGCGTCTACACCACCGATCCGCGCATCGTTGCCAAGGCGCGCAAGCTCGATAAGATCACTTACGAGGAAATGCTCGAAATGGCGTCGCTGGGCGCCAAGGTGCTGCAGACGCGCTCCGTCGAGCTGGCGATGAATCACCGGGTGCGGGTGCAGGTGCGGTCCTCCTTCACCGACGCGCCCGGCACCATGGTTGTGGATGAGGATGAGATCGTGGAACAGGCAATCGTCTCCGGCATCGCCTACGCGCGCGACGAAGCGAAGGTGACCCTGGCGCAGGTGCCCGACAAGCCCGGCGTCGCCGCCGCCATCTTCGGGCCGCTGGCCGACGCGCAGGTCAACGTCGACATGATCGTGCAGAACGTGTCGCGCGACGGCAAGACCACCGACATGACCTTCACCGTGCCGGCGGTCGACCTCGACCGCGCCGTGGCGGTGCTGGAGAAGGCGCGGGGCACGCTGGGCTTCGCCAGCCTGGAAGCCGACAAGGACGTGGCCAAGATTTCCGTCATCGGCGTGGGCATGCGCTCCCATGCCGGCGTGGCGCAGAGCATGTTCCGCACGCTGGCGGAAAAGGGCATCAACATCGAGGTCATCACCACCTCGGAAATCAAGATCAGCGTGCTGATCGCCGCCGAGTACACCGAACTGGCCGTGCGCGCCCTGCACACGGCCTACGGGCTCGACGCGGCGTAGGGACACGCGCCAGCGGCCGGGACACCGGCCGGGAACGGGACGGAAAACCATGGACCGCGCCGGAGCGGAACGCATCCTGGACCAGTTGTGGGACGCCGGCCGTGCGTTCCTCGGCTGCCGCTACGCCATCATGGGCGGCGCCATGTCCTGGGTGTCGGAGCGGCATCTGGTGGCGGCGATCTCCAATGCCGGCGGCTTCGGCGTCATCGCCACCGGCGCGATGTCGCCCGACCTGCTGCGGGCGGAGATCAGGGGCACGCAGGCGCTGACCAGCCGGCCCTTCGGCGTCAACCTCATCACCATGCATCCCGACCTGCTGAAGCTGGTCGAGGTCTGCATCGAAGAGAAGGTCGGCCATGTCGTGCTGGCCGGCGGCATCCCGCCCGGCGAGGCGGTGAAGAAGGTGAAGGACGCCGGCGTCAAGCTGGTCTGCTTCACGCCCGCCGTGGCGCTGGGCAAGCGGCTGGTGCGCATGGGGGCCGACGCGCTGGTGATCGAGGGCATGGAGGCGGGCGGCCATATCGGGCCGGTCTCGACCTCGGTGCTGGCGCAGGAGATCCTGCCGGCGATCCGCGAGGTGCCGGTGTTCGTGGCCGGCGGCATCGGGCGCGGCGAGGCGATCCTGTCCTATCTGGAGATGGGCGCGGCCGGGGTGCAGCTCGGCACCCGCTTCGTCTGCGCCACCGAATCGATCGCCCATGCCAGTTTCAAGAAGGCCTTCATCCGCGCCGCCGCGCGCGATGCGGTGCCGACGGTGCAGCTCGATCCGCGTTTCCCGGTGATCCCGGTGCGGGCGCTGATCAACAAGGGCACCGAGCGCTTCCTCGACAAGCAGCGCGAGATGATCGGCCGTTTCGAGCGCGGCGAGATCGAGCTGAAGGCGGCGCAGCTGGAGATCGAGCATTTCTGGGCCGGCGCGCTGCGGCGGGCGGTGATCGACGGCGACGTCGAGAGCGGCTCGATCATGGCCGGCCAGAGTGTGGGCATGGTCAATGCCGAGCAGAGCACGGCGGCGATCATCGCCGAGCTGCTGGACCAGGCGCTGGCGGCGCTGACGGCGCGCGCCCGGGCCGGAGCGGCCTGACCATGGAACGCGCCCCGCAGCTCACCGGCTCGCGGTTGGTGCTGAAACGTCTGCGCGATGTCATGGCCCGGCCGGGCACCGCGCAGCAGCGCCTCAACGAGGTGGTGCGCATCATCGCCGGCGACATGGTGGCCGAGGTGTGCTCGGTCTACGTGCTGCGCGCGGGCGAGGTGCTGGAGCTGTTCGCCACCCAGGGCCTCAATCCCTCCGCCGTGCACCGCACCCGGCTGCGGGTCGGCGAGGGCCTGGTCGGCGACATCGCCGCCCATGCCAGGCCGTTGAGCCTGGCCGACGCGCAGAGCCATCCCAACTTCGCCTACCGGCCGGAGACCGGCGAGGAGGTCTATCACTCGCTGATGGGCGTGCCGATCCTGCATTCGGGCCGGGTCGTCGGCGTGCTGGTGGTGCAGAACCGCACCCGCCGCCAGTACGACGAGGAGGAGACCGAGACGCTGCAGACCATCGCCATGGTGCTGGCCGAGCTGGTGGCCAATGGCGAGCTGGTCAGCCCCAACGAGGTGCGGCAGGTCGACGGCATCGGCCTGCTGCCGCTGCGCATCGAGGGCGTCAAGCTCAATGGCGGGCTGGGCATGGGCATGGCCGTACTGCACGAGCCGCGCATCGTCATCAAGCGCGTGGTGGCCGAGGACGTCGCCACCGAGTTGCAGCGCTTCAAGGACGGGCTGGCCGGGGTGCAGGATTCCATCGACCTGATGCTGGAAGCCACCGACCTGGCGCATGGCAGCGAGCATCGGGAGATCCTCGAGACCTTCCGCATGTTCGCCGAGGACCGCGGCTGGGTCGGGCGCATCACCGAGGCGATCGAGAACGGCCTCACCGCCGAGGCTGCCGTGCAGCGCGTGTTCGACGAGCAGCGCGCCCGCTTCCGCGACGTCACCGACCCCTATCTGAAGGAGCGCCTGCACGATCTCGCCGACCTCACCAATCGGCTGCTGCTGCGCCTGACCGGCGAGGACGAGAGCCAGAACGGCCAGGTGCTGCCTGACGACATGGTGGTGGTGGCGCGCAACATGGGGCCGGCCGAGCTGCTGGACTACGACCGCGCCCGCCTGCGCGCGCTGGTGCTGGAGGAGGGCTCGACCAACGCCCACGTCGCCATCGTGGCGCGGGCGCTCGACATTCCCGTGGTCGGCCGCGCCAGCGGCGTGCTGTCGCGCATCGAGCCGCTCGACCCGCTGATCGTCGACGGCGACAACGCCCATGTCTTCATCCGTCCCGGCGACGACGTGCAGAACACCTTCGCCGAAGGCATGCGCATGCGCGAGGAGCGGCGGCAGAAATACGCGCTGCTGCGCGATCTGCCGGCGCGCACCCTGGACGGCGTCGATATCGGCCTGCACATCAACGCCGGGCTGCTGATCGACATGCAGCACCTGAAGGCGGCGGGCGCCGACGGCGTCGGCCTGTACCGCACCGAGATCCCCTTCATGGTGCGCTCGGAGTTTCCCGACACCGAGGCGCAGGCGCTGCTCTACGGCCGCATCCTCGACCAGGCCGACGGCAAGCCGGTGGTGTTCCGCACCCTCGACGTCGGCGGCGACAAGGTGCTGCCCTATGTCGGCGAGTTCGGCGACGACAATCCGGCCATGGGCTGGCGCGCCATCCGCATCGGGCTCGACCGGCCCGCCCTGCTGCGCCAGCAGCTGCGGGCGCTGATCGTGGCGGCGCGCGGGCGCGACCTGCACATCATGTTTCCCATGGTGTCCAACATCGACGAGTTCGACGCCGCCCGCCGCATCCTCGACCTGGAGCTGAAGCGGCAGATCGCGCGCGGCTACAAGCGGCCGGGCCGGCTGCGGGTCGGCGTGATGCTGGAAGTGCCCGCATTGATATACCAGATGGACGAGCTGCTGCGGCGCATCGACTTCCTGTCGATCGGGTCCAACGATCTGCTGCAGTTCATGTTCGCCGCCGATCGCGGCAATCCGCGCCTGACCGACCGCTACGACGTGCTGGCGCCGGCCGCACTGCGGCTGTTCCGCGACGTCGTGCAGCGGGCGGCGAAGGCTAAGGTGCCGGTGTCCCTGTGCGGCGAGATGGCGGGCAAGCCGCTGGAGGCGATGGCGCTGCTGGGCATGGGCCTGCGCTCGCTGTCGATGAACCCGGTCAGCGTGGCGCCGGTCAAGGCGATGGTGCGCAGCCTCGATCTGGGCCGGTTTTCGCCGTTTCTCGAAGATTTGCTGGCGCGCGGCGAGCGTAATCCACGGGAAATTCTTCGGATGTATGCTGTGGACAACCGAATCTTGACTTAGCGGTTTGCGCACTTACCGGGATTTTGTTAATATTTTTTATGGGGCTCGGTCGTTAAGGGGTTTTCGGTAAAGGATTATCCACAAGTTGCATGGAAAAACCCATGCGACCACAGGATGGTTACTGCCGCTGTGAAAAAGTCGTCGCGACGGCGGTGTCCCCTGCATTTACTTTTCGCCTCCAAAATGGCAATTCCAGCCGGATTGGGAACGGGTCTCCAGCGTCGCCGCGGCAGGCGGCGAAGGACGCTCCGAACGGTCTGGCAAACAAGCTGCGGCAGCGATTGGCAATGACGATCGATAACGACCACGACGCGCACCGCCTTTACCGCCCTCACCAGTCGATCCATTCGGTCGGCGGCCTGCTGCGCGAGGCGCGCGAATCGCTGGGGCTGGAGCTGAGCGACGTGGCGCGCAACCTGCGCATCCGTTTCCCCTATCTGCAGGGCATCGAGAACGACGACTACGCGCGGCTGCCCGGCAAGACCTACGTGCTGGGCTTCCTTCGCTCCTACGCCGAGTTCCTGGGGCTGGACGGCGACGACGTGGTCAGCCGCTACCGCCGCCAGCTCGACGACAAGGCGCTGCCGGCCCCGTCGCTGCATTTCCCGCTGCGCCATTCGCAGGCCCGCCTGCCGCGCGGCGCCATCGTGCTGCTGTCGGTGGTGCTGGCCGCCGCCGCCGTCTATGGCGGCTCGCGCTTCCTGGAGAACGAGGAGCTGCAGACGGTCGACCGGGTGGCGCCGGTGCCCGAGCGGCTGATCGCCGAGACGCGGCCGACGCCGCCGCCGGTGCTGGTGCCGCGCAACGATCCGTCCAGCGCCTTCGCCGCCGTCACCCCGCAGCCGACCGAAACCAGCCTGCCGCCGCTTGAGCCGTCGCCGTCCCCGTCGACTGCCGCCGTGCCGGCCGAGGAGCTGGCGGCCGCACCGTCCGGCACCGCTGGCGTGGCGCCGACGACCGAACCGCCGGCCGGCGGTGCCGCTGCGACCCAGACTGCGACCCAGGTTGCCACCGCCGAGCCGGCGCGCGCCCTGCCGGCCGCGCCACCGATGAAGCCGCCACGGCCGGAAGCTGCCCGTCCGGCCGCGCCGCCGCCGGCGGCACAGGCCGCTACCCAGGCGCCGGCCGCCGCCCCGGCCAATGCGCCCCAATCGGCGGCAACCCAGCCTACCGAAACCCAGACCGCCGCCCTGGCGGCCGAGCCGGCCAAGCCGCTCGATGTGCTGGTGGTGGCTCGCGTCGACAGCTGGATCGAAGTGCGCGATGCGGGCAACCGGCCGCTGGTATCGCTGCTGCTGCGAGTCGGCGATTCCTATCGCGTGCCCGAAGGCGCCAATTACCGCCTGGTGACCGGCGACGTGCGCGGGTTGGAAGTGCGGGTCGACGGCATGGCGGTGCGCCAGCGCGGCACCGACGACAACAGGCCGCACCGCATGCTGAGCCTGGACGGCGAGCGCCTGCGCGCCGGCAGCGCCGTCATCGACTGATTTATCGCGGTTTTCCGCACCATTCTGCCGCATCCTGGCCCGGGTGGCCCGCAACCCCGCCCCGCCGCCGGGGCGGGCCATCCGTCATGACTTGGCCATATGAGCGGCGCTATGATCGGCGCCGGAGCCTGCAATGAGCATCAGACCCTATCGCGACATTCACCGCCGCAAATCGCGGCAGATCATGGTCGGCAGCGTGCCGGTGGGTGGCGACGCGCCCATCACGGTGCAGACCATGACCAACACGCTGACGGCGGACGCGGCGGCCACCATCGAGCAGATCCGCCAGGCGGCCGAGGCCGGCGCCGACATCGTGCGCGTCTCCTGTCCCGACGAAGCCTCGACGGCGGCGCTGCCGGCGATCGTCAGGGCGTCGAGCGTGCCGATCGTGGCCGATATCCATTTCCACTACAGGCGCGGCATCGAGGCGGCGAAGGCCGGTGCGGCCTGCCTGCGCATCAACCCGGGCAATATCGGCAATGCGGAGCGGGTGCGCGAAGTGGTGCAGGCCGCCCGCGATCATGGCTGCTCGATGCGCATCGGCGTCAATGCCGGCTCGCTGGAAAAGGAGCTGCTGGAGAAATACGGCGAGCCCTGTCCCGAGGCGATGGTGGAAAGCGCGCTGAACCATGCCCGCATCCTGGAGGACCACGACTTCCGCGAGTTCAAGATCAGCGTCAAAGCCTCCGACGTGTTCCTGGCCGTCGCCGCCTACCAGCAGCTCGCCGAGGCCTGCGACTACCCGCTGCATGTTGGCATCACCGAGGCGGGGGGCTTGCGCACCGGCACGGTGAAGTCGTCGGTGGGCCTGGGCATGCTGCTGTGGTCGGGCATCGGCGACACCATCCGCGTCTCGCTGTCGGCCGATCCGGTCGAAGAGGTCAAGGTCGGCTTCGATCTGCTGAAATCGCTGAACCTGCGCCATCGCGGCGTCAACATCATTTCCTGTCCGTCCTGCGCCCGCCAGCAGTTCGACGTCATCCGGACGGTCGAGGCGCTGGAGAAGCGGGTGGCGCACATCACCACGCCGATGACGGTATCGGTGATCGGCTGCGTGGTGAACGGGCCGGGCGAGGCGCGCGAGACCGATATCGGCTTCACCGGCGGCGGCAACAGCACGCACCAGGTCTATGTCGCCGGCGTGCCGCACCACCGGCTGAAGCAGGCCGACATCGTCGAGCACCTGGCCGAGATGATCGAGAAGAAGGCGGCCGAGATCGAGGCGGCGAAAGCCAAGGCGGCGGCGGAGTAGCCCGCTTCGTTGACAGAAATGGCCTCGCGGCGTAGGTAAACGCCCTGTTTGCGGCGGTTTTGCCGCTTTTCTCCTGATCTCCGGCTTATCGTTCCATGAGCGACACTTCCCCACGCCTGCAACCGGTTCGCGGCACGCATGACCTGCTGGGCGAGGGCTTCCGCCGCCATCGCGCCGTGGCCGAGACCGCGCGCGAAGTCGCCGGCCGCTACGGCTTCGAGGACATCGTCACGCCGGTGTTCGAGTTCACCGAGGTGTTCAAGCGCACCCTGGGCGACACGTCCGACGTGGTGACCAAGGAGATGTACAGCTTCGAGGACCGCGGCGGCGACAGCATCACCCTGCGGCCGGAAGGCACGGCCGGCGTGGTGCGGGCGCTGATCTCGGGCGGGCTGGCGCAGGAAGTGCCGCTGAAATTCTTCTATGCCGGGCCGATGTTCCGCTACGAGCGGCCGCAGAAGGGCCGCCAGCGCCAGTTCCACCAGATCGGCGTCGAGCTGCTGGGCGTGCCCGAGCCGCAGGCCGACATCGAGGTCATCGCCT
Organism: Alphaproteobacteria bacterium; assembly: GCA_037190765.1. Lineage (GTDB taxonomy): Bacteria > Pseudomonadota > Alphaproteobacteria > Reyranellales > JAQSWP01 > JAQSWP01. The sequence goes on from JBBCJW010000075.1 coordinate 93,928, forward strand.
GCGGCCAGCACATCCTCGAAGCGCTGGGCGTGGCCAAGGACACGACGCTGGAAATCAACACCTTGGGCGACAGCGACAGCCGCAAGGCCTATCGCGAGGCGCTGGTGAAGTATTTCTCCGGCCACAAGGAGAAGCTCTCGGCCGACAGCCTGATGCGGCTGGAGCGCAATCCCATGCGCATCCTCGATTCCAAGGACGAGGGCGATCGCGCGCTGGTGGCCAACGCGCCGCGCTTCTCGGACCACATCAACGAGGCGTCGAAGCAGTTCTTCGTTACGGTGTGCGGCGGGCTGGAGGCGTTGGGCATAAGCTACCGGCGCAACGAGCGGCTGGTGCGCGGGTTGGACTATTACTGCCACACCGCCTTCGAGTTCACCACCACCGCGCTGGGCGCGCAGGGCACGGTGATGGGCGGCGGCCGCTACGACGGGCTGGTCGAAACCATGGGCGGACCGGCGACCGCCGGCGTTGGCTGGGCGGCGGGCATCGAACGGCTGGCGCTGTTGCTGGCGCAGGCGCCGGCAGTGCGGCGGCCACTGGCGGTGATCCCCGGCGGCGCGGCCAGCGAAGGCCAGGCGCTGGTGCTGGCGCAGCAATTGCGCCAGGCCGGCCATGCGGTGGACATGTTCTATCGCGGCAATATCGGCCGGCGCATGAAGCGGGCCAACAAGGTCAACGCCCGCATCGCCATCATCCTGGGCGAGGACGAGCTGTCGCGCCAGGCGGCGACGGTGCGCGACCTCGATTCGGGCCAGCAGCAGGAAGTCGCACTCGACCGGCTGGTCGCGCACGTCAAGCCCTACCTGTCCACGGCGAACTGAGGATCGACGGCCCGTGGACTCCCTGCATCACAAGCTCGACCAGGTCGTGGCGCGCCAGGACGAGCTGCAGCGCGAGCTGTCGCAGGGCGGCCTCGATGCCGCCCGCTTCGCGCAGTACTCCAAGGAATATGCCGAGATCACGCCGCTGGTCGAAGCCATCCAGGCGCTGCGCAAGGCCGAGCAGGAGGCCGCCGATCTGGAGGCGATGCTGGCGGATGCCGGCACCGACGCCGAGATGCGCGCCATGGCCGAGCAGGAACGGGAGGCGCTGAAGCCGCTTCTGGCCGAGCTGGAGCATCAGGTCAAGCTGTTGCTGCTGCCCCGGGACGAGGCCGACGACAAGAACGCCATCCTCGAAGTGCGCGCCGGCACCGGCGGCGAGGAAGCGGCTTTGTTCGCCGCCGACCTGTTCCGCATGTACCAGCGCTATGCCGATCTGCGCGGCTGGAAGTTCGAGGTGCTGCACGTCTCCGACACCGGGCTGGGCGGCTACAAGGACGCCGCCGCCTCGATCAGCGGCAAGGGCGTGTTCGCGCGGCTGAAATTCGAATCCGGCGTGCATCGCGTGCAGCGCGTGCCGGCGACCGAAGCCTCGGGCCGCATCCACACCTCGGCGGCGACGGTGGCGGTGCTGCCGGAAGCCGAAGAGGTCGACGTCAAGATCGACGACAAGGATCTGCGCATCGACGTGTTCCGCTCCTCCGGGCCGGGCGGCCAGTCGGTCAACACCACCGATTCGGCGGTGCGCATCACCCATCTGCCCAGCGGCATCGTGGTCTCGCAGCAGGACGAGAAATCGCAGCACAAGAACAAGGCCAAGGCGATGAAGGTGCTGCGCGCCCGCCTCTACGAGGCCGAGCGCCAGCGCGTCGACAACGAGCGCTCGGCCAACCGCCGCAGCCAGGTCGGCAGCGGCGACCGCTCCGAGCGCATCCGCACCTACAATTTCCCGCAGAACCGCGTCACCGACCACCGCATCAACCTGACGCTCTACAAGCTCGACCAGATGATCGACGGCCAGGGGCTGGACGAGATGATCGAGGCGCTGATCGCCGAGGACCAGGCGGCGCGGCTGGCCGAAGTCAGCTGACCATGGCGGCGTCCGGCGTCAGCCTGCGCCAGGCGCTGGCGCAAACGGCGGCGCAACTGCAGCAGGCCGGCATCGGCCGCGCCCGCGCCGAGGCCCGCCTGCTGGCCGGCGCCGCCCTGGGCCTGTCGCTGGAGCGGATCGTCGCCGAGGATGCGCGGCTGCTGCGCGCCGACGAGCTGCAGGCGCTGGCCGCGCTGGCGGCGCGCCGGGTGCGGCGCGAACCGATGGCGCAGATCCTGGGCCGGCGCGAGTTCTATGGCCGTCCTTTCCGCGTCAGCCGCGACGTGCTAACGCCGCGGCCCGACAGCGAGACGCTGATCGAGGCGGTGCTGGAACGCATCGATGATCGCTCGGCCCCTTTGCGCCTGCTCGACTTGGGCCTGGGCAGCGGCTGCCTGCTGCTGACCTTGCTGGCGGAACTGCCGCAAGCTAGCGGTACGGGTATCGACATCAGCGCCGCCGCGCTGGCGGTCGCGCGCGACAACGCGATGGCTTTGGGCGTTGCCGATCGCTGCCACCTGGTCCAAGGCGACTGGTCGGAGACCATTGCCGGACCTTTCGACATCGTCATCAGCAACCCGCCCTACATACCGGCCGGCGATATTGCCGGGCTGGAGCCGGAGGTGGCGCAGTACGAGCCGCGCCTGGCGCTGGATGGCGGCGCGGATGGGCTCGACTTCTATCGCCGGCTGGCGACCGATCTGCCGCGCCTGCTGGCGCCCGGCGGGCTGGTGGCGGTGGAGATCGGACAGGGGCAGGGCGCGGCGGTCAACCGCCTGTTCCAGGAAGCGGGGCTGCGATTGCTGCCCGCCCGCGCCGATCTGGCCGGCATCGAGCGCTGCATCCTGGCTCGCGCAGGGTCGTGAAACCGCGTCAGGCGCTCTGGGCGGCCAGCCGGCGCACCAAACTGTCGTCCTGCACCATGGTGCGCTGCATGACGCGCCGGTATTGCGGATCGGACGGTGTGGCCCGGTGCAGCAGGCAGCGATTGTCCCAGAACACCAGATCGCCGGCGCGCCATTGGTGGCTGTAGACGAAGCGCGGCTGGGTGGCGAAGTCGCTCAGCTCCTGCACCAGCGCGCGACCTTCCGCCTCGGACATGCCCTCGATGCTGCGCGTCGCGCCCTCGCTGAGATAGAGCGCCTTGCGCCCGGTCTCGGGATGGACGCGGACCAGCGGATGCAGCACCGGCGGCACCTTCGCCTTCTCTTCCTCGGTCAGCGGCGCGCGGTCCTTGAGGAACGTCGCCCACGACCAGGCATAGTCGTGGATGCCGTACAGGCTTTCGATCTGCGCCTTGCGCTCGGCCGGCAGCGCCTCGTAGGCGGCGTACATGTTGGCGAACTCGGTGTTGGCGCCGACCGGCGGGCATTCGATGCCGTAGAGCATCGAGCCCAGGGCCGGGGCGGGCTTGTAGGACTGGTCGGAGTGCCATTCGAAGCCGGCGCGCGAGGCGCCGATGTTGCGGTTGGCGGCATCCTTGAGGTTGGTCATGACCATGACCTCGGGATGCTCGGGATGGCGGAAGCGTTCGATGGCGTGGCTCATCAGCGTGCCGAAGCGGGCGCTGAAGATCTTCTGCCGCAGCGGGCTGAGCTGCTGGTCGCGGAAGACGATGACGGAGAATTCCAGATGCGCGCGATGGATCTCGGCGAACACCGCGTCGGGAATATCCTGCGACAGATCGACGTCGAGGATTTCCGCGCCCAGGGCCTGCGACACGGGCCGGACCCGGATATGACGATACGGATTCGACTGTCCGTCCATGCGTTTTCTCCTTACCGCAGATTTGCTTCCTGCTTGGTAGCGATGCTAGGGCGGATCACGATTGGATGGAAGCGCAAGCGCTTCCGTCCAATCGTGCGAATCGGCTTCAAGGCCACGTGCGCCGGGATTTACGCCGGCACGCGCTCCCTGGTGATCTCCGGCGCGATGTGCCGCATGAACAGCTTCAGCGCGCGGGTGGAGAACGCGGCCGGCATCGGGCCGGTGCGGAAGCGGACGATGCAGCCGCCGATGCCGGTCTTCGCCAGCGCGGTGAAGTCCTCGATCATGGTTTCGGGCGCGCCGACCAGAACCGCCAGGCTCGGCTGTGCGTTGGCCTTCGCGACCAGGGCCTCGAACGCCGAACTCTGCGCGGCGCGATAGGTCTGCATGGCGCGGAAATAGGGCAGGCCGACGTCGTGCGCCTCCTGGTCGGTCGGCGCCAGAACGACGGTGCGGGCCACCCAGCATTGCGCGATCGCGTCGTCGATCTTGCTCGCGCTGATGCCGGCTTCGCTCGCGGCCTCGCGATAAATCTTGATGTTGCGCGTGGCGCCTGTCGCCGTCGCCGCGGCCATGATTACCGGCCGGCCCTGCCGCGCCTGCGCCGCGAGCGAGGCTTCCGAGGAGACGCTGCGCAGCAGCGGCGGATGCGGTTGCTGGAACGGCCGCGGCCGCAGCATCGGAATCTCAAAATTCCAGTATTTGCCGGCGTGCACGACCTTCTCGCCGTTCCAGCATTTGAGCAGGATCTGCTCGATCTCCTCGAAACGCTCCTGCGCCGAATCCGGGTCGATCTGATAGCCGGTATATTCGTGGGTGTTGACGAGGCTGCCGCGACCTAGGCCGACGATCAGCCGGCCCTTGCTGAGCTGATCGATCAGCGAAATCTGCTCGGCCACGCGCAGCGGATGATAGAGCGAGGTCTGCAGCACCGCGAAGCCGAGCTTGATGCGGTTGGTCGCCATCGCCAGCGCCGCCGCGAAGGTCGGCGGATCGACATAGACGCAGTTGCCGTCGAAATGATGCTCGGCCAGGAAGACCGCATCCATGCCCAGCTCTTCGGCAAGCTGCGCCTCGCGGATCGCCTCGTGGATCGTCTGGCCGTCCAGCGAGGGGGCGCGCGATTCGTGAAACAGAAAAACGCCGACTTTCATAATCTCATTGTCCTCGGTCTCGGTATTCTTGTGCCGCTTGCGACGATCCGATCTTGCGACGATCCGATGCGGGCGAATCGGTACGTATTTTTCCCCTGCAGGCAACCTTTGCCATGCAGATCGGCAGACATAGCCGATCTGCCCGGCAGTCCTTGCGGTCCTGGCCGGCGTCCTGGACGGGGTCCTGGCCGACTTCGGTTCACCGCGCGGTGCAGCGCCTCTTCGATGCGCCGCTTCAAGATTCGGCCCGGGCCGTCCTCGCCGCGTTTTCCGGCATCGCCGATCCGGCTCCTTTGCTGCATTCCTTCGGCACATAGGCTTCGAATTTGCGATCGCGGCCGACATCAGCCTGGTGCGCTTGCGCTGGATCATCCGCGTGATCCGCTCTATCCCCCTGAGGTCTGCTCTAGAGGGGTGAAAAGCCTTGCAAAAAACCAGTTGGCAGAACCCTGATGGACGTTTAGGTTGATTTGAACGGGCTGGGGAGCCCGGGCTGGAATCCTCAGGGGGAGGTCAGCCACCGATCCAGAGAACATCGCTGGAGGAACATGCCGGAGCGGCTTCGTGCCGTCCGCCATGTAAGACAAAGCCTTGAAACGGCAAAACTTTTTGACAAGCGATCGATGAGACCGAACAACAACCAGCGGCGGCCGCGCGGCCGCAACGGTGGCGGCAGTCATGGCGGCGGCGGGCATAAGGGTGGCAAGCCGCAGCGCAACCAGACCTACGACAGCAACGGCCCCGAAGTCAGGGTACGCGGAAACGCACACCAGATATTCGAAAAATATCAGGTGCTGGCGCGCGAGGCCGCGGCGGCAGGTGACCGCATTGCCGCCGAATCCTACTACCAGCACGCCGAGCACTATCTGCGGCTGATAAATGCCGCCGGCGGCTTCCAGCAGCAGCGCGGCCCGAACTGGAGCGACGGCGAAGGCTCCGAAGAGGGCGGCGATGGCAGCCGCGAGCCCCGTGGCGAAGGACGGGGCGAAGGCCGCGGCGAGGGACGGGGCGAACGTCCCGAGCGCGAGGCGCGCGAAGGCCGTGAGCCCCGCGAGCCCCGTGAGGGCGGCCGCAGCAGCGGCGCCAACGGCTATAACGGCCGCGAGGCGCGCTATCAGGACCGCGATCAGGGCAGTATCGATCCCGAGGGCGACCAGCCCGACCTGCCGATCGCCGCCTTCCCGCAGAACGAGGGCAACTAGAGCGGATCACGATTGGATGGAAGCGCTGACGCTTCCGTCCAATCGTGTGAATCCGCTCTATCCCTTAAAGTTTAGAGCAGATCACGTTCTGACGGAATCGCGAGCGATTCCGTCAGTGTGAATTTGCTCCAGCATCGGCGCCAATCGCAGTCCGACGCAATTGTCGCTGGTCCCGCCGGACCGTGATCCGCTTCAGTCGCCCGGCGGCTGCAGCGTGCTGCCGACGGCGATGACGCCGCCGCTCACTGGCCGCGCATAGACGCCCATGTCCATATGGGCGAAGCCGCCGCGCAGGGCGGCCAGCACCCCCAGGTCGCGCTCGCCATTGGCCGGATTGATCTCGGTCGCCGCACAGCGCGTGATGCGCTCCTCGACCTTGAAGCGCACGCCGTCGATGGCGATCTCCCGGCCGAGCCAGCGGAACTCCTGCCACGGGGCCGACCCTTCCAGGTAGATGTTGGCGCGGAAGCGCACCGGATCGACCGGCGCCTGGGTCACCCGCTCCAGATCGCGGATCGAGGCCAGGCCGATGATCGACACGTAGGGATCGGGCACGTCGGAGAACCAGATACCCGGCGCGCCGGCCAGATGCGCCCGCCCGCGCGCCTCCTCGCCCATGAAGGCGACCAGGAACTGCTCGATCACCGCCCGCCCGGCGATGTCCGCCAGGCAGCCGCGCACCACCTCCCGCCCGTCGCGTTCGATGCTCAGGGTTTCGCTGGCCGCGTCGTAATGGCTGACCAGCCGGGCCAGCCGCGCGTTGCGCACCAGCGCCAGGAACGAGGCCTTGGGCTGCCATTGCGGCTCGGCCGGATCGTAGCGCGAGGCGCCATGGGCGATGGCGTAGCGCCGGTCGTGCGGCAGCGGCTGGTCGGCCGTGACCTCGACCTCGGCCAGGGCCTGGGCCGACAGGCTCTTGACCGGGTAGCGATACAGGGCGGCGACGGCGATGCTCATGATTGCGATCAAAGCCCGGAACTCCCTGTTCGGGCAATGATTTTGCCTGTGATCAGGCTTGCAGCGAATGCAGGCGCGACCATATAGGCGGAAGAGGATGCCTTCGGGGTCCGCCTGCTTCGCCCGCCGGTTCCGGGGGCTCACGAGAAGGGGTTGTTCATGAATCTGGAAGTCTATACCGAACGATCGCGCGGGTTTTTGCAGTCGGCGCAGATGCTGGCCCTGCGTTCCGGCCACCAGCGCCTCACCACCGAACACCTGCTGAAGGTCCTGCTCGACGACAAGGAAGGCCTGTGCGCCAACCTGATCAAGGCTGCCGGCGGCGATCCGTCGCGGGCGCTGCAGGGCGTCGAGGCCGAGATCGCCCGCCTGCCCAAGGTCGAAGGCGGCGGGGCGGGCCAGGTCTACATGGCGCCGGAGACCGCCCGGGCGCTGGAGAATGCCGAGAAGATCGCCGAGAAGGCGGGCGACAAGTTCGTCACCGTCGAGCGGCTGCTGCTGGCCCTGACCATGGCGTCGGGCACGCCCGCCGCGCGCATCCTGGCCGATGCCGGGGTCAGCGCGCAGGGGCTGAACGCGGCCATCAACGATCTGCGCAAGGGCCGCACCGCCGACACCGAATCGGCCGAGGGCGCCTATGACGCGCTGAAGCGCTATGCGCGCGATCTCACCGAGGCCGCCCGCGAGGGCAAGCTCGACCCGGTGATCGGCCGCGACGAGGAAATCCGCCGCACCATCCAGGTGCTGTCGCGGCGCACCAAGAACAATCCGGTGCTGATCGGCGAGCCTGGCGTCGGCAAGACCGCCATCGCCGAGGGCCTGGCGCTGCGCATCGTCAACAACGACGTGCCCGAATCGCTGCGCGACAAGAAGCTGATGGCGCTCGATCTCGGCGCCATGATCGCCGGCGCCAAGTTCCGCGGCGAGTTCGAGGAGCGGCTGAAGGCGGTGATGGGCGAGATCGCCGCGTCCGACGGCGAGATCGTCCTGTTCATCGACGAATTGCACACGCTGGTCGGGGCGGGCAAGGCCGACGGGGCGATGGACGCCTCCAACCTGCTGAAGCCGGCTTTGGCGCGCGGCGAACTGCACTGCGTCGGCGCCACCACCTTGGACGAGTACCGCAAGCATATCGAGAAGGACGCCGCGCTGGCGCGCCGGTTCCAGCCGGTGTTCATCGCCGAGCCGACGATCGAGGACACGATCTCGATCCTGCGCGGGCTGAAGGAGAAGTACGAACTGCATCACGGCGTGCGCATCACCGACGCGGCCATCGTGGCGGCGGCCACCCTCTCCAACCGCTACATCACCGACCGCTTCCTGCCCGACAAGGCCATCGACCTGGTGGACGAGGCCGCCTCGCGGCTGCGCATGGAGGTCGATTCCAAGCCGGAGGAGATCGACGAGCTGGACCGGCGCATCATGCAGCTCAAGATCGAGCGCGAGGCGCTGAAGAAGGAGAACGACCAGGCCTCGCGCGACCGGCTGGGCAAGCTGGAGAAGGAGCTGGCCGATCTGGAGGAGAGATCCGGCGCGCTGACCTCGACCTGGATGGCCGAGAAGGAGAAACTGGCGCAGGCGCAGAAGATCAAGGAGCAGCTCGAGAAGGCGCGCTCCGACCTGGAGATCGCCCAGCGCAACGGCGATCTCGGCAAGGCCGGCGAATTGCGCTACGGCGTGATCCCCGAGCTGGAGCGCAAGCTGGCCGAGGCCGAGAAGGCCGAAGCCCATGCCATGCTGAAGGAAGAGGTCACCGAATCCGACATCGCCGGCGTGGTCTCGCGCTGGACCGGCATTCCGGTCGATCGCATGCTGGAGGGCCAGCGCGAGAAGCTGCTGCAGATGGAGACCAACCTGCACCGGCGCGTGGTCGGCCAGGACCAGGCGATCAAGGCGGTGGCCAACGCCGTGCGCCGCGCCCGCGCCGGCCTGCAGGATCCCAACCGGCCGATCGGCTCGTTCCTGTTCCTGGGCCCGACGGGCGTGGGCAAGACCGAGCTGACCAAGGCGCTGGCCGAGTTCCTGTTCGACGACGAGAGCGCCATGATCCGCATCGACATGTCGGAATACATGGAGAAGCATTCGGTCGCCCGCCTGATCGGCGCGCCGCCGGGCTATGTCGGCTACGAGGAGGGCGGCAGCCTGACCGAGGCGGTGCGGCGGCGTCCCTACCAGGTGATCCTGTTCGACGAGGTCGAGAAGGCGCACCCGGACGTGTTCAACGTGCTGCTGCAGGTGCTGGACGACGGCCGCCTGACCGACGGCCAGGGCCGCACGGTCGACTTCCGCAACACGCTGATCGTGCTGACCTCCAATCTGGGCAGCGAATATCTGGCGTCGCTGCCGGAAGGGGCGTCGGTCGCCAGCGTGCGCGAGCAGGTGATGGAGGTGGTGCGCAAGAGCTTCCGGCCGGAGTTCCTGAACCGGCTGGACGAGATCCTGCTGTTCAACCGCCTCAGCCGCGAGCAGATGACCGGCATCGTCGACATCCAACTCGCCCGCCTGCGCAGGCTCTTGGAGGAGCGCAAGATCGAACTGAAGCTGGACGAGAAGGCGCTGACCTGGCTGGCCAATCGCGGCTACGACCCGGTCTATGGCGCCCGGCCGCTGAAGCGGGTGATCCAGCGCGAACTGCAGAACCCGCTGGCCACCATGCTGCTGGAAGGCAGCGTGCAGGACGGGCAGGCCGTCGATGTGAGCGTGCGCGACGGCAAGCTGCAGATCGCCGACCGCGTCTTCGAGGAGGACGCGGCCTGAAGCTCAGCGTGCAGGTGTTGAGACAGTAATCGCCGGCGGCGCGGGCAGCGTGCCGCCGGTTTTTCTTTGCAGCATCACCAGCCCGTTCAGCCACGCCGCGACCAGCGCGATCAACTCGCGGAACACCACCGGCAAATCGGCGGGCACGATGGCGCGCGAGCCGCCCTGCAGCAGCAGCGCCAGCCCGCACAGCAGCAGCGCCCGCACCACGCCCCAGCGCCCGTTGCAGCAGTCGAGCAGGGCAATCACCAGGATCGGCGCCATGGCGCCGACGAAGGCGTAGCGCCACAGCCGCGGCCAGCACAGCAGCAGCGCCAGCACGATCACCGCCCAGGCCAGCGCATCGGTCTTTCCCGCGCGCCGCCGCAACGCCAGCCAGGTCGCGCCGACCACGGCGCCAGCGACCAGCAGGTGCAGAATCGCCGACAGGCGGCGGATGGCGGCCGGATCGGCAGCGTCGGCGAAGGTCAGCGACTGCACCGCCAGCGAATAGAAGCTGCGGCTGAGCCAGTCGACCTGTCGCGCCGAATGCAGCCATTGGCCGAACAGGTCCGGCGCCGCCAGCCAGGCCAGCGCCACAAGCAGCGCCACGCCGATGCCGCCCATGAGTGCGATGCGCAAAGCCTGCCGCCACGGACGCACCAGGAAGGGCACCAGCAGGAAGACCAGCGGCACCATCTTCATCGCGCCGGCCAGCAGCACCAGCAGCACGAACGGCAAGGGCCGGTCGCGGTCCAGCCACACCAGCGCCCAGGCGATCAGGCAGGCCTCGATGGAACCGATATTGCCGGTGTGCAGGTCGTAGACCAGCGCGCCGGAGAAGGCGAAAAGCGCGAAGGGGATCAGCAGGTGCAGCGGCGCCAGGCCGGCGAACAGCCGCGTCCAGGCGACGAACAGGGCGGCGATGAAGGCCAGCCGGATCGCCAGCCACAGCAGCCGCGCCGTGTCGAGGTCGAGCAGGGTGAAGGGATGGAAGAGATAGAGCGCGTAGGGCGGATAGACGAAGGGCGACCAGGCCGGCCGCGGCATGGCGAGGCTGACGGCCTGCAGGTCGTAAGGGTTCTGCCCGCTCCAGAACGCCTGGGCGGCGAAGTAGTAGACCTGGAAATCGCGGTTCAGGATCAGCGCCCCTTCGCCGGCGGCGATGGCGTAATCGATCCAGCCCTGCGCCAGGAAAACGCCGACGATGGCGACCATCGCCAGCAGCCCGGCCTGGAACAGCGGCGAATGCGCGGCGGCCTGTCCCGGCAGGCGGGACGGCGCGAGGCGCGGGCGGGGCGTTCTTTCCATCGGGCTGTGCTAGCATATTGCGCACGACCGGACAGTCCAGCGCCCGCCAGCAACCGATGACCCAAACCGCCCGCACCAGCCTGCCCGGCATCGCCGCCGCGCTGATCGCGCAGGCGGAAAGCGCCGAACGGGACCGCGACCTGCCGGCGGCCCGCGACGCCTATGCCGCGGTGCTGGCGCAGTTGCCGCGCCATGTCGGCGCGCATCGCGGCTTGGCGCGGATCGAATTCCTGCTCGGCCATGCGGTCGAAGGCGAAAACCTGCAGCGCGCCGCCGATGCGCTGGAGGTGGCGGAGCGGCTGGCGCTGGCGCGCAATCTCATCGACACGCCGCTGGAGGCCAAGGCGCTGGCGCTGGCGCAGAAACTGGCGGGCGACTTCCCGCAATTAGCCGATGCGCAATACGGATACGCACAGCATCTGCGCCGCGCCGGCCGGCTGGACGAAGCGGTCGCCGCGTTGCGGCGGACGCTGGCCGCCGATGCCGGGCACGCGCCCAGCCTGGCGCTGCTGGCGGCGCTGGAGGAGAAATCGCGCATCGGCGAGGGGCTGCGGCCAGCGCCGTTCCGCCTGCTGCCGGGCTTTCTCGATGCCGCGCAGCACCAGCGCCTGCTCGATTATGCGCTGGCCAACGAGGCGGCGATGGTGCCGTCCTGGGTCGAGAGCGCGACGCCGAAACCGGAATGGCGCCGCTCGCGCATCGTGCCGGCCGACGCCACGGTGCTGTCCTGGTTCGCGCCGCTGATCGCCGCCCGCGCCGAAGCCTTGCTGGCCGATTTCGGCTATGGCGCGGTGAGGGTGGACTCGATCGGGCTGGACTGGGTCGCCAGCAACGACGGCGATTTCTATCGCCATCACGTCGACACCGGGCCCGGCCACTACGCGCTGCGCACCATCAGCTTCGTCTATTACTTCAACCGCCAGCCCAAGGGCTTCAGCGGCGGCGAACTGGGGCTCTACGACACCGACCTGGCGACGGGCGAGTTCGATCCCGCCGGCCGCACGACCCTGGAGCCGCTGGACAACCGGCTGGTGCTGTTTCCCAGTGCGGCGCGGCACGAAATCCTGCCGGTGCGCTGTCCCAGCCGCGCCTTCGCCGACAGCCGCTTCACCCTGAACGGCTGGATCCGGCGCGCCCCGTGACCGGCGCGCCCGAGAAGGACGATGCCGCCGCCCGCACCGCGGCGGGCGGCATCGCCATCGTGCGCGCGCTGCTGGGCACCGCGCTGGAGGCGCGCGCGCCGGCGGTGCTGGCGAAGCTGCTGCAGCGGCATGCCGGCAACGCCAAGGTCCATCTGCTGCAGGCCGATCTGGAACGGCGCGCCGGCCGGCTGACGCAAGCGATGCAGGCGGCGCAACGGGCGCTGGAGTGCGATCCGCAGGAGGCGCAAGCGCGGCAACTGGCGGCGGCCTTGCGCGGGGCAGGCGCGCCAGCGCAAGGACTCGTCGCCGTGCCGGCGCCGTTTCGCCTGTACCACGATTTCCTCGCGCCGCATGATCACGCGCGGCTGCTCGAGCTGGCGCTGGCGGCGCAGCCGCTTCTTGCGCCGTCGCGCATCGGCGGCATCGCGCTGAAGCCGGACTGGCGCCAGTCGCGGGTCGATGAGTCGCCGCAGGCGCTGGCGGCGCTGGCGCGCGAGCCGGTATTGGCCGCCGCGCGCCGGGCAGTGCGGGATTTCGCGCTGCCGGACTTCGATTTCGAGACGGTGGAGATGCAGTTCACCGCCCATAACGACGGCGATTTCTATCGCGCCCATCGCGATTACGCCGAGGGCGACCAGGCCTATCGCCGCCTGACCTTCGTCTATTACTTCCATCGCCAGCCGAAGCGATTCGGCGGCGGCGAGCTGGCGCTGTACGACACGCACCACGACGGCGCCGGCTTCGATGCGCAGGCCTTCTCGCTGGTCGAGCCGCAGGACAACATGCTGATCGTCTTCCCGGCGCGGTTCTGGCACGAGGTCCGGCCGGTATCCTGTCCCGGCGGCGCCTATGCGGACAGCCGCTTCACCTTGAACGGCTGGATCGGCGTGGCGCGCGCACCAGCAACGGCAGGGGCAGCGACAGGGAATGACTGACGTCGGTCAGCGCGTGCCGCTGTCCTTGCCGGCCTCGACCAGCTGCTGCGGGCGGGTGCCCAGCGGCATGGCGTTGCGCTTGCGGTCGAACTCGGTAACGAAGGCGCGGAACCGCTCCAGGTCCTTGCCGGCCAGCTTGGGCCCGATCGGCATGCTGACCTGGGTCGGATTGACCGGGCGGCCGCCCTTGTGGACCTCGTAGTGCAGATGCGGGCCGGTCGACATGCCGGTGGTGCCGACAAAGCCGATCACCTCGCCCTGGCGCACGCGGTTGCCCTTGCGCGCGGCGCGCGAGAAGCGGCTCATATGGGCGTAGGCGGTGGCGAAGCTGCTGTTGTGGCGGATCAGCACGTAGTTGCCGTAGCCACCCTTGACGCCGGCGAACTCGATGGTGCCATTGCCGGCGGCGTAGATCGGCGTGCCGGTGGGGGCGGCGAAATCGACGCCGGCATGCAGGCGCGAGAAGCCGAGGATGGGATGCGAGCGCATGCCGAAGCGGGAGGAGATGCGCGCCCCGTCGATCGGCGTGCGCAGCAGCGCCTTGACGATGCTTTGCCCGTCCAGGCCGTAATAGTCCTCCTCGCCGCTGGGCGGGTTGTAGCGGTAGAACGCCATCTTCTTGCCGCGCAGCACCAGCTCGCCATAGAGCAGACGGCCTTCGCGGGCGAGGCGGCCGTCGGTGGTGTAGAGCCGCTCGAACACCACCTCGAAACTGTCGTTGGGCTGGATGTCACGCTGGAAGTCGACGTCGTAGCTGAGCGCCTTGATCAGGTCGCTCAGCACCGAGACCGGCACGCCGGCGCCGACGCCGTTGGCGAACAGCGATTCGTCGATCACGGCGGCGTGGCGGGCGACGGTGGTGTTCAGCGAATACTTGATCTCGTCGGCGCCGAAGCCGCCCTTGGCGTCGCGCCTGACCAGCACGTCGCGCTCGGCCTCCGGCCGCAGCATCACCTGCAGAAGCTGCGGCGTGTCCTCGCTGCTCAGCCCCGGCGCCACGGTGACGGTGATGATCTGGCCGACCTGCAGGCGGCGCGGATTGAACACCGGGCGCAGCGCCTCGACGGCGCTGTTGGCCTGGCCGGTGGTGATGCCGACATCGGTCAGGATCTTGCTCAGCGTGTCGCCGCGGTCGACGCGCAGCACCAGGTCGAGCCGGTCGTTCTGCGGCGTTTCCTGGGTCTGGCTGTCGGACAGGGCGGCATTGTCGGGATCGACGGCGCTGGCGACGGCATTGGCCGCGTCCTGGTCCAGGGCGGGCATCGGCGGCAGCATCACCGTGGCCTCGACCACCGACGGGGTGGCGACCAGCCCGCCATCGCTGCGCGAGGCGCTGGTCGGGCCCTGGAACACCGTCAGGGCGACGGTCAGGCCGCCGATAGCGATGGCGCCAATGGCCAGTTCGCGCAAGGAAGGAGCCCGGAACGGCACGAGTTTGCGGAGCAGGGATCCGGCGGGTTCCGGGTGCGCCATGCCTTGCCTTTCCAGATGAGCGTTGCCGATGGTTGGCCACGATGGGGATGTGGCGAAAGATTGTCAAATGGAAATTTGCAGTGAAATCAATCGTTTCTGAGGAAAAGTTCGGACGAATCGCACCGCCCGGAAAGCCGCCCCGCAAGCGGTCTTGAAATCTGTGCCCGGGGTCCCGATATGGGTGGTCCGCCAAAACGCCCGCCCGGCCGTAAACGGCTGGAAACGCAGGCGTTATTTTTTTGCAAAACAACGTTTGACATCACTTCGAGGGCGAGCGTATAAGGCGCGCCTCCGAAGGGAGCAGCGAACGGATCCGGACCGTCGAGCCACTTGGCGGTCAGGGTTTTTTGCGGTCTTCTTCGGTTCGTTCTTTGACAGGTTGTATCAGCGGAAGGGATGCGTCGGCGGCGATGGTCGCTGGGTGTCTGGTCTGGGGCGCGAGCTCTGGGTTGGATGTTCTGGTGGACGTCTTTGCAGGCGCATTTGATGTAGGTTCCGGTTGTTCGTTAAGGATGGCCGGACGTCGTTTTATGTGCTTGTGAGGATGCTTCGGTCAGTGCTGGCTGTCTTAGGGTGGCTGGCATTTGAACTTGAGAGTTTGATCCTGGCTCAGAACGAACGCTGGCGGCAGGCCTAACACATGCAAGTC
>JBBCJW010000076.1:0-34240 GCA_037190765.1 Alphaproteobacteria bacterium
GCGTCAGCCAGGGCTGATCGCGCTTTGACGGACTCGCGGGCGATGCCGTCAGATCGTGATCCGCCTTAGAGCAAATCACGTTCTGACGGAATCGCGCGCGATTTCGTCAGAACGTGTGAATTTGCTCTAAACATTAATGAATAGAGCGGATTCACACGGTTAGACGGAAGCGCCTGCGCTTCCGTCTAACCGTGATCCGCTCTATGGCGCCTGGGTTGAGGTTTTCAGCGATGAACGAGTTCTCTCCACCGGCCGGGGCCGAAGCGGTATTGCCGTTCCAGGTGCGCAAGCTGGATCTGCGCGGCCGGCTGGTGCGGCTGGGCCCGTCGATCGACGTGATGCTGCGCGGCCACGACTATCCGGCGCCGGTGGCGAACCTGCTGGCCGAGACGCTGACCTTGGCTGCCATCCTGGCCTCCTCCATCAAGTACGACGGCATCTTCACCCTGCAGATCCGGGGCGACGGGCCGGTCGGCCTGATCGTCACCGACGTGACCTCGCAGGGCCAGTTGCGCGGCTATGCCCAGTACGATGCCGGCGGCATCGCCCAGGTGATGGCGACGGCGCCGCAGCTCGACAATCCGGTGCAGCGCCTGCTGGGGGCGGGCAGCCTGGCCTTCACCGTCGACCAGGGCGAGAACACCGACCGCTACCAGGGCGTGGTGCCGCTGGAAGGCGGCACGGTGGCCGACTGCGCCCATGCCTATTTCCGCCAGTCCGAACAGCTTCCCACCGGCATCAAGATCGCCGTCGCCGCCCCCGACGCCACGCACGAGCAATGGCGGGCCGGCGGGCTGATGGTGCAGCGTCTGCCCGGTGCGCAGACGCCGGACGGGTTTTCCAGCCTCGACGCGGACGAGATCGAGGACGCCTGGCGGCGGGCGGTGATCCTGATGTCGACCGCGTCCGACCGCGAGCTGGTCGATGCCGGCCTGCCGATGACCGAGCTGGTGTGGCGGCTCTACCACGAGGACGCGCCGGAGGCGTTTCCCGCGCGGCACCTGGAGTTCGGCTGCCGCTGCTCGCGCGAGCGCATCGTCAACGTGCTGCGCTCCTTCCCGCGCGCCGAGATCGAAGAGCTGAAGGAGGACGACGAGGCGGTGCTGGTGAAGTGCGAGTTCTGCGCCACCGAGTACCGCTTCGACGACGACGACCTGGAAGCGGTGTGGCGGCAGGACGCGTGAACTCTAAAAACTGTCATCACTGCCAAGCGCCGCAGGCGCGCAGAGCCGGGACCTATTATGACCGTCGTTATGGGTCCCGGCTCTCGCTATGCTCGGCCGGGATGACAGGCAGTTAGCGACTCGCCGCCCAGTCGGCCAGCTTGCGCATGAAGTCCTCGCAGGCCCTGATCTGCTCGACGGCGATGAACTCGTTGGGCTGGTGCGCCTGGGCGATGTCGCCGGGGCCGCAGATCACCACCGAGAAGCCGGCCTTCTGGAAGATGCCGGCCTCGGCGGCGTAGGAGACGCTGTGCGAGCCGTTGTCGCCGGTCAGCGCCCGGCACAGTAGGTCGGCCGGGTTGTGCGCGGTCGGCAGCAGCGGCGGCACGTCGGCCCGCACCCGCGTGGCGATCGAGGCCTCGGGATGGACCGCCCGCATCTTCGGCAGCAATTCCTGTTCGCAGAACTGCGTCACCCGCCTGACCGCCTCGTCCGGGTCTTCGGTCGGCAGGGCGCGATAGCCCCACTGCACCAGGCAGTGGCGGGCGATGATGTTGGTGGCGGTGCCGCCCTGGACGATGCCGACATTGATGGTGCCGAAGGGCGGCCTGAATTCGGAGCCGGGTTTGGCTCGCGCCCGCAGCTCCTCCTGCAGCACGTTCATGAAATGGATCAGCTCGCCGGCGTAGTGCACGGCGCTGACGCCGTCGTCCAGCGCGCTGGAATGCGCTTCCAGCCCGATGAAATCGGTGAAGTAGCTGGACGCGGTCTTGTGCGAATGCACCACCTTCATCATGGTCGGTTCGCCGACGATGATGGCATGCGGCTTCGGCAGGTCGCGCTGCAGCGCCTCGGCCAGCGAATGGGCGCCGATGCAGCCCACCTCCTCGTCGTAGCTCAGCGCCAGGTGGATCGGCACCCTGATGCCCCGCTCCAGGAAATCGGGGATCATGGCCAGGGCGATGGCGGAGAAGGCCTTCATGTCGGCGGTGCCGCGGCCGTAGAGCAGCCCGTCCTTCTCGATCATGGCGAAGGGATCGCTGTCCCAGGGCTGGCCCTCGACCGGCACCACGTCGGTATGGCCCGACAGCACCACGCCGCCTTCGCGCTGCGGGCCGATGGTGGCGTAGAGATTGGCCTTGCTGCCGTCCCCGTTGGTCACCAGCCGGCTCTCGATGCCGTAGCCGTGCAGGTAGTCGCGCACGAAATCGATCAGCGCCAGGTTGGAATAGGCGGAAGTGGTGTCGAACGCCACCAGCCGGCGCAGCATTTCGATCGCATCGATTTTCTGAGGCATCGCGCCTGTAACCTTTCCCCAAAAAACGCCGTTCGTCAGGCGCGCCAGAAACTTGGCATCAGCAGGACCAGCAGGGTCAGCATTTCCAGCCGGCCCAGCAGCATGCCGAAGGATAGCAGCCATTTGGCCCCGTCGGGCAAGGGCTGGAACGTGCCGGCCGGGCCGACGATCGGCCCGACGCCCGGCCCGACATTGGCCAGTGAAGTGGCGGCGGCGGAGACGGCGGTGTCGATGTCCAGCCCGAACAGCGACAGGCCGATCGACAGGATGACGAAGCAGAAGAACCACAGGAAGACGAAGCCGGCCACCGAGTTGATGACCTCGCGGCTGACCTCCCGCCCGTTGAAGCGCGGCACGATGACGGCGTTGGGATGGGTCAGGCGGGCGAGCTGGACGCGGGCGAGCTGGTAGAGGATCTGGTAGCGGAAGATCTTGACGCCGCCGGAGGTCGAGCCGGTGCAGGCGCCGATGAAGGTCAGGAACAGCATCAGCACGATCGGGAACGCACCCCAGCTCGTGTAGTCGGCGGTGACGAAGCCTGAGGTGGTGACGATCGAGACGACGTGGAACAGCGACTGGCGGAACGCCTCCTCCAGCGGCGCCTCGCTGCCCAGCCAGCGCCACAGCGTCAGGGTCAGGGCGCTGGCCAGCACCACCGCGGCGAAGGTCCTGATCTGGCTGTCGCGCAGGAACAGCGCCTGGCGCAGGCGCCAGGAATTGATCATGACGATGAAAGTCATGCCGCCGATGAACATCAGCAGCGCCATGACGTACTCGCCCAGCGGGTTGTTGAAGCCGCCGAACGAGGCGTCGAGGGTGGAGAAGCCGCCGGTCGCCACCGCGCCGAAGCCGTGATGGATGGCGTCGCCCAGGCCCAGCCCGCTGGCCCACAGCAGCAGCGAGCCGGCGAGCGACACCAGGAAATAGTAGACCGTGATCGCCAGCGAGATCTGCGACATGCGCGGCAGGGTCTTTTCCGACTTCTCCGACGATTCGGCGCGAAACAGCTGCATGCCGCCGATACGCAGGAACGGCAGCACCGCCACCGCCATGACGATGATGCCGATGCCGCCCAGCCAGATCAGGATGGTGCGCCACCACAGCACGCCGGCCGGCAGCGTCTCCAGCCCGACCAGCACCGTAGCGCCGGTGCCGGTGACGCCCGACATGGCCTCGAAGAAGGCGTCGGTGTAGGAGATGCCGACCGAGGACACCGCCAGCGGCAGGGCGGCGAAGGTGGTGATGACGATCCACGCCGCCGCCGTCAGCACGAAGGCCTGGTGCACGTCGATCGACACTTTCTCGCGCGGCCGGAAGGCGGCCGCCAGCGTGCCGCCGGCAAACGCCGTCACGGCGAAGCTGATCAGGAACATGCCGGCGTCCTCGCCGCCCTCGACCCATTCGGCGAAGGCCGGCAGCAGCATGGCGAAGGCGAAGATGCCCAGCAGGATGCCCAGTATGTAGAGCGGCGAGCGCAGGTCGACGGCCATGATCCCGCCCCCTAGCTGCGCCAGAAGCCGCGCGAGAGCAGCACCAG
This sequence comes from Alphaproteobacteria bacterium, assembly GCA_037190765.1. Taxonomy (GTDB): domain Bacteria; phylum Pseudomonadota; class Alphaproteobacteria; order Reyranellales; family JAQSWP01; genus JAQSWP01. The sequence goes on from JBBCJW010000076.1 coordinate 3,998, forward strand.
CAGGGTCAGCAGCTCCAGCCGGCCCAGCAGCATGCCGAACGACAGCAGCCATTTGGCGCCGTCGGGCAGCGGCTGGAACGTGCCCGCGGGGCCGATCGTGTCGCCGATGCCGGGGCCGACATTGCCCAGCGCCGTCGCCGCCCCCGACAGGGCGGTGTCGAGGTCGAGCCCGAACAGTCCCAGCCCCACCGCCAGCAGCGCGAAGCAGAAGAAATAGAGGAAGACGAAGCCGGCCACCGAGTTGATGACCTCGCGGCTGACCTCGCGCCCGTTGTAGCGCGGTACCAGCACGGCGTTGGGATGGGTCAGCCGGCGCAGCTGCGCCAGCGCCATCTGGCCCAGGATCTGGTAGCGGAAGATCTTGACGCCGCCGGCGGTCGAGCCGGTGCAGGCGCCGGTGAAGGTGAGGAAGAACATCAGCACGATGGGGAAGTCGCCCCAGCTGGTGTAGTCGGCGGTGACGAAGCCGGTGGTGCTGACGATCGACACCACCGAGAACAGCGACTGGCGGAACGCCTGCTCGAACGGAAAATCGCCGCTGCCCAGCCGCCAGCCCAGCAGCAGCAGGGTGCAGACCGCGATCAGCAGGAAATAGACCTGCAGCTGGCTGTCCTTGAGGAAATCGAGGCTGCGCCCGCGCCAGGCGTTGATGAAGACGAAGAAGGTGGCGCCGCCCATGAACATCGCCGCCGCCAGCACGTATTCGGCGGCGCGGTTGTCGAGCCCGCCGACCGAGGCGTCGTGGGTGGAGAAGCCGCCGGTGGCGACGGCGGGCAGGGCATGGTGGATCGCCTCGAACAGCGACAGCCCGCACAGCCACAGCGCCACCACCGCCACGGCCGACAGCAGCAGGTAGAACACCATGATGGCCAGCGACACCTGCGACACGCGCGGCAGCATCTTCTCGGAGCGGTCGGAGGATTCGGTGCGGAAGAGCTGCATGCCGCCGATGCTGAGGAAGGGCAGGATGGCGACCGCCATGACGATGAAGCCGACGCCGCCCAGCCAGTTCAGCAGCGAGCGCCACCACAATATGCCGGACGGCATGGCGTCGAGACCCACCAGCACGGTGGCGCCGGTGGTGGTGACGCCCGACATGGCCTCGAAGAAGGCGTCGGTATAGGAGATGTGGATCGAGGAGACGGCGAACGGCAGGGCGGCGAACAGGGTGATGACCAGCCAGGCCAGCGAGGTCAGCACGAAGGCCTGATGGACGCTGACCGACACTTTCTCGCGCGGCCGGAAGGCGGCCAGCAGCGTGACGCCGGCGAACAGCGTCACCACGAAGCAGACGATGAAGGCGCCGGCATCGGGCCCGCCGTCGATCCACTCGGCCAGAGCGGGCACCAGCATGGCGAAGGAGAACACCGCGAGCAGCGCGCCCAGTATGTAGAGCGGCGAGCGAAGATCGACTGCCATGACGTCGGCGTGTGGCCTGTTCCCTGCGGCGGCCGCTCTGCTGCGGCGGCGCGATCATGCCAGTTGCGCGCCTGCCGTCGCAACCGCGTATAGAGCGAGGACTTTCCTATCGGAATGGCGAAAAAACGGTCAGCCCAGCGAAATGCCCTGGCCGCGGTTGATGATCGACAGGAATTCCTTGCGCGTCGCCTCGTCCTGGCGGAAGGCGCCCAGCATGTGCGAGGTCACCATGCTGACCCCCGGCTTGTGCACGCCGCGCGTGGTCATGCACTGGTGCGCCGCCTCCAGCACCACGGCCACGCCCTTGGGCTCCAGCACCTCGTCGATCGCCTTGGCGATCTGCGCCGTCATCTTCTCCTGGATCTGCAGCCGCTTGGCGTAGGCGTCCAGCACCCGGGCCAGCTTGGAGATGCCGACCACGCGCGAATTGGGCAGGTAGGCGATATGGGCCTGGCCGATGATCGGCACCATGTGGTGCTCGCAGTAGGATTCGAAGCGGATGTCCTTCAGCACCACCATCTCGTCATAGCCCTCGACCTCCTCGAAGGTGCGCTGCAGGATCTCGCGCGGATCGGAGGCGTAGCCGGCGAAGAACTCCTCGTAGGATCGCACCACCCGCTCGGGCGTGCCGCGCAGGCCCTCGCGGGCCGGATCGTCGCCGGCCCAGCGGATCAGCGTGCGCACCGCCTCCTCCGCCTCGTCGCGGCCGGGGCGCTCGACATTGGCCGGCTGGTCGGTGCTGGCGACGGCGGGAACCAACTTGCCGCTGGAAATCTTGGTCATGGCGTTGTCCTTTCGGAAGCAGCGCAATGACGCTGCGTTGAATCGGGGCCGGTCAGTGCAGCGATCTGCTCTGGCCCGGCGTGTCGAGGGAAAAGGCGGGGATCGCCACGTTGAAGGTCTCGCCGGCCTCGCCGACCATCTCGTAGGCGCCGACCATGATGCCGGACGGGGTCGAGAGCGGCGTGCCGGAGGTGTATTCGAAGGCCTGGCCCGGCTGCAGCACCGGCTTCTTGCCGACCACGCCCGCGCCCCTCACCTCGTGCACCCGCCCCTGCGAATCGGTGATCTTCCAGTAGCGATTCCGCAGTTGCACCGTTTCGTCGCCCTCGTTCTCGATCCGCACGTGATAGGCCCAGACATAATGGTTCTCGGCCGGCGAACTCTGGTCTTCGAGATAGGTCGGCTTGACGGTGACCCGGATCGAGCGGGTGACGGCTGAATACATGCCCAACGCTCCTCGGACTCTCCCACTATCGGAACCGTCGCCGCCCCTGTCCAGAGGCGGCTGAATTCCCACAGTTTCCCAAGGGGTTAGGATTATAGGACAGGCGATCCGGCGATGCTAGGCCAAGCGACGCCGGAGCCGCTCAGGCCAGCGCCTGCGCCAGATCGTCGATCAGATCCTGCGCATCCTCCAGCCCCACCGACAGGCGCACCATGTCGTCGCCGATGCCGTAGAGCCGGCGGGTCTCGGGCGGCAGGCGCTGGTGGGTGGTGGTGGCGGGGTGGGTGATCAGGCTCTTGGCGTCGCCCAGGTTGTTGGAGATGTCGACCAGCCGCAGCCGGTTCAGGAAGCGGAACGCCGCCTTCTGGCCGCCCTTGATGTTGAAGGTCACGACATTGCCGCCGCGGCTCATCTGCTTCAGCGCCAGCGCCCGCTGCGGATGGTCGCGTCGGGTCGGGTAGGCGACCGAGGACACCCGTTTCTGCCGCGCCAGGAAATCGGCGACGCGCTCGGCGTTGTCGCAGTGGCGGGCCATGCGCAGGTCGAGCGTCTCCAGGCTCTTCACCATCACCCAGGCATTGAAGGGCGAGATGGCGGGGCCGGTATGGCGCAGGAACGGGGTGAGGTCGGTCTCGACGAATTCGCGGCTGCCCAGGATGGCGCCGCCCATCGCCCGGCCCTGCCCGTCGATATGCTTGGTGGCGGAATAGACCACGATGTCGGCGCCGAACTGCAATGGCTTCTGCAGGATCGGGCTGGAGAAGACGTTGTCCACCACCACCTTCGCCCCGGCCTTGTGCGCCAGTTCCGACACCGCCGCGATGTCGACGATCTCCAAGGTCGGATTGGACGGGCTCTCGAAGAACACCAGCTTGGTCGGCTGCGACAGCGCTTCCTTCCACTGCTTCAAGTCGCGGCCATCGACCAGAATCGTCTCGACGCCCCAGCGCGGCAGCTGGTCCTGCACGATGTAGAGACAGGAGCCGAACAGCGCCCGCGAGGCGACGATGCGGTCGCCGGCCCGCAGCTGGCAGGCCAGCGAGGCGAACACGGCGGCCATACCGGTGGCGGTGGCGCGGCAGGCTTCCGCCCCTTCGAGCTGCGCCAGCCGGTCCTCGAACATCGACACGGTGGGATTGGAGAAGCGGGAATAGATGAAGTGGTCGTTCTTGCCGGCGAAAGCGCCCGACGCCTCTTCCGCCGACTCGTAGACATAGCCAGAGTTCATGAAGATGGCTTCGCTGGTCTCGCAGTAATTGGTGCGCCGCAGCCCGCCGCGCACCAGCCTGGTCTGCGTCCGTGGGCCGCCCCTGCCGCCCGCCACCCGGCTGCCTGCCGCCTTCTTCGCTTTCGCCTTGGCCATGTCGCACCCCCGCCCGCATCCCGCGCGGGCAATAAAAAAACCCCGGCCAATCGGCCAGGGCGTTTTGAGCGCTCCGACCTCTTTAGCGATTTTTAACGTGGTCGCAAGCCGGCCGGCCCAAATCACCACGGAACGGAAAAGTTGATAGCCCTCCCGACAGACTGCGTCAAGCCGTCCGTGCCATGCTGGCGCCATGAAACGGATCGCCCGCATTGCCCAGTACAGCGAACAGGCCGAGGCCCTGGCCCGGCAATACGAAAGCGTCAGCTTCGAGGACGCGCATGGCGACGTGCTCGGGCTGCTGCCACCACCGCCAGCCTGCGCCCTCGACATCGGCGCCGGCACCGGACGCGACGCCGCCGCCCTTGCCGCGCGCGGCTATCGGGTGACGGCGATCGAGCCGACGCCCGAATTCCGCGCCATCGGCCGGAGCCTGCATGCGAACGCCGCCATCGACTGGATGGACGACATGCTGCCGGATTTGCCGACGGTGACGGGCACGTTCGATCTCATCCTGCTGTCGGCGGTGTGGATGCATCTCACAATTCCCGAGCGGGAACGGGCGATGGCGCGCGTGGCGGGATTGCTGCGCGGCAATGGCGTGATGGTGCTGTCGCTGCGCCACGGCCCGGTCCCGGAAGGCCGCGTGCTGTTCGAGGTCACGGCGGCGGAAACCGTCGACCTGGCCGCCGCCAATCGACTGTCGACCATCCACAACGGCGAACGGGCCGGCCGGTTCGGCCAGCCCGGCGTATGGTGGAGCCGGCTGGCGTTCCGCCGGCCTACTTGATCGGCGAGAAAGGCAGCGGCACGAGGATGCGGTTTTCCATCTTCTGCATGTAGGGGGCGGCCTTGGCGAGATAGGCCTGCCAGGCCGGATCGGCATTGAGCTGGGCCCGCCGCTTCTCGCGCTCGGCGAAATTCTCGTAGCCCCACAGATGCACGATCTGGTTGATGGTGCCGACCTCGGTGACGAAGAAGCCCAGCAGATTGCCCAGGATGCGGCTCTGCACCGGCAGGCCCTCCTTCTCGTACAGCGCCTGCCATTCCTTCAGCTTGCCCGGCACCAGCCTGTAGCTGCGTTCATCGACGATCATCAGCTCTCTCCATCAATGCGATTCGCGCGGCACCCTAGCGCCCGAGGCGCCAACCAGGAAGTCCAGGTCGCAGCCGGTGTCGGCCTGCTGCACCGTCTCGCAGTAGAGCCGCACCCAGCCGCGCCCGTCATGCGGCCTGGGCTTTTTCCATTTTCCGCGCCGTTTCTCAAGCTCCGCTTCGGGCACGTCCAGATGCAGGCGGCGTTTCTTCACGTCCAGCTCGATCATGTCGCCGTCGCGCACCAGCGCCAGCGGCCCGCCCGCCGCCGCTTCCGGCGCCACGTGCAGCACCACCGTGCCATAGGCGGTGCCGCTCATGCGCGCGTCGGAAATGCGCACCATGTCCTTGATGCCCTGCTTCAAAAGCTTCAGCGGCAGCGCCATGTTGCCGACCTCCGGGAAGCCGGGATACCCCTTCGGCCCGCAATTCTGCAGCACCATCACGCAGGCAGCGTCGATGTCCAGTTCCGGATCGTCGATGCGCCGCTTGTAGTCGTCGATGTCCTTGAACACCACGGCCCGGCCGCGATGCTTCATCAGCGCCGGCGTGGCGGCCGACGGCTTCAGCACCGCCCCGTCGGGCGCCAGATTGCCGCGCAGCACGGCGATGCCGCCCAGCTTCTTGAACGGCTTCTCCAGCGGGAAGATCACGTCGCGGTCCCAGCACGCAGCATCCTTGACGTTGTCCCAGATCGTCCGGCCATTGACCGTCAGCGCCTTCTTGTTCAGAAGTGGCCCGATCTCGCGCAGCACCGCCGGCAGGCCGCCGGCATAGTAGAAATGCTCCATCAGGTACTTGCCCGAGGGCATCAGGTTGACCAGGCAGGGCACGATCCGCCCGATGCGATCCCAGTCGTCGAGCGTCAGTTTCACGCCGATGCGGCCAGCCAGCGCCAGCAGATGCACCACCGCATTGGTCGAACCGCCGATGGCGGCGTTGGCCATGATGGCGTTCTCGAACGCCGGCCGCGTCAGGATCTTCGACATGCGCAGATCCTCGCGCACCATCTCCACGATGCGCCGCCCGGCCATGTGGGCCAGCGACCGGCGGCGCGAATCGGCGGCCGGGATGGCGGCGTTGGTCGGCAGCGCCATGCCCAGCGCCTCGGCCATCGAGGCCATGGTCGAGGCGGTGCCCATGGTCATGCATGAGCCGGCCGACCGCGACATGCCGGCCTCGGCCTCGGGAAGGTCTTCCGGCTTCATCTCGCCGGTCTTCAGCATGTCGGTGAATTTCCACACATGGGTGCCGGAGCCTACCAGCTCGCCGCGGAAGTGCCCGTTCAGCATCGGCCCGCCCGACACCACCAGCGCCGGCAGGTCGCAGCTTGCCGCGCCCATCATCAGCGACGGCGTGGTCTTGTCGCAGCCGGTCAGCAGCACCACGCCGTCGAGCGGATTGGCGCGGATCGATTCCTCGACGTCCATCGCCGCCAGGTTGCGGAACAGCATGGTGGTGGGCCGCATCAGCGTTTCGCCCAGGCTCATCACCGGGAACTCGAGCGGGAAGCCGCCCATCTCGTAGACGCCGCGCTTCACATGCTCGGCCAGGTCGCGGAAATGGGCGTTGCACGGCGTCAGCTCCGACCAGGTGTTGCAGATGCCGATCACCGGCCTGCCGTCGAACAGGTGATGCGGCAGGCCCTGGTTCTTCATCCACGAGCGATGCGCCAGCCCGTCGCGATCGAGCTTGCCGAACCAGGCGTGGCTGCGCAGCGCGCGCTTCCCGCCGCGCCGGCCGCCGCCTGCTGCTGCTTTGCGTCTGGCCATCGGCAGTTCCTCCCCCGAATTTTCTTTTTGCTCCGAATTGGAACTTTCGCCTGCCGCGCGTGTCACATTTCCTTTGCTGCACCGCGCAGATCGCGTCGCGGCTTCGGCATCTAGTGGTTGCTCGCGCGACAACCGCCTAGAGGTTGCGCCCGCCAGCGGAACGAGGCAAGCGCGGGCCGCGTATTTCACGCTTCCAGACGGCAGAAGTCATTGATCCCACCGCAAAAAACCGCATGGACTTGCCGGTTTGGCGTCTGCATACTGTGCTTGACTAAATCTGCGATCTGCTCGCAAGGCCGGTTGTGGGGATTGGGTCGTTAACCCGGGTGCTGCTTCGAAGGCGTGAAGTGTTCTCTACCATCGAAAAGACGAATTGCGGCGTCCATGGCTGGGCCATGGCGATGCGGTCGCGTCGCGGCGCTCGGAGCGAGTAGAAACCGAGAAAGGACGCGATGAGCCGCAAGCTGTTTGTGGGGAACCTGCCCTACACTTTCACATCCGAACAATTGACTGAAACGTTCCAGCCGTACGGCAATGTCGTTTCGGCCAAGGTGATCACCGATCGCGAGACGGGACGTTCGCGCGGCTTCGCCTTCGTCGAAATGGAAACCGAAGAAGCCGGACAGACCGCGATCCGCGCGCTTGACGGCGCGCAGCTTGGCGGCCGGGCGCTGGCCGTGCGCGAGGCGCAGGAACGTCCGCCCTCGCCGCGTGGCGGTGGTGGCGGCGGTGGTCGCGGCGGCTATGGCGGCGGCGGCGGTGGTTATGGCGGCGGTGGCGGCGGCTACGGCGGCGGCGGCGGTGGTTACGGCGACCGTGGCGGCGGTGGTGGCGGCGGCTATGGCGATCGCGGTGGACGCGGCGGCTATGGCGGTGGCGGCGGCCGGGGTGGCCGCGGCGGCGGCGGCGGCCGTGGCGGCGGCGGCGACTACTAGTCTCCGCCCCCTTCCTTCACAGGCTTTGCGACCCCGGCCCCGCGCCGGGGTTTTGCTTTTGTCCCCGGATTGATTCGACGCTGTCCCCCGTTACAGGGCTATACTTGTTCATCGCCTCGACAGCCGGGGGTGGAAGATGCGTCCGACCTTGTGGTTCTCGGCCCTGCTCGTCTGGTGCGGCCTGGCTCTCGCCGCGCTGCCGGCCAGCGCGCTCGACGTCGACCTTGAGCTGGTGCTGGCGGTCGACATCTCGCGCAGCGTCGACGACGAGGAAGCCGAGTTGCAGCGCCAGGGCTACATGCAGGCCCTGACCGACCAGCGCGTCGTCGATGCCATCCGCTCCGGCCCGTTCGGCCGCATCGCCGTCACCTATGTCGAGTGGGCGGGCTCCAACTACCAGAGGACCGTCATCGACTGGACGGTGATCGACGGACCGGACAGCGCCAAGAGCTTCGCACTGAAGATCGGCGAGGCGCCGCGGGTGGCCGAGATGTGGACCTCGATCTCGGCGGCGCTGGTCTACAGCGCGGCCAAGTTCGACAACAACGGCTACGAGGGCACGCGGCGGGTGATCGACGTCTCCGGCGACGGGCGCAACAATTCCGGCCCCGACCTGGCCATGATCCGCGACGCGGTGGTGAAGCAGGGCATCACCATCAACGGATTGCCGATCATGAGCGAGCGGCCCAATTTCGGCCGCCCGCCCGAGCGCGACCTCGACATCTACTACGAGCAGAACGTGATCGGCGGGCCGGGCTCGTTCCTGGTGCCGGCGCACGACTTCCCCGATTTCGCCCGCGCCGTGCGCACCAAGCTGATCAAGGAAATCTCCGGCCTGCCCTATGGCGACAGCGTCGATGTCGCCCAGACCCAGGACGCGCGCTGAGAATCAGCCTAGCTGACGCACGATCGTCTGCAGCCGGCGCAGCGCGGCATCGTCGCGGATCAGCTTCACCGCCGCGCCGAAATGGCCCTGGCGCGCCACGAAGACGTTTTCCGGCGGCAGGTTCCAGCGCTTCACCAGGTCCAGCCCGCCGCCCACCGGCGTGATCCGGTCGGCCGTGCCCAGCACCGAGACGATGCGCCCGGGCGGCATGGCGGGGGCGCCGGGCGGGTCCATCAGCGGCGCCCAGCGCAGCATCTGCGCCTGCGACCAGCCCGCCGTCTCCAGCGCGGCGGGGATGCCGATGCCCTCCACCAGCCCGCTCTCGAACACCACCTCCTCCATCCTGCCGGTATGGGTGATGAGCAGCAGCGCGTCCGGCCGCGCCGCCGCCGGCCAGTGGACGCTGTGGGCGGCGACGAGCTGGGCCACGAAGGAGCCCAGCGAGATGCCGGCCAGCACCACCGGCCCGGAGAAATGCCGGCGGCACCAGTCGATCAGCACGCCGGTCTCCTGCGCCTGGGCGGTGAAGAGATCGATCTGGCCCATCGGGGCGGTGGCGAAGAAACGCTCGCCGCCATAGTCGCCGCGCCGGCAGCGCCGCCCGTGCCAGGGCGTGGTGATCTCGATGACGCGGAAGCCCAGCCGGCACATCACGGTCGCGGCATCGACCAGGTCGCGCACGTTCTCCGGCTCCATGCACACGCCGTTGCCGATGACGATGGTGGGCGGATGGGCGATGCCGGCCGGCTCCATCACCTTGGCATAGGCGACGTCGCCCATGCGCGTCGCGGGCGAGGCGAAACGCAGCCAGTAGACCGGTCCCAGCCGGCCGGCAATGGCGTGCGAGCGCTCGACCGCGGGCAGGGTGGCGGGCAGCGCATAGGCGCGCTCGGGCTGCGCCAGGACATCGCCATAAGCCTGCTCGACCTCGTCGCGCGACGGGATCTGCCAGCGCAGCCTGTGCGGCTTGCCGCCCCACAGCAGCGGATACCAGGACAGCCGGTCGACCGTGGCGCGATGCGCCGCATCCAGGCGCGCCGCTTCGACCGCGGCCAGGGTCGCCGGCTCGGCCGCCGGGCCGCCGAACAGGGTGGCGCGCCAGTTGGTTTCCGTCGCCGCCGCCGCCTGGTGGATCAGAGCCGAGCGCTGCAGCAGGCGGACGATCAGCTTCTCGCGCCGGCCGGCGGCCGGGGCCAGCCCCGACTGCTCGCAGAACACGGCAACCGACTCGCCCGCCACCGAAGAGGCCGCCCACAGGCGCGACAATGGAAAGAAGAAGCGGCGCATGGCGAACAGCGCCACCGGATCGACCCAGGGCGCCTGGGTCAGCGCCCCCAAGGGCGAACGGATCAGCCGTTCGAGCCGGGCCAGGTCGGGCTCGGCACGGGCGGCGGCGGCAGGCGGCAGACCGGGTTCGGCGTCGGGCATGAAGGACAGAATGGTGAGCGTACACTCACTTTTCAAGAAGGATAGCGCATCTTGCCGCGAGGCCGGCTTGAACCTGTGGCGGGAAACGCCATTCTAGGGAGCGATCAAGTCGGAGGTGTGACATGTGGAGCCTGCTTTCCAAGACCAAGACGCAGATGCCGGCGCCGGAGGAGGCGCTGAAGGGCCGCTCCGCCTCGATGCCGGTGCCGGCGCAGCATTTCGTCAACGGCAACAAGCTGCGCGGCCCCTACCCGGCCGGGATGGAGACGGCCATGTTCGGCCTCGGCTGCTTCTGGGGCGCGGAACGCAAGTTCTGGCAAGCGCCGGGCGTCTATACGACGGCGGTGGGCTATGCCGCGGGCTACACGCCCAACCCGACCTATGAAGAGGTCTGCAGTGGGCGCACCGGCCACAACGAGGTGGTGTTCGTGGTCTACGACCCGAAGAAGACCTCCTATGCCGAATTGCTGAAGGTTTTCTGGGAGAACCACGATCCCACCCAGGGCATGCGCCAGGGCAACGATGTCGGCACGCAGTACCGTTCCGGCATCTATGCCTTCTCGCCCGAGCAGAAGCAGCAGGCGGAGGCCTCGCGCGAGGCCTACCAGGCGCGGCTGGGCAAGGCCGGCTACGGGCCGATCACCACCGAGATCATCGACGCGCCCGAGTTCTACTTCGCCGAGGACTATCACCAGCAGTACCTGGCCAAGAACCCCAACGGCTATTGCGGGCTGGGCGGCACGGGCGTGTCCTGTCCGGTCGGCGTCAACGCCTGAGCGGGCACGAGCAGCGAAAAAGAAAGAGGCGCCGGGTTGCGGCGCCTTTTTCCTTTCCGGCCGGGCGGTCAGCGCCCGCCATCAGCCCGAGACGTAGACATAGGCGCCGCCGCTCTGGGCGTTGGGGTCCCATTCGTACACCTGGTAGACCTGCTGGCCGCCGACCGGCTCGTGATTCCACAGCGCAATGGTCTGGATATCGCGCTGGTCGAACACGATCGAACTGCCCGCACCGGCGCCCGCAAGAATCTCCAGCCGCCACAACGTGCCGGCATCGCCGTCGATATCGACCACGCGTACCATGTCGTCGCCGCCGGCATTGTCGTGCAGGTTGCGATCGGTCTCGACCACGCCGGTACCGGTCGGCATGACGCCGTTGGCGTCGTAGCCGGGAAACACGATCAGGGCGTTCAGCGCCTGCTGATCGGTGCCGGGCGTGCCGCGATACTCGTCGAAGATCTGGTCGTTGGCCCCGTCGGTGCGGGCCCAGTAGTAATAGTCGATGCCGGCGCCGCCATAGGCGACGTCGTTGTCGCCGGGACCGGGATAGATGTAGTCGGTGCCCGGACCGCCGAAGATGGTGTCGCCGCCGGCGCCGCCCCACAGCGCGTCGTCGCCGCGGCCGCCGTCGATCGTGTCGTTGCCGCCCCAGCTCGAAATGACGTCGTCGCCCATTTCGCCGGCGATGCGGTCGATCCCGTTGCCGCCCACCACGTCGGCGGAGATGAACAGGTCGTTGCCGTCGCCCATCGACACCGAGATCGAGTCGTACTGCAACTGGCCGTCGGCGACCCAGACGAAGACGCGGTCGTCGCCGTCGCCCCCGTCGTTGCCGCCGGTGCTGGAGGCGCCGGTGGCCTGGGTGGGATCGCGGTAGCCGAGCAGGAAATAGTCCGACCCGTCGCCGCCGAAGAACAGCGCGGCGTGATTGTCGTCGAACACGAAATCGTCGCCGGCGCCGCCGTAGAGCGTGTCCGCGCCGCTGCCGCCATAGAGCGTGTCGATGTTGCCGCCGCCAAAGAGCGTGTCGTTGCCGCCGCCGCCATAGAGCGTGTCGCGTCCGCCGGCGGCGGCATCGGGCAGGCCCTCGAGATCGCCCCAGATCAGGTCGTTGCCGAGACCGCCGGCGAGCATGTCGGCGCCAACGCCGGCGGCGAACTGGTCGCCGACCAGCCGGTCGTGGCCCGCGCCGGTGTAGATCACGTCCGACCCGTCGCCGCCGTAGACGGTCAGGGCGGTGGCGTAGGCGATGCCCGAGGCGGCGCTGCCGGTGGGATCGTTGGCCATGAAGATGTCGGCGCCGGCGCCCAGCAGCACCACCTCGATGCCGGCCAGGCGGCCGGGACCGGAGGGCTGGGCGCTGCCGTTGACGTAGAGATCGTCGGTGTTGGCCAGCAATATGTCGTTGCCCGCCGTGCCGACCAGCGAATCGATGTCGGCGCCGCCGATGAAGACGTCGAAGCTCCAGTTGACCGTCAGCCCGTTGTAGCTGTGCTGCGCGGTGCGCGTGTCGCCGTCCCAGGCCTGAACGTAGTCCTGCGCCGTGCTGTCGCCGGTCACCGTGTTGTCGGGATTGAAGACCAGCACGTCGTCGCCGGCGCCGCCGTCCAGCGTGTCGATGCCGTAGCCGCCGGCCAGCGTGTCGTTGCCGGCGCGGCCGAACAGCGTATCGTCGCCGTCGAACAGCGAGTTGCCGGCGTTGCTGCCGTAGAGCGTGTCGTCGCCGGCGCCGCCCGACAGCGTGTCGGAGCCGACGCCGCCATAGACGATGTCGATGCGGTTGCCGCTGCCGCCGCCCGGTCCGGTGCCGACATAGGTGTCGTTGCCCGCCCCCAGCGTCGCGGTCACCCGGTCGTAGGAGCTGGCCGCGCCGGCCCAGTCCACCGTGTCGCCGGCATCGGTCGAGCCGTCGTCGCCGTTGATGACCAGGCGCTGCGCGGCGTTGTTGCTGTAGAGCTGGAAATGGTCGGCGCCGCCGCCGCCATCCAGGGTCACCACGTCGGAAGCGCCGCCCAGCGGTCCGATCCAGTCGGCGGCGAAGGTGATGTTGAACGTGTCGTTGCCCTGGCCGCCGCGGGCATAGGCGACGCCGTCGGCATCGGTGATCAGGTCGGCACCGTCGGCCAGCGAGGCGCCGGGATCGTCGCCATAGAGAACGTCGAGGAACCCGGCGCCGCCGTCGATCGTGTCGGAGCCGGTGCCGCCATAGACCGTCTCGCTGCGCGCCCCCGTCCCGCCCGCGCCGGCGCCGATATAGACGTCGTTGCCGCCGCCCATGGTGGCGGTGACGGCGGCATAGGAACTGCCGGCCGCCCAGTTGACGATATCGTTGCCGTCGGCCGAGCCGTCGTCGGCGTTGATGACCAGGCGCTGCAACGCATTGGCGCTGCCCAGCCCGAACTGGTCGTTGCCGCCGTTGCCGTCCAGGGTAACGAGGTCGGCCGCGCCGCCGCCGGGTCCGGTCCAGTTGAACGCGAAGGAGATGGTCAGCGTGTCGTCGCCCTCGCCGCCGCGGGCATAGGCGACACCGTCGGGATCGAACAGCGCATCGCCGGCATCGGCCCCCAGCGCCGTCTGCGCGCCGCCCATCAGGACGTCGAGGAAACCCGCACCGCCGTAGAGCGTGTCCGAACCGGCGCCGCCATAGAGCGTGTCGTTGCCGGCGCCGCCGTCGACCCGGTCGATGCGCGTGCCCGCGCCGCCGCGCGAGCCGTGGTAGATGTCGGCGCCGCCGCCCAGGGTCGCGGTGACGGTGGCGTACTGGTTGGCGACATTGCTGAGGATGACGCTGTCGGCGGCATCGGCCGAACCGTCGTCCATGGCGATGACCAGATTGAGGTTCGGGTTGACGCTGCCCATGCTGAAACTGTCGGCGCCGCCGCCGCCATAGATCGTGGCGAGGCTTCCGGGCGCGCTCCAGCCAACGACGAAGTTGCTGTACATCATGTCGTTGCCGGCGCCGCCCACCATCAGCACCACGCCGTCTTCGTCGGCGAGCTGGTCATCGCCGTCGCCGCCGAACAGCCGGTCGAGGAAGCCCGTGCCGCCGGTGATGACGTCGGCGCCGTCGCCGCCATAGACCGTGTCGTTGCCGGCGCCGCCGTTCAGCGCGTCGCCCGGCGTGGTGGCGCCGCCGCCGCCGAAGATCAGGTCGTTGCCACCATCGCCGCTGATAGTGTCGAGACCGCCATAGCCCTCGATCGTGTCGTCGTCCTCGCCGCCGAACAGCAGATCGTTGCCTTCGCCACCATGGATGATGTCGTTGCCCGAGCCGCCATAGGCGGTTTCGCTGATCGGCTCGGCGGCGTTGCTGCGCACGTCGATGAAGTCGTTGCCGCCGCCGCCGAAGATCGTATCGGCGCCTTCCTCGCCGTAGAGGAAATCGTTGCCGCCGCCGGACATCAGCAGGTCGTTGCCGGTACCGCCATAGGCGGTGACGTGGAAATCATAGGACTGGAAGCCGGCGACGCTGCGGTCGTAGGTCAGGTTGAGAATGTCGTTGCCTTCGCCGAGGCGGAAAATGTCGATCGCGGCGATCTGGTTGGCGGCCGGCAGAAAGTACCGCTGCGCCGCTGTCGCCGTCGTCGCGTTGTCGGAAACGGTTTCCCAGTCCCAGAAGATCAGGTCGTTGGTCAGCGTGCCGATCAGTTCATCGGAGGTCAGCGAGTCGCCGACGCCGGGGAAAGGATTGGGATTGAAGTAGCTCCAAGTCACCAGCGCCGGGCGGAAGATGACGTCGACAAGCGTTCCCGCCTCGTCGTGATACTCGATGTTGACGTCGCTCAGCGCGTTGGTCGGTATGCCGCCGGGACCGGGACCGAGATGGTAGGTAGCCACGAGAGCCTCCTCAGGAAATGCGCGGCAAGCCCATCGCGTTGCCGGAAAATCATTGCGTCCAATGGCTGCAATCTATGGAGGTTGGCGGCAGCGGCGCGAGCGGGAAGACAGATGCGCCAGCAGATTCGCAAGCGCTGTGCGATGGAGCGGCGGCATCTCCATCGCAAACCGAACCCGGATTGCTTTTTCGGCGCTCAGAGTGCGATGGCGCGATCGAACCCGGCGCAGACGCACGCGGCCTGGGGACGCTGCGCGGCGGACCCGGTTGCCCCGGCGGGCCGCGCTTCGACCGGCACGTAAAGCTCGAACGACCACTCCGACGGCGGCGTCAGCGCCAGATCGGTGGTGCAACGGCGCAGCAGCGGCGCGGCGCGGCGCGCCAGGCCGGTCTCCGCCAGGTAAGGATGCAGCAGCGTGCGGGCATGGGCGATCGAGGTCTGCAGCGTGCCGGGCAGTCGCAGCATGGCGTAACAGCCGCCGCCCAGCGCGATGCGCTCCAGGCCCAGCGCCGCCAGCCGCTGATCGTCGCCGGCGATGCAGACATCGGCCTCGACCGTCACGCCGATGTCGGCCAGCGGATCGCTGCGATACTGCATGAACAGGCCGCGGCCGGCGGGATCCCACAACCCGGCGGCGAAGGCGCGCCCGATCACCTGGCAGCACGACCAGCCGGCATCCCAGTCCGGACCGGCGTGGCGCAACCCGTACCCCGCCTGCGCCGGCAGCTCGACCAGCGAGAACCCAATCGCCGCCGGCCGGCGTTCGGCAAGCCAGGCCGGCCCCGACTTCTTCAGCCGCGACGGCGCGACGCCGAAGCGGCGGCGGAAGGCGCGGCAGAACGCCTGCGAGCTGCCATAGCCGGCGCCGACCGCCGCTTCGGTCACCGAGGCGACGCCGCTTGCGATCTGCTCGGCCGCCCGCGCCAGACGCAGGCGGCGCACCGTATCGGCCGGCGTCTCGCCGACCAGATGCTGATACACGCGCTGGAAGTGGAAAGGCGAGAGGCAGGCGATGGCGGCCAGCGACTGCAAGCTCAGTTGATCGTCGATGTGCTCATAGATGTGTGTAACGACACGCCGGATACGCTGGCGATGATCGATGATGCGATTGGCTTTCATGGAACACTGCATTGCGACTGCAACCAGTGGCCATTCTGCTCCTTGCGCTACTGGAAATTGTAACCGGACTTGCGGATTTCGAAGGCGCGCCGGCACCAACCGGTTATTAATCCTGAAATTTTCGCTGCCACGCCCGGAGCAAGCGATCAATAACGGATCAGGCCAGCCTGCCGTAGAGATCGTAGGCGTCGGCCCGGTCGATCTTCACCTTCGCCAGCGCGCCGGGCTTCAGCGTCCTGGCATTGGCGACGATCACCGTGCCGTCGATCTCCGGCGCATCGGCATGCGAGCGGCAGACCGCGCCTTGCGGCGTGATCGCATCGACGATGACGTCGAGCGTGCGGCCGACCTTGGCGGCCAGACGCTTGGCGCTGATCGCCTGCTGCGCCTGCATGAAGCGGTGCCAGCGCTCTTCCTTGACTTCCTCCGGCACCGCGCCGGGCAGCGCGTTGGCGGTGGCGCCGTCGACCGGCTCGTATTTGAAGCAGCCGACGCGGTCGAGCTGCGCCTCCTCCAACCACTGCAGCAGGTAGTCGAACTCCTTCTCGGTCTCGCCGGGGAAGCCGACGATGAAGGTGGAGCGCAGGGTCAGGTCCGGCACTTCGGTGCGCCAGCGCGCGATGCAGTCCAGCACCTTCTGTTCGTTGGCCGGCCGCTTCATCGCCTTCAGGATCGACGGGCTGGCGTGCTGGAACGGGATGTCGAGATAGGGAAGGATCTTCTTCTCGGCCATCAGCGGCATCAGCTCGTCGACATGCGGATAAGGATAGACGTAGTGCAGCCGCACCCACACGTTCATGTTGCCCAACTCGGCGCACAGCTCGGTCAGCCGCGCCTTCACCTTCTTCCGCGCGAAGACGCTCTCGGCATAGCGCAGGTCGACGCCATAGGCGCTGGTGTCCTGCGAGATCACCAGCAGTTCCCTGACGCCGGCCACCGCCAGGCGCTCGGCCTCGTAGAGGATGTCGGCGGCGGGACGGCTGGCCAGGTCGCCGCGCATGGACGGAATGATGCAGAAGCTGCAACGATGGTTGCAGCCTTCGGAAATCTTCAGATAGGCGTAGTGGCGCGGCGTCAGCCTGATGCCCTGCGGCGGCACCAGGTCGACGAAGGGATCGTGCCGGGGCGGCACCACCTGGTGCACGGCCTCGACCACCGATTCGTACTGGTGCGGGCCGGTCACCGACAGCACGCCCGGATGCACCTCGCGGATGCGGTTCTCCTCGACGCCCATGCAGCCGGTGACGATGACCTTGCCGTTCTCGCGCAGCGCCTCGCCGATGGCGTCCAGCGATTCCTGCTTGGCGCTGTCGAGGAAGCCGCAGGTGTTGACCAGCACCACGTCGGCGCCCTCGTAGGAGCCGGAAATCTCGTAGCCCTCGGCGCGCAGCTTGGTGAGGATCCGCTCGGAATCGACCAGCGCCTTGGGACAGCCCAGGCTGACGATGCCCACCCTGGGCACCGGCCTGGTGGCGGCGGCGGCGGCGGCCGAACGCGGCCTGGTCGCGGATTGCGCTTTGGTCATGGTCGTCCCGGAAATTGCGGCGCCCTTATAGCGTCCGGCCCCGCCGGTCCCAAGTGGTTTTCCACCGACCGGAATCTAGGGCCGGCGACGCAGCGCCACAGCGAAAAAGGCCCCGACCAGCAGCAAAAGCGGCCCGCAGGCCAGGAAAACCGGGTCGGCGCCCCAGTGATCGACCACCGGCGCGGCCAGCGCCACCCCGATCGACTGCCCGACGAACAGGCAGGAAGCGAACAGGGCGACGCCGCTGCCGCGGGCTTCCGGCGCCATCTGGCTGCCATTGGTCTGCAGCGTGTTGTGCAGCATGTAGAAGCCCAGGCCGCTGAGATAGATGCCGGCAATGGCCCCGACCAGTTCGCCGGTCAGGGCGAAAAGCGGCAGCGCCACGCACAGCACCAGCCCACCGCCGATCGCCAGCCCGCGCTCGCCCAGCAGCCGCACGAAATGCCGGGCGAACAGCACGTAGCTCATGCCGCCGGCGCCGAACGCGGTCAGCGCCAGTCCGACCGAGGTATAGCTGAGCCCGAAACGGTGGTGGATCTCGTTGCCGGCAAAGGCGAAGGCGGCGAAGAAGAAGAACCCTTCCAGACTGACCACCAGCAGCACGATCCGCACCCAGGGCCGGCGCAGCAGCACGCCGAACTGGCGCGCGATGGCGACGGGGCTGAGCGAGGCGCCGGGATTGCTGGCTTCGCGCGTGCGCGGGTCGCGCCGCATCTCGCCGACCAGCGCCAAACCGGCCACGACATAGACGCCGGCCAGCACCACGAACACCATGCGCCAGCCGATGAAATCGCCCAGGATGCCGCCGGCGATCTGGCCGAACACCAGGCCCAGGATCTGGCCCGACATGAAGCGCGACAGCATGCTCTGGCGCTGCTCGTAGGGCACGACGTCGCCGATCCAGGCGATGGCCAGCGGAATGACGGCGCAGGAGGCCGCCGCGGCGGCGAAGCGGGCGACGGCGAGAAAGGTCAGCGACGGGGCGAAAGCGCAGGCCAGGGTCAGCGCCGCCGACAGCAGCGTGGTGATGGTCGCGACCAGATACTTGCCGTAGCGGTCCCCGACCGGGCCGTAGAAGGCCTGCATCACCCCATAGGCCAGCGTATAGCCGGTCACGATCATCGAGGCGGTGCCGACGCTGACCGCGAAATCGGCCGAAACCTGCGGCAGCAGCGCATCGGGCACGCGGATATTCGCCGCGCTGGCGAAGGCGGCGATGGACAGCAGCATGATCGAGCGGACGGGAACGGCCAGGGCGGAGGCGGACATGCAGCCGGCAGAATACGAGGCTCGCCGGCGCCCTGACCACTCTTCCGCCTGCAACCCTGTCGCGCGCCGGATCAGTCCGCAAGCAGCCGCGCCGCCGCCAGCGCCAGAAGCGGCAGGGCCAGCAGATCGACCAGCGCCACCCGCCGCAAGGCCCCGCGCGGCCGCCCCCGCCAAAGATAGAGCAGCAGATAGCCCGACACACTGAGACCGGTGACAAGCAACGCCGCCGGCCGGGGCTGCGGATCGGCCGCCGACCACAGGCAGAGCGCGACGATGGCGGCAAACAGCACGCTGCGATGCTCCAGCAGCAGCACCAGGCCGCCGCCCGGTTTCTGTCCGTAAAGCCGGGCCAAGCCGCCGGGCATCACGGCGCCCAGCGCCGGCAGGACGTGGATCGCGGCCAGGCCCAGCCAGGCCAGTCGTTCGACGAGTTCCATACCGCCACTGTCGGCCGCCGCCGCCCGGGACGGCAATTACCTGCGGCGTAAATCGACAGGTCAGCATGCTTGACTTATTGGGCGATCCCTGTCATATCCGGCCTGCCCACGTTGGGCAGCGTTGTGCTTTTCAGCCGCGTGAACGCCGCCGCCTAGGCGAGCGACCGCTGATCGCCAATAAGAACAACACCGACCGCCCCTCACGCGAGGCTGTCCCCAAAAACACAGCCCCGCTCCCGACCGGCAGGTTCGCCGGCGCTGGGGCTCGTTCGAAGAAGAAAGATTCCATTTTGACGAAGTTCACCGATCTCGGACTCAGCGCCCCGATTCTGGCCGCGCTGGAGGCCGAAGGCTATGCCGTTCCCACCCCGATCCAGGCGCAGGCCATTCCCGAAGTGCTGGCCGGCCGCGACCTGCTGGGCATCGCCCAGACCGGCACCGGCAAGACCGCCGCCTTCGCCCTGCCGATGCTGCAGCGCCTGGCCGCCTCCGCCGCCAACAAGCCGCGCACCCGGGGCGCCTGCCGGGCGCTGGTGCTGAGCCCGACCCGCGAGCTGGCCAGCCAGATCGCCGACAGCTTCCGCACCTATGGCCGCAACATGCGCCTGTCGGTCGCCGTCGTGTTCGGCGGCGTCGGCTTCGGCGGCCAGGTGCGCCAGTTGCAGAACGGCGTCGATGTGCTGATCGCCACGCCGGGCCGGCTGATCGACCATCTCGAGCAGCGCACCGCGCGGCTCGACCAGACCGAGATTTTCGTGCTCGACGAGGCCGACCAGATGCTGGACATGGGCTTCATCCAGCCGATCCGCCGCCTGGTGCGCGCCCTGCCGGCCAAGCGGCAGAACCTGTTCTTCTCGGCCACCATGCCCAAGGAGATCGACGCGCTGGCATCCGACCTGCTGACCGATCCGGCGCGCGTCACCGTCACGCCGGTGGCCTCCACCGTCGAGCGCGTCGATCAGCACGTGTTCATGGTCGAGACCGCGCACAAGCGGCAGGTGCTGGCCGAGTTCCTGCAGCGCACCGGCGTCGAGCGCACGCTGGTCTTCGCCCGCACCAAGCACGGCGCCGACCGCATCGCCCGCCATCTGGAGGATGCCGGCATCGCCGCCGGCGCCATCCATGGCAACAAGAGCCAGGCGCAGCGCGAGCGCGTGCTGGCCGCCTTCCGCGCCGGCAAGTGCCCGGTGCTGGTGGCGACCGACATCGCCGCCCGCGGCATCGACGTCGATGGCGTCACCCATGTGGTGAATTTCGACCTGCCCCACGTGCCGGAATCCTACGTCCATCGCATCGGCCGCACCGCGCGCGCCGGCGCCTCGGGCATGGCGGTGTCGCTGGTCGATGGCGAGGAGATGGGCCTGCTGCGCGACATCGAGAAGCTGATCCGCTTCGCCCCGCCGCGCCAGGACATGCGGCGCGACCAGTCCAGGCCGCTTGCCGCCGCGGCGCCCGGCGGCAAGCCGCGTAATCAGCGCGGCCGGCCGCACAAGCCGCACGGCCATCACCATGCCGCCGGCGAGCCGCGGCACAACCGCAACCACGCCGACGGGCATCAGAACGGACATCGCCATGAGGGTGGCCATCGTCATGAGGGCGGCCGGCGCGAGGAGCGCGGCGGCCAGCGCCAGGGCAAGCGCTTCGGCCGGCGCAACGGCCAGCGCCCCCAGGCCGGCATGGCGGCGCACTCTTAAAGAATCGCGGACAGGAAAAAGGCCGGCAATCGCCGGCCTTTTTTGGTATTGCGGATAATCCTGATCAGAAGATCAGCCACAGCAGGATCAGGATCGGGATCGGAATTCCCAGCAGCCACAGCAGCACGTATTTCATTTCGGTTCTCCGGACGGGGTCGCCAACGGCGCTACTTCAGTTCGCGCTTGGCGTCCTTGGCCCCTTCCTGCATCGCCTCGCCCGTCTTCTCGACGTCCTTGCCGAAGCCTTCGGCGGTGTTGCAGGCCGTCAGCGCCAGCGCCTGCAAGGCGAACACGCCCAGCAGCAAGGCGAACGGGATAAGCTTTCGCATCACGACCGTCATATCGTCCTCCTAACCACGCCCCCAAGCGGTGGCGATCATCGATGCAGGACAAACGGACGTTGCGCGCCGGCGTTCCAGAACAACGGCCGGTACGGCGCCCGAATCCGGTAGCGGGCTGCCCTAAGTGACGGAAAAATCGGCAGGAACCGGGCCGACAAGGGTGGCGTTCCTCTGCTGTCCGCAACGGGGATCGTCCCTGGCCCGCGATCGGGCGGCGGCACACCACAGGAGCACGTCCATGGGCAACAATCCGAACCAGCAGAACAACAACCAGCAGAACCAGCAGGACCGCAATCGCCAGCAGCAGCAGCCCCAGAACCAGCCGGGCCAGCAGCGCCAGGGCGAGCAGCGCCAGCATCAGCAGCAGGACGAACAGAACAAGGACGAGCAGAACAAGGATCGGCAGCAGAACAATCAGAACGATCGCAACCAGCAGAACCAGAATCGCTAGTTGCGAACATTCCGGCCGCGGCCGGAAAGAAAAATGGCGGCACCGATGTGCCGCCATTTTTTGTGACCGACAGGTGCGGTTCAGATCGGCCCGTTGACCCGGCAGACCACCGCATTGGCGTAGGCCTGGGTCGGCGGCCCCAGCATGTCCACCGTGATGGTTTCGCCCGGCCGCAGCGCGTTGGGAAACCAGTTCAGGTTGGTCACCAGCCGCTCGTTGTTGTTCAGCGCGCAGGTGACGCTGGCGTCCAGCACGCGGTTGGTGTTGTTGGTCAGCGACGCCGTCACCAGCCAGCGGTAATTGCCGTCGCTGTAGTTCAGCGACGGCGGCCCCAGGCTCACCAGCGGCAGGTTGCCGCGCGGAATGGGGCCGGGGCCGGTGCGCCGTTCGCTGACGATCTCGGCCAGCATCTCCGGCGGCACGGTGGCGCTGCGCTGCGCGCTGGGATCGAAGGCGCGGTCGGCATCGTAGGCGGGGGGCACATAGCCCGGCGTCCCCGCCGCCGGCGACGGCACATAGCCCGGGCCGGGGGCGATGGGCCGGGCCGAGGGCGGCGGCGCGCTGCCGGTGGCGGTGCGGTTGACCTCGTCGTAGCAGCTCAGCCGGCTGGCGCTGTCGTTGATCTCGCTGCAGATCTGCATGCCGCGGATCAGCGAATCGAGCAGGCGCTCGGAATTGGTCTGCGCGGCGGCCGGGACGGCGGCCAGCGCCAGCGCCCAGCCCAGGCCGCAGCCAATGGCGATTTTCCTGTTCATGGTGCCCCTTTGTTCGCAGGTGCTTGATGCGGCGACCATAGTAGCGGGTTGCGGCAAAAACGGGGCAAATACCGCAGCCCGCATCCCCCGTTCCGCCGGAATATCAGTTGCTTGCGTGCCGGGCGCAGTGGGTGCAGCAGAAAATCTTGCCGCCCTCCTCGACGCCGTGGCCGATGACGCGGCAATTGCAATGGGCGCAGCGTGGCGCCATGGCCTCGATGGCGCATTCGAAACTGTCGAAGGTCTTGCGTTCGCCGCCCCGGACCACCTCGAAAGTCTTGTCGTAGTTGTTGCCGCAGACGTCGCAGCGCGCCATGGCCTCCTCCTTCGCTTGGGCTGATCTGGTGAAAACGCCGGCCGCCGGCGCGCCGTTCCGCCAGAACGTGATTTGCTCTAGCGGCAGACCGAAAACCGCGCCATGTCGAAATGGAAATGGTCGGCATGGGCGGCGTTGTAGTCTGGTCCCAGCACCGCCTTGAAGAAGCGGCAGGCCCCGTCGCGCACCTCGCGCAGGAACAGGGCCGGCGGCCCGCTGCCTCGCCAGTCGCGCGCCACCGATACGCTGCGCCCGTCGCGCAGGCGGAAGGCGGCGATGTCCAGCGCGTTGGCCCAGGCGTGCTGGCTGAGCCGGCCGGTGCTGCGGCCATAGACGTTGCGGCAGGCATAGGAGCCCAGATGCTGCAGGCTGGCCACCGGCTGCGAGAAGTGCCGCTGCGCGGCCGGCTGCAGCACGTGCCGCTCGAACATGGTCATGCCCAGCGCCATGCGGCAGGTCAGCACGACATTGCCGCCGAAGGAGACGCCCGCGCCGCGCAGCTGCACGGCATCCTTGAAGTAGCAGCCGCCGCCATGGTCGCGGTCGGCAACGGCGGTGAACGCCACATTCCACCGCTCCAGCGTGGCGCGGCAGCGCGGTCCGTCGCCGCCGATACGGGCCAGCTTGTATTCGGTGAGGAAGTTCGGCGCCTCCTCCAGGTGCAGCGGCGCCCAGGGGTTGAGCCGGTCGGGGATCGTCACCTGGCCGGTGGCGACGGCCAGCACGGCCGCCAGTGCCAGCGACAGGACGACGATCAGTCCATAACGGAGGACGGTGCGAATGGCCGCCTACCGCTTCAGCCCGGCCAGCATGCGGTCAAGGGAGAACGGCTCGGCCGGGTCCAGCACCTTGGTGAAGGGCACCGGCGGCGCGGCCTGCTCGGGGTCGACGTCATAGGGCATCAGGCAGCCATTGGCGCCCAGCCGCGCCACGGTGCGCAGCAGCGACCCCTGGCTGGCGCGCCACACCTGCGACACCCGCGCCGGCGGCGTGCGCAGATGGTCGGCCAACAGATTGCGCAGGAAGCGGCGGATCGCCCGGCGCGCGTCTTCCGTCTGCGCCTCGATCGCCAGGTCGCATTCGCTGTCGACGCCCAGCGAGCGCTGGTTGAGATTGGACGAGCCGATGCGCAGGAAGCGGTCGTCGACCACGATGACCTTGGAATGGATCTTCACGTCGCAGTCGGGATCGCAATGGGCGCGCGAGAACATCAGCCCCAGCCGCCCGTGCCGGTCGGCGCCGCGCAGATGGCCGAACAGCCGGTCGCGGTTCTGTCCCATCACGTACTGCTCCAGCCGGCCGTGGGAATTGTAGTTCACCACCGCCAGCACCTCAGGCCCGTCGGGATCGCGCAAATGCTCGCCCAGGATGTCGGCCACCTCGGGCAGGGCGAAATACTGCGCCTCGACATAGATCCGGCGCCGGGCGTTGCTCAGGGCGTCGAGATTGAGCCGCTCGATCTCGCGGATGCCGTCGAGGCCGCCATATTCGGCCTGGGTGCGCGCCACCGCCACCGGATGGCCGCGCAGGTCGGGCGTCAGCCCGACCGGCCACAGGCGATGGGCGAAGCGCGGCAGCGGCCGGATCGCCTCGCCGGTGCAGACCGCCCAGCGATCATGCGCCACCTGGGCGATGGCGGCGGCGGCATCGCCGTCGACCAGCATCTGCACGTCGTGCACCGGCCCGTAATGCTCGCCCTTGGGCGACAGCCGCTGCGAACTGTCATGGCTGTGGCCGCAATCGTCCCAGCGCTCGTCGGTCAGGTCGATGCCGCCGACGAAGGCCAGCCGGTCGTCGAGCACCACGATCTTCTGGTGGTGGCTGGCGCCGAGCGGATGGCGGGCGTCGAGCCGGTAATGGATGCGCGGATGGTCCCACCAATGCTCGCCCAGCGGGTGCGGGATGTCGTGGTTGTGGGCATAGGCCAGCGAAGCGCGCCAGATCAGTACATGGATCTCGAGCCGTGGATTGGCCTCGACCAGTTGCAGCAGGCGTTCGCTGACGGCGGGGCCGCCGGGCACCAGCCGCATGTCGCTGTCGAAATCCCAGCCGACGATCATGATGCGCCGCCGCGCCTGCGGCAGCACGCCATCGAGTACCTCGAAATAGCGCTTGGCATCGATCAGGAAGGCGGCGCGCTCGGCCCGTTCGATCCGCCAGCAATTGCGTCCGGGTTGCAGAATTCTGGTTTCGCCCTGTCCCATCGTCGGTCGTCGCCTCGTCTCAGCCAGCTTAGGAACGCACAACCGGCGATTTCGTTTCCCACCCGGCAGCGATCGACGGCGGAACCCCGGCCGGCAGTAATCGTTTCGGCCCAATGACTTGGCGCACGTTTTCCAGGATTATCGGTGTCGCTGCGCCGCTTTTCGGCCTGTGGCTGCTGTACCGTGTCCTGGGCCGCTACGATGCCGACGAAGTATTGGGCGCGCTGGACAGTCTGACGGCAGTCGATCTGGTCCTTGCGGGATTTTTCACCATTGTCAGCTTCATCGCCCTGGCGCTGGGCGAACTGTGCGCGGTGCGCTACGCCGGCCACCGCATCGGACTGGGCCGCGTCGCCCGCACCGCGACCGCCGCCATCGGCATCGGCCGTGCGGTCGGGCTGGCGGCGCTGAGCAGCGGCGCGGTGCGCTATCGCATGTATGGCCGCGCCGGCGTGCCGCTGCTGGACCTGGGCAAGATCATGCTGTTCGCCGGCTTCACCGTGGCCGGCGGCATGGCCAGCGTCGGCGGCATCGCCATGCTGGTGCGCCCGGACGCCATCGCCCGGCTCATTGGCTTTGACGCGCTCCATGTGCGGCTGGCCGGCGCGATCCTGCTGGCGCTGGTGGCGGGCTATGTTGCGCTGTGCAGCCTGCAGCTGGGCGCCATCCGCATCCGCCGCCTCTCGCTGGCCCTGCCCTCGCCCGGCCTGGCGCTGGGCCAGATCGGGGCCGGCATCATGAACTACAGCGCCATCGCCGCCTGCCTCTATGCCTGCCTGCGCCCCTTCGCCGAGGCCGATTATCCGACCATCGCCACCCTCTATGTCGGCGCCGACGCCACGGCGCTGATCGGCCACGTTCCCGGCGGCTGGGGCGTGCTGGAATACGTGCTGACCTCGGCGCTGGCCCAGCCGCACGCCATCGCGGGCATTCTCGTTTTCCGCACGATCTATTATCTTGTGCCGCTGTTTGTCGGGCTGGCACTTTTCCTGCATGACGAAATGGCGGGAATGCGCAATCGAGACTCCGACCGCACCGAGCAAGACCGAACCCACCGCGCTGCCAGGCTTTCGCGATAGACAATGACCATTCTGCGTGTAGCGACCTACAACGTGCATTCCTGCATCGGCGGCGACCGGGAGTGCAATCCCGAACGCACCGTGCATGTGCTGCGCGAGATCGACGCCGACATACTGGGCCTGCAGGAGGTGGGCGCGGCCGCCTTCGTCGACGAGGCCGACCAGTTCCGCTACCTGGAAAAGCACATGGAAATGGAGGGCATCGCCGGTCCGACCCTGCGCCGCGGCCGCGCCCGCTTCGGCAACGCGGTGATGACCCGGGGACGCATCCTCGACGCCCGCATCGTCGACCTCACCGTGCTCGCCTTCGAGCCGCGCGGCGCCATCGACTGCATGATCGAGATCCGCGGCCACACGGTGCGGGTGATCGCCACCCATCTGGGGCTGCTGCCGCAGGAGCGCGGCCGGCAGCTCAAGCGCATCGCCGACCTGATCGAGGAGCGGCCCTGGCCGCTGACCGTGCTGCTGGGCGACTTCAACATCTTCGGCCCGGAGCGGCGCTCGCTGACCCGCATCGGCGCGCCGCGCAACTTGCCCAAGCTGCGCAGCTTCCCCGCCCGCCGGCCGCTGATGTCGCTGGACCGGGTCTGGACCATTCCCAACGATCCGCTGGTGGAAACCCGGGTACACCACACCACCCTGTCCAGAATCGCCTCCGACCACCTGCCGATCGTCGGCGAAATCGACCTGCGCCAGGCGCAGGTGGCGAACGAAGCGCAGGTGGCGGCGTATTAGGGGAAGGTGGGGTTGCGCCTGGACAGGCGGCCCCCTAAAACAGGCTCTCACCCAGCACGGAGCTGCGCATGTCTCCCAACGAGATCGCCCGCGTCCAGACCTATCTGCGACGGCTGTTCAAGAACGACACCATCACCATCCAGAAGCCGCGCAAGCCCAACCAGCCGGTGGAGGTGACGGTGGGCGGCGAGTTCGTGGGCGTGCTGCATCGCGACGACGACGAGGGCGATATTTCCTGGTCGCTGACCATCACCGTGCTGGAGATGGACCTGCCGCCGGCCGGCGCCGTCCGGTAGAGCGGATTCACACGTTCTGACGGAATCGCGAGCGATTCCGTCAGAACGTGATTTGCTCTAATACCTGATATCGACGACTTCGATCTGCTCGACCCCGGCCGGCGTGCGCAGGTCGACCGTATCGCCGCGCCGCGCCTTCAAAAGCGCCCTCGCCAGCGGCGAGACCCAGCTCACCTTGCCCTGTTCCAGGTCCGCCTCGTCGACCCCGACGATGCGCAGGGTGCGCTCGACGTCGTGCTGGTCGATATAGGTGACCGTGGCGCCGAAGAACACCTGGTCGCGGTTCTTCTGCTGCGCCGGGTCGACCACCTCGGCGCTCTCCAGCCGCTTGGCGAGAAAGCGCAGGCGGCGGTCGATCTCGCGCAGCCGTTTCTTGCCGTAGAGATAGTCGCCGTTCTCGGAGCGGTCGCCATTGCCCGCCGCCCAGGAGACGATATCGACGATCTTCGGCCGCTCGACCCGGCGCAGATGGCGTGCCTCCTCCTGCAGCGCCCGGAAGCCTTCCGGCGTCATGTAGTTCCTGGCGCCGCCGGGCAGGCTGGCATCGATCTCGTCCAGATCGTCGTCAGCCGCCGCGTCGTTCTCCTTGGTGAAAGCCTTGCTCATCGCCCTAGCATAACGCAGCCGCCCGCTCAGGGTGCCGCCTGCGCTCCCCGCAGCAGCCGGCCGGGCAGCTCGCCGGTCCATTCGCCGTTGTCGAAGGTGACGGCGCCGTTCTTGATCGTGTGGCGATAGCCGTGCGCGGTCTGCAGCAGACGGGTGCCGCCGGCCGGCAGGTCCTGCACGATCTGCGGCGGGGAGAGCGACAGGCGGTCGAGGTCGATGAGGTTGAGATCGGCGAGATAGCCCGGTGCGATGACGCCGCGGTCGTGCCAGCCGACATGGGCGGCGTTGCGCTGGGTATAGCCGTGCACCAGCCGCTCCAGCGGCACCCGCTTGCCGCTCTTGTTGCCGCGGCTCCACAGCGCCAGCGTGGTGGTGGGAAAACTGCCGTCGCAGATCGTGCCGCAATGGGCGCCGCCGTCGGACAGGCCGAACAGCGTGTGCTCGGCCGTCAGCATGGCGTGGGCGACGTCGAGATTGCCCTCGGCGTAGTTGATCAGCGGCTGGTAGATGAGCTGCCGCCCGCCTTGCTCCAGCAGCACGTCGTAGGCGTAGTCGCTGACCGGCCGCCCGGCGCGCTGCGCCTCGGCCGCCAGCGAATTACGCGCTTCCGGCTCGTAGTCGACCGGATCGCTCATGCGGAACATGCGGTCGAAGCCATGGATGATGCCGGCATTCAGCCCGGTCACGGTGCGCCCGGCATGCTCGGCCAGGATCGCCGCCTTGACCTCGGGCTGCGCCAGCACGCGCAGGCGCTCCTCCAGGGTCATGGTCTGGTTCAGGGTCTTCCAGGTCCGCGACACCATGAACGGGTTGACCGAGGCGGCGAAGCTGAGGATCAGGCCGATCGGGCGCGGCGCCACCTGCGCCTTCACCGCCAGGCCCTCGGCCACCATGGCGCCGATGCGCTCGAAGATGGAGCGCCAGCGCTGCGGCGCCTCGACCGTCTGCTGCACGGTGAAGGACAGCGGCCGGCCGGCGATGCGCGCCATGGCCGCGATCAGGTCCAGTTCGCGGCGGGCGAAGTCGTCGTCGGCCGTCAGGTAGGCATCGGAAATGAGCTGGATCACCCCGGTCCCGGCGCGTCCCAGGGCGGCGGCGATGCCGGTCAGCTCCGATTGCGGCGCCGTCAGGGTGCCGATGTTGCGCCCGTTGCGCGACTTGTGGATGTAGGTGCGCGAGGTGCTGAAGCCCAGCGCGCCGGCTGCCATCGCCTGCTCGGTCAGCAGCGCCATTTCCGCCACTTCCGCCTCGGTCGGGATTTCCTTGTGGTCCGCGCCGCGCTCGCCCATGACATAGGCGCGCAGCGCGGCATGCGGCAGGTGGGCGCCGACATCCATGGTGAAGCTGCGCTTGGCGATGGCGTCGAGATATTGCGGGAAGCTCTCCCAGTCCCAGGTCAGGCCCTCGGCCAGGGCGGTGCCAGGAATGTCCTCGACGCCTTCCAGCAGGTTGATCAGGAAATCGTGCTTGTCCGGCCGCGCCGGGGCGAAGCCGACGCCGCAATTGCCCACCGCCACCGAGGTCACGCCATTGACCGAGGACGGCGCCAGCACGCTGTCCCACGACACCTGCCCGTCGTAATGGGTGTGGATGTCGACGAAACCCGGGGTCAGCAGGCAGCCGCCGGCTACGATGACGCGCCGGGCCGGGGCGGCGATCCTGCCGACCTCGACGATGCGGCCGTCGCGCACCCCGACATCGCCGGCGAACGCGGCCCGGCCGGTGCCATCGACGATCCGGGCGTCGCGAATGAGCAGATCGAGCATGGCGTTCCTCGGTTCCGTTTCGGGCGAGTTTAGGTCACACCGGCCGCAGGGACCAGTTGCAAGCACCGGGTTGACCCGCCCGTGTTGCAGGGCGAGATTGGGCGCATGACGACGATGGAAACCGGCGGCTCGGTCAAGGCGGCCGCCCGCGCGCTGGACATCATCGAGGCCTTTGCGCGCACCGGCCAACCGCTGTCGCTGAGCGAACTGGCGGGCGAGATCGGCGCGCCGCTATCGAGTTGCCACGGTATTGCCCGTACCCTGCAGGCGCGCGGCTATCTCTACGCGCTGGAGAAGAAGCGCCGCCTCTACCCCACCCGCCGTCTCTACGAGGTCGCGGCCGGCATGGCCCGCCACGATCCGCTGCTGGAGCGGCTGCGCCCGTTCCTGCTGGCCCTGCGCGAGGGCACCGGGGAGACCGTGGTGCTGGCCCGCCGCGAGGGCGACGAGGTGGTGTATCTCGACGTGCTGGAAAGCCCGCAGACCATCCGCTACGCCACGCGGGCGGGCGAACGCAAGCCGATCCATTCCTCCTCGCTGGGCAAGGCGCTGCTGAGCCTGGACGACCGCCAGGCCTTCGACGCCTTTCTGGCCCGCGCGCCGTTGCGGCCGATCACGCCCGCCACCATCACCGATCCCGAGATCCTGTGGCAACAGCTCCAGGATGGCCGTCGCCTGGGCTACATCACCAGCCGGCAGGAAAACGTAGTCGACGTGACCGCCATCGCCATGCTGATCGAGGTCGGCGGCGAGACCCTGGCGCTGGCCCTGGCCGGTCCCATCGCCCGCTACGAGGCGAGATTCGCCGAGAACCATGCCGCCTTGCGGGCGACCGTCGACCGGCTGCAGGAAGCGGGCATAGCGACTCAAATTTAGAGCAAATCACGTTCTGACGGAATCGCGAGCGATTCC
>JBBCJW010000077.1:0-18994 GCA_037190765.1 Alphaproteobacteria bacterium
CTGCGCTTCCGTCCAATCGTGATCCGCTCTATTCCTTAACGTTTAGAGCGACCGCGGCCCCGGAAATGAAGAAGGCCGGCGACGACGCCACCGGCCTGACTTCAGAACTCCTGCTGCTCCGTTTAGGTCGGGGCCGGGCCCGGACCGGAACCACCAGCTCCGCCGCCGCCGCGACGGAACTGCTTCTTCTCGAAAGTGCCCAGCTCGGTGACCTGCACCACGTCGGGATCGTCCTCGCGGTGCCGGCGAATGAGCGTCTTGTTGTCGCCGAAATAGAAGCGAATGCCCGCCAGGGCGTAGAAGTGGTCGTTGCCGCCGCCACCGGCGTCGGCAAAGATCGACAGGCCCGGCAGGGCGGCGAAGCCCGGCTGGAACTCGAAGCCGCCGCGGCCGAAGCCGCTGCCGGCCTCGACGCCGCCGCCGGCGCGCAGCATGAAGTTGTCGGTGACGTAGAACTTCAGGTTGACGCCCGCGACCACGCCGTCGTCGACCGCGACGCGGCGGCTGTCGTTGCCCCACTGATAGGCGACGTTGCCGCCCAAGGTGAACTTGCCGAAATAGGCCTCGCCCTCGACGCCCAGACGGGTGGCGCTGGCGTTCTTGTATTCGCCGTACTGGCCGTAGACGCCGAACAGGCCGGCCGCCGGATCGCGCCAGAACAGATGGCCGCCGGCGCCCCAGTAGAGGTTGTCGCCGCCGCCAATGCCGACGCCGCCATCGACCTGCACGCCGAACTGCCGGCCCAGCGGGGCGGCGACCGCGCCGGTGACGAAGCCGGCGAAGTTCTTGGTGTCGTCGGCCTCGGATTTGTAGTAGCCGCCGCGCGCGTCGATCTTGCCGTTGAGGCCGGAGACGGCCGGCCCGCTCGACTGCGCCACCGCGACCGTGGCCATGCCGCCGATGCCCAGGGCGGCAGCGGCGCCGGCCAGTACGTTGCGCACGGTCTTGCGGCTGCCGCCCACCACCGGACGCAGGCGGTGCGAAAGGCGATCGACCGCCACCAGCGGGCGCAGCGGCAGTTCGTTGACGATCAGCACCCGCAGCGGCGGGCGGTTGAAACGGCTGCCGGTGCGCTGGGTGGCGCGATCGACGGCAGCCAGGATGATCTCGGCCGCGCGATCGGCATCGATGCCCGGCCGGGCGACGGCGTAGAGAATGCGCGACACCGGATCGAGGAACACGCCGCGCAGTTCCTTGCGCAGTTCGCTCCTCGCCTCGGCAATGGCGCCGACCACCACCTGGGCGCGGCCCACGATCGCCGTCGGGTCGAACAGGTTCTTCTGGTGCCGGAAGGGAGCGATCAACTCTTCCAGCGTCCGGCTCTCCGCGATCTTGCGCGCGTCGTGCTGGCGGACGAAGACCTCGGCGGTCAGCCCGGCTTCGGCCAGCGCCTTGACGGTGCCGTCGACCAGCGTCCTGACCGGCGCGTCGCCCGTCAGATGCAGGACGACCCGCCGTCCCTCCCGGTCGATCCCGGCGTGGAAAATCGCAGCCGGCGCGCTGCGCAGATAGGATTGTAACGCTGTACTCAAAGCTTTCAGGTCGTTCATCTGACCAAGCCCCAATTGATGCACAGATTGTTTAAGTTACCAGAACACCGTTGATCCAACAATGAAATCTGCTGTGTCGCATCACTTCGTTGCCGACTGCAGCAGAATGGCAACAGTGGTGTTCGGCCGGCGTCAACCGAACTTCTAGAACCACCCCCGCCGCCGGAACCACAGCACCATGCCGATCACGACCAGGGCCATGATCCCCAGCACGGTCGGATAGCCGTAGGCCCAGTTCAGTTCCGGCATGTTGAAGGGACTGACTTCGGGATTGAAGTTCATGCCGTAGATGCCGGCCAGGAAGCCCAGCGGCATGAAGATGGTGGTGATGATGGCCAGCACCTTCATCACCTGGTTCAGCCGGTTGGACGTGCCCATCATGTAGAGCTCCATCAGGCTGTTGCACATTTCGCGATAGGCCTCGACCAGTTCCAGCACCGCCACCGTGTGGTCCATGCAGTCGCGCATATAGGTGCGGGTTTCCGCGCCGATCAGCGGCACCTCGGTGCGCATCATGGAGTGGACCGTTTCCCGTTCCGCCCATTGCACGCGATGCAGGCTGGAGAGGCTGCGCCGCAGGTCGTGGATATGGCGCAGGGTCTGGGGCGTCACCGTGTCCAGCGCCTCCTCCTCCAGGGCCTCGATCGAATCGCCGAACTGCTGCAGCAGGGGAAACTTGCGGTCGATCACCAGATCGACCAGCGCATAGACCAGATAGTCTATTCCCTTGACCCGCAGGCGCGAGCCGACCTGCTGGATGCGTTCGCGCACCGGGGCAAAGATGTCCTCCGTGTGCTCGTGGAAACTGATCACGTACTTGTCGCCAAAGAAGATGCTCACCTGGCGCGGCTTGAGGACATCCCCCATCCAGGCCGGGTCGTTCATCACGACGAACACCTGGTGGTCGAAGACGTCGAGCTTGGACCGCTGATTGCCGTGAAAGACGTCCTCCAGCGCCAGGGGATGCAGGTTGAAGGCGTCGCCCAGGCTCTTCAGCATCTCCGCGCTGGGCCGGCCCGAGACGTCGATCCAGGTCAGGTCGGGCGTCGCCAGGTGGAAGCGGCATTCGTCGACCGGCACCTCGAAGAACACCTCGCATTTTTCCTTGTTGTACTCGACCAGCGTGAAGTGAAGCGCTTCGTCGCCACCCGGCGCGCGCCCGGCCAGGGTGCCCGGTGCGGTGCCCGGCGCGGTGTGGCGTTTGACGATCGTTTCCATGGAGAGCGCTTCCCGTTTCCGCAGACACCGGGTTTTATCACACGCCCTGCCCGTCACAAGCGCGACCGGGACTCGAACTGTTTCATTTTTGTGCAGGCTGATTGAGGTTCGACAGCGGAGCCCATTTCCGCTGCTGCATTTTCGACCGGACCGCGCCGGTTGCAGCTTTGCCGACGGTGGCACGGTACTTGCTGAACACCCTGACAAAACCGATCGCAACGTCAGGGAGTCCGCATGTCCACCTTCGACGATCCATTCGACGGCTCGCGCCGGCTTCACACCAGCTGCGCCTGCGGCCGGCATGCCAGCGCGGCCGAACACGATGCCGCCGAACGCAGCGCCGCCGTCGCGGCAGACAAGGATCGGCGCCTGTCGCGCGTGGTCGAAAGCGCGGTCATGCGCGCCATCGTTCCCGACGACGTGACGCGCCGCAGTTTCCTGCGCGCGGTCGGCGCCGGCACCGCGCTTGCCGCCCTGTCGCAGTTCTTCCCGCTGGGCGCCGCCAAGGAGGCCTTCGCCCAGTCCGGCGGCGCGCCCGAGAAAAAGGACCTCAAGGTCGGTTTCATTCCCATCACCTGCGCCACGCCCATCATCATGGCGCATCCGATGGGCTTCTATGCCAAGCAGGGCCTGAACGTCGAAGTCGTGAAGACGGCTGGCTGGGCCGTGATCCGCGACAAGACCCTCAACAAGGAATACGACGCCGCGCACATGCTCTCGCCCATGCCGCTGGCCATCAGCATCGGCGCCGGCTCGCGCCCGATCCCCTACACCATGCCGGCGGTGGAGAACATCAACGGCCAGGCCATCACGCTGGCGATGAAGCACAAGGACCGCCGCGATCCCAAGGACTGGAAGGGGATGAAGTTCGCGGTTCCCTTCGACTATTCCATGCACAACTACCTGCTGCGCTACTACCTGGCCGAAGCCGGCGTCGATCCCGACAAGGACGTGCAGATCCGCGCCGTGCCGCCGCCGGAGATGGTCGCCAATCTGCGCGCCGACAACATCGACGGCTTCCTGGCGCCCGATCCGGTGAACCAGCGCGCCGTGTTCGACGGCGTCGGCTTCATCCACCTGCTGTCCAAGGAGATCTGGGACGGCCATCCCTGCTGCGCCTTCGCCGCCAGCAAGGAGTTCGTCACCCAGATGCCGAACACCTACCAGGCGCTGCTCAAGGCCATCATCGAGGCCACCGCCTTCGCCACCAAGGCGGAGAACCGCAAGCAGATCGCCGAGGCCATCGCGCCGCAGAACTATCTCAACCAGCCGGTCACCGTGGTCGAGCAGGTTCTCACCGGCACCTTCGCCGACGGGCTGGGCAACGTGCGCCGCGAGCCCAACCGCATCGACTTCGATCCCTTCCCCTGGGAATCCTTCGCCGTCTGGATCCTGACCCAGATGAAGCGCTGGGGGCAGATCCAGGGCGACATCGACTATGCCGGCGTCGCGCGCGAGGTCTTCCTCGCCACCGACGCGACCAGGCTGATGCAGGAGACCGGCCTGACGCCGCCGACCTCGACCAGCAAGAAGTTCTCGGTGATGGGCAAGGAATTCGACCCCGCCGCGCCCGACGCCTATCTCAAGAGCTTCGCCATCGGACGCAGCTGAGATGAAATCCTCTCCCGTCCTGCGCGCCAGCCTGCTGTCGCTGCTGATCCTCGCCGGCCTGCTGCTGCTCTGGCAGTTCGCCGCGCAGACCAGCGGCGGCGCCAGCAACGTCGATCCCGAATACGCCAAGCTGGTCGGCGCGCAGGCGGCGGGCGGCGGCCAGAGCGCGATGCCGACCCCGGTCGAGGTCGGCGCCAAGCTATGGCAGCACCTCACCGACCCGTTCTACGTGCGCGGCACCAACGACCAGGGCATCGGCATCCAGCTCGCCTACTCGCTGGGCCGCGTGCTGCTGGGCTACCTGCTGGCCGCCCTGGTCGCCATACCGCTGGGCTTCCTGATCGGCATGTCGCCGCTGGTCTATCGCGCGCTCGATCCCTTCATCCAGGTGCTGAAGCCGATCTCGCCGCTGGCCTGGATGCCGCTGGCGCTCTACACCATCAAGGACAGCTCGATCTCGGCCGTGTTCGTCATCTTCATCTGCTCGATCTGGCCGATGCTGATCAACACCGCCTTCGGCGTCGCCAGCGTGCGCCGCGAGTGGCTGAACGTGGCCCGCACCCTGGAGGTCGGCTGGCTGCGGCGCGCCTTCGCCGTGATCCTGCCCGCCGCCGCCCCCACCATCATGACCGGCATGCGGATTTCGATCGGCATCGCCTGGCTGGTGATCGTCGCCGCCGAAATGCTCGTGGGCGGCACCGGCATCGGCTACTTCGTGTGGAACGAATGGAACAACCTGTCGATCGCCAACATCATCACCGCCATCCTGCTGATCGGGCTGATCGGCATGGCGCTCGACCAGATCCTCGCCCGGCTGGCGCGGATGGTCAGCTTTCCCGAATAGGTGGGCGCGTGAGCGACAAACCGCTGATCAGCATCGAGGGCCTGTCGAAAGCCTACCCGGCGGCCGGCGGCGGCACGACCGTGGTCT
This sequence comes from Alphaproteobacteria bacterium, assembly GCA_037190765.1. Classification (GTDB taxonomy): domain Bacteria; phylum Pseudomonadota; class Alphaproteobacteria; order Reyranellales; family JAQSWP01; genus JAQSWP01. The sequence goes on from JBBCJW010000077.1 coordinate 5,311, forward strand.
TCGAGGACGTCTGGCTGGGGGTCGAGCATGGCGATTTCGTCTGCGTCATCGGCCATTCCGGCTGCGGCAAGACCACGATCCTCAACGCGCTCGCCGGGCTGGAAACGCCCAGCGCCGGCACCATCATCGTCGGCGGCGCGGAGGTCACCGGCCCCAGCCTCGACCGCGCCGTCATCTTCCAGAGCCACGCGCTGCTGCCGTGGATGACGGTGGAGAGCAACGTCGCTTTCGCCGTCAAGTCGCGCTGGCCCGACTGGCCGCGCGAACGCATCCGCGAGCGGGCGCGCCAGTTCATCGCGCTGGTCGGCCTGTCGGGCGCCGAGCGCAAGAAGCCGGCGCAGCTCTCGGGCGGCATGAAGCAGCGCGTCGGCATCGCCCGCGCCCTCTCCATAGACCCGAAGATCCTGCTGATGGACGAGCCGTTCAGCGCGCTCGACGCGCTGACCCGCGGCACCCTGCAGGACGAGGTGCTGCGGCTGTGCGCGGAGACGCGCCAGACCGTGTTCATGATTACCCACGACATCGACGAGGCCATCATGCTGGCCGACCGCATCGTGCTGATGACCAACGGCCCGCATGCCAGGATCGCGGAGATCGTGGTCAACACCCTGCCGCGCGACCGCAGCCGCCACGACCTGCACAAGCACCCGCACTACTACCGCATCCGCAACCACCTGATCGAGTTCCTGGTCGACCGCTCCCGCAACTTCGAGCGCGAGATCGAAGGCGGCGGCTACGACCCCCGCCATCCGCCCCTTGTCCACCCCGGTCGCGCCGAGCCGGCCGTGGCGGCCGTCGATCCCGGCCCGACGGAAGAACACATCCGGCCGTCGCCAGCCATGCTGCAGGAGAACGCGAGATGAAACGCCAAGACGTGACCGAAACCATTCTCAGCGCCAAGCGCGCCAAGAAGCTGAGCTGGCAGGAGATCGCCAAGAAGATCGGCGGCGCCTCGCCGATCGTCATTACGGCGGCCTGCCTGGGCCAGATGAGAATGACCAAGGAACAGGCGACCAAGACGCAGAAACTGTTCGGCCTCAATGCCGAGGCGACGACGCTGCTGCAGGAAGTCCCCTATCGCGGCTCGCTGCCGCCAGGCCCGCCGACCGACCCGCTGGTCTACCGCTTCTACGAGCTGGTGCAGGTTTACGGCACGACCTGGAAGGAACTGATCCAGGAGGAATTCGGCGACGGCATCATGTCGGCCATCGATTTCGACATGACCATGGAACGCCTGCCCGACCAGAAGGGCGACCGGGTCAAGCTGGTGATGAGCGGCAAGTTCCTCTCGTACAAGACCTACTGATCGATGCAATGGCGGAGCGGCGCCGCAGGGACGCCGCTCCTGCCGGTCCTCAGCCGATCTCTTCCATGACTTTCACTTCGGGGCGCCCCGCCATGTGCGGGCCCAGTGCCGCGCCCAGGGTCTTGAAATGGGCCGAGGCGCGATGCGCCTCGATGGCGGCCTGATCGACATAGCGCTCCAGCATGACGTAGACGGTCGGATCGTCGGTGCGATGCAGCGCGTAGAGCTTGTTGCCCGGCTCGTTGGCGCGGACGGCTTCCTGGAGCTTGGCCATGGCGGCTTCGAACTCCTGGTTGGCTCCCGGCTTGATGCGCAAGGTGGCGATGACGCCCAGCATGTCGTTCTCCTCTTTCTCTGGCTGTGAAAAATCTATTTGCGGCCGCGCGGCCGGTTGGATTCGAAGCCGCCGACATAGGTGCGGTTCCAGGTCGGGCTGATGATGATCTCGTTGACGCAGGCGCGCGCCGGCAGGGAGGCGACGAAGGCGATGGTGGCGCCCAGGTCTTCCTCCTGCAGCATGCGGTTGCGCTCCTGCCTGCTGGGCGGCACCGGCCGACGATCCAGGATCGGGGTCGCCACCTCGCCGGGGCAGAGGCAGCAGGCGCGGATGCCGTTGATCGCCTCCTCGACGTTGATGGTCTCGGTCAGGGCGGAAACGGCGAATTTGGAGGCGTTGTAGGCCGGGCCGGTGAACTTGCTGACGAATTTCCCGGCCCAGCTCGAGACGTTGATGATCAGCCCGTCCTTGCGCTTGCGCATCTGTGGCAGCACGGCCATGACACAGTACATGGTGCCGTTCAGGTTGATGTCGATGACCTGGTCCCAGCCTTCCGCCGTCAGGTCGGGAAAGGCGCGCCGGGGAAGGTTCAGCCCGGCGCTGTTGACCAGGATATCGACCCGCCGGTGCCGCTTGAGGATGGCAGCCGCCGCGCTCTGCACCGCGTCGTTGTCGGACACGTCCAGCGGCACGATGCTGGATTTGCCGCGCGCCTTGGCGATCGCCTTGGCCGTCTGCTTCAGCGTCGCCTCGCTGCGGCCCGACAGCACGACATGCGCCCCGGCCGCCGCCAGCGCAATGGCGCCGGCCTTGCCGATACCGGTGCCCGCGCCCGTCACCCAGGCGATTTTGCCCTTCACACCCGCCACGTCCGCCTCCCCTGCTTTTGCGCGATCATGCCGAGGCGGCGAGCCATTGTAAACGACGGTTCACCTCATGCCGGCCGCCGGTGCACCAGGTATCTGTGCTCGCCGTCCATCGCCAGTTCGCCGGCCTGGTTGTGGATGGTCACGCGCATGACCACGACGCCGGTGGTGCGGCCGGGTTTCAGTTCGACGATCTCCAGCATCGGATAGAGGGTGTCGCCGACATAGACCGGCTTGAGGAAACGCGACGACTGCTCGAGGAAGGCGATCAGCGAATCGCCCAGATGGTGCGGAAAGATGCCGGCCCCGGCCGCCGCCTGGATCGTCACCTGCAGGCCATGGGCGAACATGTCACGATGGCCGCGCGCCTTGCAGTATTCGCGGTCGTAGTGGATCGGGTGGTTGTCGCCCGACGCGGCCTGGAAGGCGGCGAACAGCGCATCGGTCTGGGTGCGGGAGTTGATGTAGAACTTCTGGCCCACCGACAGGTCCTCGAAATAATGCGACGGACCGAAGCTGTGATCCGCAGGCCGAAACGTCTGGCTGCTCATCTCCCTTTCCCTCCCGCGCAAGGCGCTATTACTCTTTCAACCAAGCATAAGGGAATGAGGCTTGAAAGGGAGACGCCAAAATGCGCGCCATGCAGATCATCGAATTCGGCCAGCCGCTGCGGCTCAACACCTACGACACGCCGCAGCCGCAGGGCAGCGAGGTGCTGGTGCGCATCGGCTCGGCTGGTGTCTGCCATTCCGACCTGCATATCTGGGAAGGCTTCTTCGATCTCGGCATGGGCAGGAAGCTGGAAGTCATCACCCGCGGCATGAAGCTGCCGCACACGCTGGGGCATGAGATCGCCGGCGAAGTGGTGGCGACGGGGCCGGACGCGAAGGACGTGCGCATCGGTCAGCGCTTCGTGGTCTATCCCTGGATCGGCTGCGGTACCTGTCAGGTCTGCCAGGCCGGCGACGAGGTGCTATGCGCCACGCCGCGCCAGCTCGGCACCCGCCGCGACGGCGGCTATGCCGACCACGTGATCGTGCCGCATCCGAAATACCTGGTCGATTACGGCAACGTGCCGCAGGAACTGGCCTGCACCTATGCCTGTTCCGGCATCACCGCCTATGGCGCCATCCGGAAGGCGCAGGCCACGCGCGGCGGCGTGAAGAAACTGCTGCTGATCGGCGCCGGCGGCGTCGGCCTGGCCGGCGTCGCCATCGCCAAGGCCATGGTCGATGGCGAGATCATCGTCGCCGACATCGACGACGCCAAGCTGCAGGCGGCCAAAGAAACCGGCGCCGATCGCGTCATCGATCCCAAGGCGCCGGACGCGGCGGCGAAACTGGTCGCCGAGGGCGGCGTCGATGCCGCCATCGATTTCGTCGGCGCGCCCTCATCGCTGCAATTCGCCATCGACTCGGTGCGCCGCGGCGGCAGCGTCACCGTGGTCGGGCTGTTCGGCGGCGACACGCCGCTGTCCATCGCCGGCCTGCCGCTGCGCATGCTGACCCTGCAAGGATCCTACGTCGGCTCGCTGGAAGACCTGCGCGAACTGATGGCGCTGGTGCGCGAAGGCCGGGTACACCCCCTGCCCTATTCGACGCGGCCGCTGGAAGGCGCCTATGACGCGCTGGAGGAATTGAAGGCGGGCAAGGTGGTGGGGCGGGTGATTTTGAAGCCATAAGCCTATTTATCCGTCATGGCCCGGCGCGACCGGGCAATACACTCTCGCCCCAATAAAGTTCCTCACCCTGAGCCCGTCGAAGGGTGAGGGTTACGCACATTGCCTGTGAAACCTCAACCTTCGACGAGCTCAGAGTGAGGCCACGTGAATGGATTGGGCGTGGGTCGCCCGGTCGAGCCGGGCGAAGACAGAATTGAAGCTTATCCGCCCACCGCCACGCCAATCGCGGCCAGCCCGCCCTTGTAGATGTTCTCGACGATACCCTTGGCCACGGCCTCGGGACCGATCGCCTCGAACCGGCCGCTCCATTCGACGGTGCAGCCCTCGCCGCGCGGGATCACCTTGATCTGCGAGTGGTAGTCCTTCACCGGCAGCGGTCCGGTGACGATGGTGTAGCCGTAGGTGCGGTTGGCTTCGTCGAAAGTCTCCAGCGTCTCGACGATCACCGCCCCGGTCGGCAGGGTCAGCTTGCGCGTCTTGCCGCCGTCGCTGGCCTCGCATTTGACGCCCGGCATCCAGTCGGCCAGGCCGGTGAAGCTGCGGACCTTCTGCCACACCTTGTCGGCCGAGGCCTTGTAGTCCTGGCTCGCCATCACGTCGACCATCGGCTTCTCCCTAATTGTTCGGACCGTATTTGGCCCGTCGCGCCAGCCCGTCGTAGAGATCGGCCATGCGCGCACGCCAGGCGTAAATCGGATCGTCCTCCGCCAGCAGCTCGAAGTCGGACACGTTGGCCGGCCACTGGAACGAGCCGAAAAGCAGATAATCGGCATAGGCAGGCGCATCGCCGCAAACGAAAACCTGCTGCTTCAGCACGATGCGCAGCGGATCGAGCGAGACACGGAAAGCCGGCAGGCGCTGCTCGCGCCCGGCCTGCAGCTCTTCCAGCTTTTTGCCGAACCGCTTCTCGCGGCTGTCGCGGAAATAGGTCCGGTCCTCGTCCCGCACCCGGCTATAGAGATCGGCCATGATCAGGCTGATGACGCCAGGGAAAAACGTCGTGCCGACCCAGTTGTGGATGAAACGCGCCGCCCCGCGCGCCGCATCGGAACCGAACAGCGGCTTTTCGGGATAGGCGTCGTCCAAATAGGTGGCGATCTGCCAGGAATCGAACACGACCCTGTCGCCTCTGTTGCGGTCGACGATCACCGGCACGAGCTGTTGCCCGGAGAAGACGATCTTCTCCTTCTCGGTGAAGCCGACCGCCACGTCCTCGACCTCCAGCCCCTTATGCGCCAGCGCATAGCGGATGCGCCAGCCATAGGGGCTGAAGCGCAGGCCGTCACGCCCCTTCAGGTCGTAGAGAACGATGGTCACGGACTATTTGCCGTCCAGCATCTTCACGATGCCGGAGAAGTCCATCGCCCCGCGCCCGCCATTGACGAACAGGTTGTAGAGCTGCGCCGCCTCCGCGCCCAGCGGCGTGGTGGCGCCGGCGGCGGCGGCGGCCTGCTGCGCCAGCAGCAGGTCCTTCAGCATCATTGCCGCCGTGAAGCCGGCCTGATAGTCGCGATTGGCCGGCGAGGTCGGCACCGGGCCCGGCACCGGGCAGTAGGTGGTCAGCGACCAGCACTGGCCCGAGGCGGTCGAGGCGACGTCGAACAGCCGCTGCGCATCCAGCCCCAGCCGCTTGCCCAGCATGAAGGCCTCGCTGACCGCGATCATCGAAACGCCCAGGATCATGTTGTTGCAGATCTTGGCCGCCTGGCCGTTGCCGGCGCCGCCGCAATGGACGATGTTCTTGCCCATCTTCTCCAGAATGGGTTTGGCCTTGGCGAAAGCCGCATCCGGGCCGCCGACCATGAAGGTCAGCGTACCCGCCGCCGCGCCGCCGACGCCGCCCGACACCGGCGCATCGACCATCTCCAGCCCCTTGTCGGCCGCTTCCGCGGCGACCACGCGCGCGGATTCGACGTCGATGGTCGAGCAGTCGATCAGCAGCACGCCCTTCTTGGCGCCGGCGATCAGTCCGCCCTGCCCGCCATAGGCCGCGCGCACATGCTTGCCGGCCGGCAGCATGGTGATGACGATGTCGGCATCCTTTACCGCCTCGGTCGGGCTGCCCGCCTGCTTGATGCCGGCGGCCACCGCATCGGCCAAGGCCTTTTCCGACAGGTCGTAGCCGCGCACCTCGTGCCCGGCCTTCAGCAGGTTCTTCGCCATCGGCCCGCCCATGTTGCCCAGACCGATGAATGCGATGGTCGCCATGTTTTCCTCCTCGCCGCGCCTTGCCGGCGGCTCTATTTGAAGAACAGATCGTTGCTGACGGGCGCGAAATGCCGCGCCACCACGTCCTCGCCCACGCCAGCCAGGGTCGATGGCTGCCATTTCGGCGCGTGATCCTTGTCGATCAGGACGGCGCGCACGCCTTCGTAGAAATCATGCCCGGCCATGCAGCCCTGCGACATGCGGTACTCCATGGTCATGATGTCCTCGAACGACATCGAGCCGCCGTCGCGGATCTGCTTGAAGGTGATCTTCATGCTGGTGGGCGACAGCTTGCCCAGGGCAGCCGCCGTCTTCTGCGCCCACTCGCTGCCGTCTTGCGCCAGCGATGCGACGATTCCCTCCACCGGATCGGCGCCGAAATGCCGGTCGATCGCCGCGCGGTGCGCCGGCAGCGTCGCCTCGCCCGCCTCGCCAGCCTCGACCGCGAAGCGCGCCAGCACCGCTTCGACCGCCGCATCGCCCTCGCCCGCCATGGCCTCCAGCGCCTGTTTCAACTCCGGAACCCGCGCGCTGGCGACGAAATGCGTGGCGGCGCCGCAATAGAGCGCGTCCGCCGCCTTCAGCCGCTGGCCGGTCAATGCCAGGTACATGCCGATCTGTCCCGGCAGGCGCGGCAGGAAATGGCCGCCGCCGACATCGGGGAACAGGCCGATCGCCGTCTCGGGCATGGCGAACATGAATTTTTCCGTCACGATGCGAAAGCGGCCATGCACCGAGAGCCCGACGCCGCCGCCCATAGTGATGCCGTCCAGCAGCGCGATCCACGGCTTGGGGAAGCGGAAGATGTTGCGGTTGACGATGTATTCCTCGCGGAAGAAATCGCGGCCCAAACTGGTGTCGCCGGCCATCTTGCGGCGGTAGATTTCCGCCACGTCGCCACCGGCACAGAAGGCGCGGTCGCCGGCGCCGGAAATCACCACCGCCTTGACCGCCTCGTCCCCCGCCCAGGCTTCCATCTGCGGCGCCATCAGTCGCACCATGGGCAGCGTCAATGCGTTCAGCGCCTTGGGCCGGTTGAGAATGATATGGCCGACGGCGCCCTTGACCTCGAACAGAACTTCCTGATCCGACATATTCTTCCTTTTCCCTAACGGTTCGCCGGCCATCCGCCCGACAGCAGCTTGCGCGCGATGATCACGCGCATGATCTCGTTGGTGCCTTCCAGGATCTGGTGCACCCGCAGGTCGCGCAGGTAGCGCTCGATCGGATAGTCCTTCAGGTAGCCGTAGCCGCCATGCAGCTGCAGCGCCTCGTTGACCACCTTGAAACCGGTATCGGTGGCCAGACGCTTGGCCATGGCGCAGGCCACCGTCGCGTCCGGCGACTTCTGGTCGAGCCGGAAGGCGGCACGATGGATCATCAGCCGCGCCGCATCCAGCTCGGTCGCCATGTCGGCCAGCTTGAACTGCAGCGCCTGGAACTCCGACAGCGCCTGGCCGAACTGTTTGCGCTCGCCCATGTAGCGCTGCGCGCTCTCCAGGCACTGGCGCGCGCCGCCCAGCGAGCAGGCGCCGATATTGATGCGCCCGCCGTCCAGCCCGCTCATGGCGATCTTGAAGCCGTCGCCCTCTTCCGACAGGCGGTTGGTCACGGGCACCTTGCAGTTCTCGAAGATCACCGCCGCCGTCGGCTGCGAATTCCAGCCCAGCTTGTGTTCCAGCTTGCCGAAGCTCAGTCCCGGCGTGTCGCGCTCGATCACCAGGGTCGAGATGCCCTTGGGCCCCTCGCCGCCGGTGCGCACCATGGTGACGTAGATGTCGCTGGCGGTGCCGCCAGAGATGAAGGCCTTGGAACCGTTGACGATGTAGTGATCGCCCTCGCGCACCGCCTTGGTGCGCAGCGAGGCGGCGTCGGAGCCGGCGCCCGGCTCGGTCAGGCAGTAGGAGGCGAAATGCTCCATCGAGGTCAGCTTGGGCAGGAATTGCCGCCGCTGCGCCTCGTTGCCGAAGCGGTCGATCATCCACGCCGCCATGTTGTGGATCGAGATATAGGCCGCCGTCGACGGGCAGGCCGCCGCCAGCTCCTCGAAGATCAGCGCCGCATCCAGCCGGCCCAGCCCGGTGCCGCCGACATCCTCGCCGATATAGATGCCGCCGAAGCCGAGCGCGGCCGCCTCGCGCAGGGTCTCGGTCGGGAATATCCCGTCCCGGTCCCACTGCGGCGCCAGCGGCAGCATGGTGTTCTGCGCGAAGCTGCGAGCGGTCTCGCGAAAGGCGAGCTGATCTTCCGACAGGTCGAAATCCATGGCGTTTCCGGCGGGAATGCTTGTTCTTCCGTGTGGCCGGCGATCATAGAATCCGCACCCCGCCTGTCAACGCGAGGCGAACCGCCGGTCCATCAGGCGAGAGGCGCGCGAGGCGTCAGGTCGCAGAGCGGTCGAATTGCCTCGCCCCGGCACGGGGCGTAGGATCGCGCCGTTTTCGCGTTCGGGGAGAGTGCCATGGCCCGTTTCACCTCGCTGGGGGAATTCCCCACCACCCGCCTGCGCCGCCCGCGCCGCCACGCCTGGTCGCGCCGCCTGGTGGCCGAGACGCGCCTGTCGGTCGACGACCTGATCTGGCCGGTCTTCGTACAGGAAGGCCGGGCCCGCCGCAGCCGCGTCGCCTCCATGCCCGGCGTATACCGCTACAACATCGACGACCTGGTCGCCGCCGTGCGCGAGGCGCGCGATCTGGGTATTCCCGCCGTCGCCATCTTCCCCGAGGTCGATCCCAAGCTGAAGACGCCGGACTGCGCCGAGGCCTACAACCCCGACGGGCTGGTGTGCCGCGCCATCCGCGCCGTGAGGAAGGCCATTCCCGATATCGGCATCATCTGCGACGTGGCGCTCGATCCTTTCAATCCGCTGGGCCAGGACGGCATCGTGCGCGACGGCTATGTCGTCAACGACGAGTCGGTCGAGGTCATGACGCGCCAGGCGCTGGTGCAGTCGGAGGCCGGCGCCGACATCCAGGCCCCCTCCGACATGATGGACGGGCGCATCGCCGCCTTCCGCGCAGCGCTCGACCAGGCCGGCTTCGAGCATGTGCAGATCATGTCCTACGCCGCCAAGTACGCCTCGGCCTTCTACGGCCCGTTCCGCGACGCCATCGGCAGCAAGGGCGCGCTGGGCAAAGGCGACAAGAAGACCTACCAGATGGATTTCGCCAACACCGACGAGGCCCTGCGCGAGGTCGCCTTCGACATCAAGGAAGGCGCCGACATGGTGATGGTCAAGCCCGGCATGCCCTATCTCGACGTGGTGCGGCGGGTAAAGGATGCGTTCGGCATCCCGACCTTCGCCTATCAGGTGTCGGGCGAGTACGCCATGCTGCGCGCCGCCAGCGACAATGGCTGGCTGGACTGGAACAAGGTGCTGCTGGAGACGCTGTCCGGCTTCAAGCGCGCCGGCTGCGACGGCATCCTCACCTATGGCGCGGTGGAAGCGGCGAAGCTGCTGGCCAAGCAAGGTCGCTAAGAAACACCGCGATCGCCCGGTCGCTCCAGCGAAGCCGGTCGCCAGACTGATAGAACCCGACATGGCCACCGCCCGACGGCAGCAGCGGCGTCAGTGCTGCGCTCTTCGCCCAGTCGAAGCCTCGATAGGTCGAAACCGGAATCCAGGGATCGTCGCCGGCCGCGATCTGCAAGGTCGGGGTCCGCACGCCGGGCATGAAGCGCAGCGGCTTGTTGCGCTCGTAATAGTCCTCTGCGCCGGCGAAGCCGTGGCGCGGGGCGATGAAGAACTCGTCGTACTGCCAGACGCTGCGCGAGCGGGCGATGGCATGCCGCTCCTCTTCCGTCAGCCCAGCGCCCACGCCCATCGCCTCCCGCTTCATGTTGGCCAGGATGTAGCGGTGATAGAAGGCGTTGCGGCGGCGCTCCATGAAGGCGCAGGTCAGCGACAGGTCGATGGGAGCGGAAACGGTGACGGCGGCCAGAAACCGGCTCTCCCCGCCTTCCTCGCCGAGGTATTTCAGCAGCATCGCCCCGCCCAGCGAGTAGCCGATGGCGACCAGCCCGTTGTCCGCCAGCGCCGCCGGCAGCAGGGTCAGCACCTCGCGCAGGTCCTGCGAGCGGCCAGCGTAGTACTGCCCCTTGCACAGGGCGCGGCTGGGGCCGGCGCCGCGCAGGTTCAGGCGCAGCACCGGATGGCCCAGCGACAGCAGATGCGCGGCCGTGTCGAGCATGTAGCCGCTGTCGGCGGCGCCGGTCAGGCCATGGATCAGAAGCGCCAGGGGTTTGCCGGTCCCGGCCGGCGGGCGGTCCAGATACCCCAGCAGAGTGTCGCCGTCGGCCATCGCCAGCCGTATTTCCTCCGCCCCATGACCGGGCAGGCTGGCAGGCCGGATGAACCGGTTGGCGATGGTCTGCAGGTCGCCGGTCAGCCAGGGAAAACGTGGACGGAAAGGCGGCAGGCGCACTCAGGCCCTGTACAGCCAGTCGCGTACGATGCCGATCTGGCCCTCGTCCAGCAGCGCCGGCGCATGGCCAACGCCGGGGATTTCGACCACGTCGGTCGGATGCGGCCGGTCCTGCATCCGCTTTGCCGTCTCCGCCGTCAGCAGGTCGGACTCCGCCCCGCGCAGCACCAGCACCGGACACCTCACTTGCTGCCACACCGGCCACAACGCGATGTCCTGCGCCGGCTGGGTCTTGCGCAGGTTGACGGCGATGCCCGGATCGTAATGCGAGGTCCAGCCGCCATCGGTCAGGCGCTTGGCGTAGTGCTCGGCCAGGAACCGCCACTGCACGTCGGTCAGTGGACCGAACGGCGCCGAATTGGTGCGCAGCGCCTGCTCCAGCTCCTCGAAGGTGCGGTAGCGCGGATCGGTGCCGACATAGGAGCCGATGCGCTCCAGCGCCGCCTTGGGCAGGAACGGGCCGACATCGTTGATGACCATCCGGCGGATCGGCGCATTGGGTTGCGCCGCCACCATCATGCCGATCAGCCCGCCCATCGAGGTGCCGACCCAGTCGACCTGCGCCGCCCCGGAATAGGCGATAAGCGCCGCCGCCGCAGCGCAGTAGGTGACGTAGTCGTAGTCGTTCTTGTCCGCCAGCCAGTCCGACAGACCGCGGCCGGGCATATCGGGGCACAGAACGCGGTAACGCTGCTGCACCGCCTGGGCCAGAAGATCGAAATCGCGCCCGCGCCTGGTCAGGCCGTGGATGCAGATCAGCACCCGGTCGCTGGCCGGATCGCCCCATTCGAAGCAGGCCACTCGGTTGAAGCCATGCGGGCCGAGAAAGGGCACCATGTGTTCGCGCATTTACCTTTCCCTCCCCTTTCGTGCTAGAGCCTGCCCGCCGTTCGGCCATGCGGCGGCGAAGCGACGCCAGGAACCGATCTCCGATGATCCCGCCGCAAATCCCGATGCCCTTCCGTCGGGGAAAGATCCACGAACCGGAATCCTACGCCGGAGCCGGCCTGCGGGACAAGCGGCGGGCTGTTCCATGAGCATCGATCGCGGCTATGTCGTCGGCGTGGCGCTGATCGCCACCGGCGCGCTGTGCTGGAGTTCGGCCGGCGTGGTGGTGCGCGACGTCGATGTCGGCCCCTGGGAAGTGACGTTCTGGCGCTCGGTTTTCATGACCCTGGCCATGACGCCGATCCTGCTGTGGCGGCGGCGGCAGGTGCTGCACGATCTGCGCAGCGCCGGCTGGCCTATGGTGCTGAGCGGCGCGCTGCTGGCCGCCACCTTCATTTTCTTCATCCTGGCGATCTCGCTGACGACCGTCGCCAACGCGCTGTTCCTGATGGCCAGCGCGCCCTTGCTGACGGCGGTGATCGGCCGCGTCTTCTTCCGCGAAGCGGTGGCGCATCACACCTGGCTGGCGATCGGCGCCGCCGGCATCGGCATCGCCCTGATGGTGTGGAACTCGCTGCAGGCCGGCAGCCTGGCCGGCGCCATACTGGCTTTCCTGGTTGCCTTCTGCTTTTCCATCAACGCCAACATCGTGCGCCGTCACCGCCAGGTCTCGATGCTGCCCGGAATCTTCCTGGCCGGCGTCTTCTCCGCCGTCGCAGCCGCCCCGTTCGCCCTGCCCTTCGCCGCCAGCGGCAGCGACATGGTGGCGCTGGGCTTTCTCGGTGTGATCCAGCTCGGGCTGGGGCTGGTCCTGTTCACCATCGGCACCCGCAAGGTACCGGCGGCGCAAGCGGTGATCATCGGCCTGCTGGAGATCGTGCTGGGCCCGTTCTGGGTCTGGCTGGCCTTCGACGAGAGGCCGGCTTCCCTGGCGCTGCTGGGCGGCGCCATCGTCGCGCTGGCGGTGATCTTCAACGCCGGTTTCGGCTTCATGCGCCGGCCCGCCGCCCGGGAAGAAAAACCCGCCGCATGAACCCGCCCGCGCGCGTGCTGGGCGTGCCCGCCAGCGTTTTCGCCATGGGCCTGTGGGTCGGCGCCACGGCACTTGAAGCGGCGATGATGGGGGTCATCCGCAGCCTCAGCGATTTCGGCCCGCCGCTCGACAGCTTGCAGATCGTCTTCATGCGCTGCCTGTTCGGCGTCGCCTTCTTCCTGCCGTTCATCCTGCGCAGCACCACGGCCATGCGCACGACCAGGATGCCGCTGCATGTCTTGCGCGCCTCCCTGCAGCTCGTCTCGACGGCGCTGTGGTTCATGGCCATCCCGCTCCTGCCCCTGGCCGAGATCGCCGCATTGAGTTTCCTGGCGCCGCTTTTCGCCACCTTGGGCGCGATACTGATCCTGAAGGAACGGGTCGGCTGGCGGCGCAGCCTGGCGATGGGCGTGGGATTTGCTGGCGTGATCGTGCTGCTGCGGCCGGGCTTCGAGACGGTCAATGCCGACTTTCTCTACGTGATCGGATCGGCCTTCCTGTGGGCCCTGGCCCTGCTCACGATCAAGTCGCTGGCCCGCACCGAGTCGCCGCCGCTGATGACGGCCTGGGTCAGCGTGCTGATGCTGCCGCTGGCCGCCATTCCCGGCATCCTGCTCTGGCAGCCGCCGAGCTGGGAACAATGGGCGCTGATGGCGGTGGTCGGCTGCGTCGGCTCCTGTGCCCATATGGGCATTGGGCTGGCCTTCCGGCTGGCGAACGCCAGCACGGTGCTGCCGATGGATTTCTGCCGCATGCTGTGGACGGCGCTGGTCGGCTATCTGTTCTTCGCCCAGACGCCCACCGTCTTCACCTTCATCGGCGGCTTCATGATCTTCGCGGCCGGCACCTACGTCACCCTGCGCGAAGCCCGCCTTGCCGGCCGCAACGCGGCGGAGACGGCCGGCCAGCGCGACTAGAGCAAATCACGTTCTGACGGAATCGCGAGCGATTCCGTCAGAACGTGTGAATTTGCTCTAAACATTAATAAATAGAGCGGATTC
>JBBCJW010000078.1:0-3231 GCA_037190765.1 Alphaproteobacteria bacterium
CCGATGGCCAGCGCGATTTCGCGCTGCGCCATGGCGTAGCGGGTCAGCGAATCCATGATCAGGAGCACGTCCAGGCCCTGATCGCGGAAGTGTTCGGCCAGGCGCGTGGCGTAGGCGGCGCCTTGCAGGCGCAACAGCGCCGACACGTCGGCCGGCGCAGCCACCACGACCGAGCGCGCCAGGCCTTCGGGGCCGAGGTTGTGCTCGATGAATTCCTTGACTTCGCGGCCGCGTTCGCCGATCAGCCCGACGACGATCACGTCGGCCTTGGTGTAGCGAGCCATCATGCCGAGCAACACGCTCTTGCCGACGCCGGAACCGGCGAACAGGCCCATGCGCTGCCCCCGGCCCACGGTGAGCAGGCCGTTGATGGCGCGCACGCCGGTGTCGAGCACCGTATCGATGGGTGCGCGCGACAGCGGGTTGATCGGCTGGGCGGACAGGGGGGCGAGTTCGGCGCCATTGAGCGGACCCAGTCCGTCCAGCGGCCGGCCGGCGCCGTCCAGCACCCGGCCCAGCAGGGCGTTGCCGACCGGCAGGTGGCGGCCCAGCTGCGGCTTGGCGTTGCCGTTCAATTCGGCCTTGCGCGGCAGCGGGATCTGGCGTTGCACGGGAGGCTCGCCAGGCACGACGCGCGCGCCGGGCGGCAAGCCGGAAATATCCGCCTGCGGCATCAGATAGAGGGTGTGGCCGTCGAAGCCTACGACTTCTGCATCCGCCCAGTGGTCGTGGCCGCGGGCGATTTCGATGCGGGCGGCCGCCCCGACGGGCAGACGCAGGCCGGTGGCGTGCAGCACCAGGCCGGTGGCGCGCGTGATCCTGCCGCTGACGAGCCACGGGTCGGTCGAGGCCGCGCGGATCGAGCCGATCTGTAGCTGAGTCTGCCAGCGGTCGATGACCGGCACCGCGGTAGCGGGCGCGGCCGGCTGGCCGGGCAGGGCGGGAGCCGGATTGGCGCTCACACCGGCTCCTCCCAGGAGACGTTGCGGCCCAGCGAGGCCGCGACCCGGCGCCAGCGCGTCTGCAAGGTGGCGTCGATGTCGCCGAAGGGCGTTTCGGCGCGACAGCCGCCGCGCGAGATGGACTCATCGGCCAGGACGCGCCAGTGGCCTTCCTTGAGCTCGTCCGCCAGATGCAGGCGGATCAGTTCGATGTCGTCGGGGTTGGCCCACAGGCGCATCTGGCCGCCGGCGGTGGGATTGATGTGCAGCACTTCGCGCACCGCGTTGACAACGGTTTCCGGCTGGTCGGCGAGCGTGGTGCGCACGACCTGCTGGGCGATGTCGAGAGCCAGGGTCAGCAGGCCTTGGCCCATTTTTTCTTCGAGCGAGCCTAGGGACGCGGCGCAAGCCTCTACCAGCGCATGCAGGCGCTGCGCTTCCGCGGCGCCCTGTTCGCGGGCCTGGACGAGGCCTTCTGCGTAGCCTTGTTCGCGGCCGGCGGCGAGCCCGGCCTCATAGCCAGCCTGTTGGCCGACTTCGAGGCCGGCGGCGTGGCCCAGCGCGTGGCCTTCCTCGCGGCCTTCGGCAAGCGCCTGGGCGCGCAGCTGGGCCATCACCACTTCGGGATCCGGCCCGGGGTCGGGTTCGGGTTCCGGCTCGGCTTCGACGACCGCGGGCTCGTCGAACGACAGCATCTGCCAACGCCGCCAGGCGGCGCTGCGCGAGATGAGCGCCGTGGCGCCGCTGTCGACCTCAGACATAGGTGTCGTCTCCCTGGTTGCCCAGGACGATCTGGCCGCTCTCGGCCAGGCGGCGCGCGATCTGCAGGATCTTCTTCTGCTCGGTCTCGACCTTGGACATGCGGATCGGACCTTGCGCGTCCAGGTCTTCGCGCAGCATTTCGGCGGCGCGGCTGGACATGTTGCGCAGGAACTTGGCGCGCAGCTCTTCCGGGGCGCCCTTGAGCGCAACCATGAGCGTGTCGTTGTCGATTTCCTTGAGGATGAGCTGGATGGCGCGATCCTCGACGTCGAGCAGGTTGTCGAAGACGAACATCTCGTCGATGATCTTCTGCGCCAGGTCGTTGTCGCGCTCGCGCAGGCTGGCGACCACGGTTTCTTCCTGGGTCGAGTTCATCATGTTGAGGATCTCGGCCGCGGTGCGCACGCCGCCCATCTTGCTGCGCTTTGCGCCCTGGCCGGCCAGGACCGAATTCAGGACTTCCGTGAGCTCGGACAGCGCGGCTGGCTGCACGCCGCCGAAAGTGGCGATGCGCAGCATCACGTCGTTGCGCAGACGGTCCGTCAGGAGCGCCAGCACGCCGGCGGCGCGGTCGCGCTCCAGATGCACCAGGATGGTCGCGATGATGTGCGGGTGTTCGTCGCCGATCAGTTCTGCGACGGTGTTCGGATCGAGCCAGTTCAGCGCATCGATGCCGCTGCCGCCTTCGCCGGCTTCGAGGATGTCTTCGATCAGGCCGGCCGCGCGGTCGCTGCCCAGGGCCTTGGTCAGCACGGTGCGGATGTAGTCGTCCGAACCCAGCGTGACAGCCATGAACTGGTCGGCCTCCTGGCGGAACTCTTCCAGCACCACCGCAACGTCGCTGCGCGTGACCTGTTTGAGGCTGGCCATGGCGGCGCCGACCTGCTGGACTTCACGGGCGCCGAGGTACTTGAAGACCTCGGCCGCCGCATCTTCGCCCAGCGACATCATCAGCACGGCGCTGCGCGTCATGCCGTCCAGCGGGGTGGAATCATTTTTCATCTTTGTTCATCCAGGTGCGCAGAACCATCGCGACGGCGCGCGGATCCTTGGTGGCCATCGTGCGGGCGCGTTCCAGGTTGTCTTGGTAGCGGTCCACTTCCTTGGCGCGGGCCGCGTCCTGGGCCTCGCGTGCGGCTTCGATGCGTTCGGCTTCAGCCTGTTCCGGATCGACCGGCGGGTAGAGGTAGTCGCCCACCGTGCGGCGCAGCAGGCGATACAGCCACAGCGCCAGCACGCCACCGATCAGCCAGGCCAGGATCGTCTTGAACAGCGAGATCATTTCCGGATCGCGCCACATCGGCACCGGCGGCGGGCCGTCGTTGAATTGGCTGTTGACCAGGTTGAGCGAATCGCCGCGGGTCTCGGAGTAGCCCATGGCTTCGCGCACGAGGTTGGTCAGCTTGTTCAGTTCTTCAGGCGGCAGGGGCTGCAGTTCGCCGTCCTTGTCGCGCATGTAGTTGACGACCACGGCGACCGACAGGCGCTTGAGGGTGCCCACCGGCTGCTTGATGTGGCTGATCGTGCG
>JBBCJW010000079.1:0-1736 GCA_037190765.1 Alphaproteobacteria bacterium
GGCGGCAGTTTCCCGGTCGGCATTCCCGTCGGCGAGGTTGTCGAGACGAACGAAGGCAGCGTGCGCGTGCGGCCTTTCACCGATTTCTCCCGATTGGAGTTCGTGCGTGTCGTCGACTACGGCGTCACCGGCCTGGTAGGCGGGACGGGCGCCTCGCAGCCGGTCGCGCCCATGCCGGGCCAGAAGGCGCGTTGAGTTGCGCGCTGACGGTATCCTCGCTGTTCTCGACCGCTGGGGCAGGGCTGCCCTGCCGGGCTCGGTCCTGCTTTTCTTCGTGCTGCTGACCCTGGCGCCGCTGCGCGCGCCCTATCTCTCCGACACTTTGCCGCTCCTGCCGGCGCTGGTCGTCTTCCAGTTCAGCCTGGCGACGCCTGAGCGCCTGCCGGGGCCGCTGCTGCTGGCCATGGGCGTGCTGCTCGATCTGCTGCTGGGCGGTCCGGGGGCGCCGGTCGGGGTCAGTGCCTTGGGGTTCGTGCTGATCCGCGCCGCCGTGATAGCCAACCGCCGCTACCTGGTTGGCGTGCCGTTTCTCTTCCAGTGGTTTGGTTTCTGCATTCTCATGTTCGGTTTCGTCGCGCTGGTTTGGGCTTTCACGTCGCTGTGGACCTGGACGGCCATCGATCCCGTGCCGGCAATCATGCAGTATGTCGTGGTGGTCGTTATGTATCCGCTGCTGGCGCCGTTGCTTGCCCGCGTGCGTGCGCGAGATCCGCTGAACGTGCCGGAACTGTCCCGCGGCACGGCGCGGCCGGGCGAGACCACGTCATGAAGCATTTTCGCAAGGGTGACGGCGAACGCAGCGGCCTCTTCACGCGCCGCGCCCTGCTGCTGGGCGGTGCCCAGGCCTTGCTGCTGACGGCGCTGGCCGGCCGGCTCTATCAGCTCCAGGTCGTCGAGACGGAGCGCTTCGCATCGCTGGCCGACGAAAACCGCATCAATCTGCGGCTGCTGCCGCCGTCGCGCGGGCTAATCTTCGACCGCAGCGGCCAGCCGCTGGCCGTCAACCGCAACAATTTCCGCGCCATGGTGACGTCCGACCGGGGACGCGGCGCGGATGTCCTGATCGAGCGGCTCGATCAGATCCTGAGCCTGGGCGATGCCGACAAGAGCCGCCTGCTGCGCGAGCTGCGCCGCAGCCGCAACTCCCAACCCGCCGTCGTACGAGAGAACCTTGGCTGGGAAGAAGTGGCGCGGCTCGAATTCAATGCGCCCGATCTACCGGGTGTTTTCATCGACCTCGGCCAGTCGCGCGATTATCCCGAAGGTGAGCTGATGAGCCACCTCGTGGGCTACACGGGCCGCGTCGCCGACGAAGATCTCGCCGGTCGCGACGATCCGGTGTTGAGTCTGCCCACCATGCGCTTCGGCAAGAAAGGCGTGGAGCGCTCGCTCGAAGACGATCTGCGAGGCCGGGCCGGTGCGGTCCAGGTCGAGGTGAACGCCGTGGGTCGCGTCGTGCGCGAACTCGACCGCACCGAGGGCCAGCCCGGCGACAACGCTCTGCTGACCATCGATATCGACCTGCAGCGTTTCGTCTCCGAGAAGGTCAAGGAGCATCAGTCGGGTTCGGTCGTGGTGATGGACGTGATCACCGGCGATGTCCTCGCCATGGTGTCGACGCCGGGCTTCGATCCTTCGACTTTTGCCCGCGGCATCACCCAGAGCGAATGGCGCGAGCTTCTCGATAACCCCGAGCGGCCGCTGCACAACAAGGCAATCGCCGGCGTCTATCCGCC
>JBBCJW010000080.1:0-19748 GCA_037190765.1 Alphaproteobacteria bacterium
GTGAATCCGCTCTACTCATTGATATTTGGAGCAAACCACGTTCTGTCGAAATCGCATGCGATTCCGACAGAACGTGGTTTGCTCTGGGACTCCGATTTCGCCGAATTTGCCGAGATGGGACCGGTATCGGTTCCGGTTGTACTTATCGCCATAGGCAATTGTTCGGTGGCACAAATGGAACAGCTGCTGCGGGACAATGCCGATGCCATCAGGACGATTTTCGGACAGACGACAGGAACGGCAGGGGCATACGTCGTCGAACTCTAACCGAAGCCGGAGTAAACCCATGGGGTCGGGCGGAAGCGCAGACGCCTCCACCTGATCTTGGCCCGTTCTAGTTCTAGTCCTCGTCCTCGTCGTCGGCGTGCTCGGCCAGGCGCAGGTTCATGGCGCCGCGCTCGGCGGCGACGTTGTCGAACTGGGCGCGCAGGTCGGGATGCTTCTCGAGGAAGGCGCGGAAATCCTCGACGTCGAGCGTCAGGAACTGGCAGTAGTCGACCGCCACCACGTCGGCGACGCGCCGCCCGCCGCTGAGCAGCGCCATCTCGCCGAAGAAATCGCCCGGCCCCAGCTTCAGCCGCTTGGCGCCGACATGGACCTCGACCTTGCCCGAGGAGATGAAGAACACCGCATTGGCGCGGTCGCCCTGGCGGATGACGCGCTCGCCCGGCTCGGCCGAGCGCGGCCGCAGCAGGCCGATCAGTTCCTCCCGCCGCGCGCTGTCCAGCGCCGAGAACATCGGGAAGCGGCTGGCCAGATCCTGCGGATCGAGACCGGCATGGGCGCCATGGCCTTCGCCGCCGGCATGCGCCTCCTCCAGTTCGCGTTTGAGCGCGCGCAGCCGGCCGCGATGGCTGGTTTCCAGCGCCTTCTTCAGCCTGGGCTGGCGGTTGATGCGCTGGCGGATGGCGTCGGAGACGGCGAACGCCAGCGGGTTGAAGGTGATCGACAGCAGCGCGCCGGCCAGGATCAGGTCACGCCCCTCGGTCGGCAGCAGGCCGTAGGCGATGCCCAGCCCGGCCAGGATGAAGGAGAACTCGCCGACCTGCGCCAGGCTGGCCGACACCATCAGGCCGCTGGAGATCGGATAGCCGAACACCATCACGATGCCCAGCGCCACCAGCGACTTGCCGATCATGATCAGCAGCAGCACGGCGACGACGGCGAGCGGCTCGCGAATGATGATCGAAGGATCGAACAGCATGCCGACCGAGACGAAGAACAGCACCGCGAAGGCGTTCTGCAGCGGCAGCGATTCGGCCGCCGCCTTCTGGCTGAGCGGCGACTCGCTGAGGATCAGCCCGGCGAAGAAAGCGCCCAGCGCGAAGGAGACGTCGAACAGCTCGGCCGAGCCGTAGGCGATGCCCAGCGCCACCGCGAGCACCGAAAGCGTGAACATCTCGCGCGAGCCGACGCGGGCGACGCGGCCCAATATCCACGGCACGATGCGCGGTCCGGCCACCAGCGCGATGACGACGAACAGCACCACCTTGCCGATGGTCAGCAGCATGCTCATCAGCAGGTCCCAGCCGGTCGAGGGCACGGCATGCGCCTCGCCCGGCACGGTGCCGCCCAGCACTTCGGCCAGCGCCGGCAGCAGCACCAGCGCCAGCACCATGGCCAGATCCTCGACGATCAGCCAGCCGACGGCGATGCGCCCGTTCACCGTCTGAATGGCGTTGCGCTCGTCCAGCGCTCTGAGCATGACCACCGTACTGGCGACCGACAGCGACAGGCCCAGCACCAGCCCCGCCCCCAGGCTCCAGCCCCAGCTCATCGCCATGACGACGCCGATCGCGGTGGCGATCACGATCTGGCCGACCGCCCCGGGCACGGCGATCCACCGCACCGCGATCAGGTCGGCGGCGGAGAAATGCAGGCCGACGCCGAACATCAGCAGGATGACGCCGATCTCGGCGAGCTGTCCGGCCATGTCCTGGTCGGCGATGAAGCCGGGGGTGTAGGGGCCGATCACCACGCCGGCCAGCAGGTAGCCGATCAGCGGCGGCAGCTTCAGGCGCGAGGTGATGAAGCCGAGCACGAAGGCCAGCAGCAGCCCCATCGCGACGGTCGAGATCAGCGTCGCTTCATGGTGCATACGGCTTCCCCAACGGCTGTATGATTGGTCCGCGCCACGACGGGGCGGCCCGCGATTTTGTCGCGGATCGTTTACCCTCGCAACAATTGAAAGCGGACGGCCGGTCGGGCCGACGCGGCCGGTTCAGCCGACGAAGGCGCGCTCGATCACGTACTGGCCGGGCTGCGCGTTCGACCCTTCGACGAAGCCCTGCTCCTCGAAGATCGCCGACAGGTCCTTGATCATCTCCATGCTGCCGCACATCATTGCCCGATCGGTTTCGGGGGACAGCCCGACCGGGCCGGGTACCCCGAGTTTGAACAGCGAACCCTCGCGCAGCATGGTGGTGATGCGCTGCCGGTTGGGGAATTCTTCGCGCGTCACGGTCGGGATGTATGTGAACTGCGTTACAGCGTTCTCGGCCACCAGCGGATCGTCCGCCAGCTTCACCTCCAGCTCCTGGCGATAGGCCAGGTCGCTGACCTGCCGCACCGAGTGCACGACGACGACGTGCTCGAACCGCTCGTAAATCTCCGGATCGCGGACGATCGACAGGAACGGCGCCAGCCCGGTCCCCGTCGCCAGCAGGAACAGCCGCTTGCCCGGCAGCAGCGCGTCGGCCACCAGGGTACCGGTGGTCTTGCGCCCCAGCCACAGATCGTCGCCCGGCTGGATGAGCTGCAGGCGCGAGGTCAGCGGCCCGTCCTGCACCTTGATCGACAGGAACTCCAGCTCGTCGGCATGGGCGGGCGAGGCCACCGAATAGGCGCGCAGCAGCGGCTTGCCCTCGGCCGGCAGCCCAATCATGACGAACTCGCCGGAGCGGAAGCGGAAGCTGGGGGGCCGCGACACGGCGAAGCTGAACAGCCGGTCGTTCCAGTGCCGCACCCACAGCACCGGCTCGGCATGGAACGCCGACGACGGGGTCAGCTTGGCGGCCGCCTTGGCAGGTTCGTTCATGGCATCGGGATCCGGTTGCAAAGGGTGCGTTTTTGGCATTTGCACCCGCCCCTGTCCAGAACAACGGCCCGCGCCGGCGGGCAGGGCCGCGACGCGGCCATGTGTCGCAAAATTTCCCCTGCGGCAACGCGGTTTTTTGCGTATTCCTTGCCCATCACCATGACCGACCTCGCCGCCCTGCCTCTGGCCGAACAGCCGCCGCGCGCCGATCGCGCGCGACCCGTGGCGATATGGCTGCTGGTGGTCGCCGGGCTGGTGTTCGCCATGACCATCATCGGCGCCCTGACGCGGCTGACCGAATCGGGGCTGTCGATCGTCGAGTGGAAGCCGGTCACCGGTATCCTGCCGCCGCTGAGCCTGGAGGCCTGGGAGGCGGAATTCGCCAAGTACCGCCAGTCGCCCGAATACCAGCTGATCAACCGCGGCATGTCGCTGGCCGACTTCAAGGGCATCTTCTGGCTGGAATACATCCATCGCCTGTGGGGCCGGCTGATCGGCGTCGCCTTCGCCGTGCCGATGTTCTGGTTCATGCTGCGCCGGCGCCTGCCCGAAGGCATTGCCCCGCATCTGTGGTTCCTGCTGTTCCTCGGCGGGCTGCAGGGGCTGATCGGCTGGCTGATGGTGCAGAGCGGCCTGGTCGACCGGCCCAGCGTCAGCCAGTACCGGCTGGCGGTGCATCTGGGCCTGGCGGTCGCCATCTACGGCTATCTGGTCTGGCTGGCGCTGGGCCTGCTGCAGCGGCGCACCCTGCCGGCGCGCCCGCCCTCGGGCATCGTGCGCCTGTTCGTGTTCTACGTCTTCTTCGTCATCCTTTCCGGCGCCTTCGTCGCCGGGCTCGATGCCGGGCTGGTGCACAACACCTTCCCTGACATGTCGGGCTACGTCTTCCCGCCCGGCGGCTACGACCCGGCCCTGGGCTGGCTGAACCTGTTCGAGAACCAGACCGTGGTGCAGTTCGAGCACCGCTGGCTGGCCAAGCTGGCTGTCGTCTTCGCCTTCTTCGTCTGGCTGCGCGTGCGCATGACGGCGCGCAGCGGCTGGAGCGCGCGCCGCGCCGCCGACCTCACTCTGGCGATGGTCCTGATCCAGGCCGGCCTGGGCATCGCCACCCTGCTGCTGGGTGTTCCCATCGCCATCGCCACCCTGCACCAGGGCGGCGCACTCATTCTCCTTACCTTGGCGATTGTGCTGTTGCATCGCCTGCGGACGGCGAATTAGCTATATAAACCAACATCTTGGGTAGAATTTCCTCCGGCTGACGCGCCTTTGCCGCAAGCCGGCAGGGAAATGGTTTTTATCTACAACCGGTTCCAATCCATCGCTAAACTTGCACCGTTATTGCAACATCATCTGCGGCGGCAGCCAGCAGTCCGCGGATCATCGCGAGTGAAGCGCCAGACGGTTCCGACACCGGCATGACGAACATCGACGTAGAAGAAGGCGAACCGGCCGCTGCGGCTTCCGGCACGTCGGCGCTGCCCGGCGGCCGCCGGCCGGATGCCGACACCGTGCGCGCCGAAGCATTGCAGCAGGCGATCGAACCGCTGCGCCAAGCCGTGCTGCGGCTGGAAGCGAGGCTGGACGAGATCGAAGCCGCGCAGCGCGACCTGAAGCGGCAGATCGCGGATTACGCCGCCGGACCGATCGTGTCGCCGGCGAGCGCCGAACTGATCACCGGCGAAATCGCCCGCCAGCTCGAGGCGCTGATCGGGAATGCCGCCGCGCCATCCGACCCGCTGCCGTTGCCGACCAGCGACGACAGGACGGCGCGCGATGCCGCCGCCGATCCGCTGGTCATGGGCGCGATCGAACGGGCGATCGTGCGCCTCACCCATCGCCTGGAGAAGCTGGAAGAGTGGCGGCGGCATAGCCGCGCGCCGCGCCAGCGCAGCGGGCTGATCGGGCGGCTGTTCGAGTCCTGAACGGAAGAACTGCCGTCAAAACATTGACATAGCTCGCCGGACCGGCAGACTGCCGGCGATTTTGGGGGCTGTCGCAGCCGTCGTACCGGTGCTGTTGGGGCGTTGATGAGCATTTGGCGCATACGGAAGATGGACGCGCAAACCCGCGCCCTGGCGGAGGCGGCGGCGAATTCGGCCGGCGTGCCGCTGGGCGTCTGGCTGGAACGGGCGATCCTGCGGCGCGTGCAGAACCGGCAGAACGAGACGACCCCAGCGGCGCCGCCGCCCGTCGCATCGCCTTCCGACAGCGAGGAACAGGCGCCGGAGGCGATCTCGACCGAAATGCAGGCCGCGCTCGATGCGGCCGAACGGCGACGGCGCCAGCGCCCCGACGACGCCGAGCCGCCGCCGGCCACGCCGGCCATGGCTGAACCGTCGCCGATGGAAACAGCCGACGCCGCCGAACCGGCCGATCCGTTTGCCGCACCGGAGACGGTCAGCGACGACTCGCCGTTCGAACAACCGATCGGGGCCACGGCGGAAGAGCGCGGTCATGTTCCCGCTTTACCGGAGGACGAACCGGTCGTGCTCACCGCCGAAGAGCCTCCGCCGGCGGCGATGGAAACGGAAGCCGGCAGCGATGGCAAGGCGGTGCTGCCGCCGCTGGAAGATCCCACCGCGACTGCCGCCGCCATGTCTTCCGACCGCGACGAGCCGGCGGTCTTCGTCTCCGACGACGGCGTCGTCACGACGCCGCGCCGCGAAGCCCTGGAAACGGCGCAGACCGACGCAGACACGCCGCGCCGGCGCAGATCGAGCCTGCCGCTGCTCGCCGCCGGATTCGCGCTGGCCGTGGCCGGCGCTGCCGCCACCTATTTCCTGCTGCTCGACCGCCAGACGCCGCCGGCAACCGAAGTCGCGGCGACGACGCCCGCGCCGGCCGAACCGGCCCCGCCAACTTCCGCGCCGCCAGTTCCCGCGCCGGCCGGTCAGCCCGCACCGCCGCCCAATGCAATCGTCGCCGAGGCGCCGCCCCCGCCGGTGCCCGTACCGGCGCCTGCTCCACCGCCGCCGGCACCGCAAGCCAGCGAAGCCCCGCCGCCGCCTGCGCCAACCGAGCCGGTCCAGGCCGCCACCGCCGCGCCGCCAGCAGTCGATCTGCCGCGCACCGCCGGCCCCTCGATCCTGAACATGGCGATGGGCGAGGCCGAACCGCCCGCCCCGACGACGGCGCCACCAGCATCGGAACCTGCGCCCGCGGCAGCGGCCGCACCGCCGGCGCAGCCCGCCGCCGAGTCGCTGCCGTCGCTGATCGCGCGCGCCGAAGCCGGCGAGGTCGAGGCGCAGATGGAGCTGGGCCGGCGCTACATCGAAGGCGCGGGCGTCGGCCGCAACCAGACCGAGGCGGCGAAATGGCTGATGCGCGCGGCCGAGCAGGGCGATGCGCAGGCGCAGTTCAATGTCGGCGTCATGTACGAACGCGGCGTCGGCGTGGCGGCCGACCTGCCCAAGGCGCTCGACTTCTATCGCAAGTCGGCGGCGCAGAACACGCCGATGGCGTTGCACAACCTGGCGCTGCTGCATTCGGCCGACCAGCCGGGCATGAAGGCCAATCCCGTCCAGGCGCGGCGGCTGATGACGCAGGCGGCCGAGCTGGGACAGATCGAATCGCAGTACAGCCTGGCGCTGATGCACCTGCAGGGCATCGGCGGTCCGGTCGACCGCGTGGCGGCGATGTCGTGGCTGGCGCTGGCGGCCCGCCCCAACCAGCCGCGGCTGATCGAGAACGCGCGCCAGCTCTCCGCGCAACTGTCGCCGGCCGAGCGCCAGCGCGCCGAGCAGATGGCGGAAGCCCATGTGCGCAAGGTGCGCGCCAACCTGCAGAAGCTGCAGGCCGGCGAGAGCCAGACCGCCACGGCGCCCGCCACTGCACCCGCCACCGACGCGCCGGCCCGGCCGCAGGTGATCGACCGCCTGGCCATCACCGAGATGCAGAAGCTGCTGGCGTCGCTGAAGCTCTATACCGGGGCCCCGGACGGGGTGATGGGCCCGCGCACGGCGGCCGCCATCCGCGAGTTCCAGGAGATGGCCGGACTGCCGGTCGACGGCAAGCCAAGCGTTGAACTGCTCGAAAGCCTCAACGAGGTCGCCGGCATGGCCCGGCAGTAACGATCAGGCCAGCACGATCAAGACAGCACGATCAAGACAGGCTGCGGCAGGCGCGCACGAACCAGCCGGGCCGCTTCGCCTGCAGCCTCGCCGCCGCATCGCGTGCAGCCGCCTCCGTCGCAAAGAGTCCGAAGCAGGTGGCGCCGCTGCCCGACATCTGCGCCAACCGGCAGCCGTCGAGCGCGGCAATATCGTCCAGCAGGGCGGCGATGGTGGGACAGACGCCGATCGCCGGCGCCGCCAGGCTGTTGCCCAGCGCCCGCGAGAAATCGGCGACGGCGGCGGCATCGGCGAACCCGGCCGGCAAGGCAAGCGCTTCGGCATAAGGCGGCTGCAGGCGCGCGAACACCTCCCGGGTCGCCACGGCAATGCCGGGATTGGCGACGACCAGCGACAGCGGCGGCACCGCGACCGGCGCGATCACCTCGCCGATGCCGCTTACCATCGCCGCCACGCCGGCCAGGCAGACCGGCACGTCCGCCCCCAGCGACAGGCCGAGCGCGCCCAGCCGCTCCTGCGGCATATCCAGCCGCCACGCCTGGTTCAGTCCGCGCAGCACCGCCGCCGCATCGGCCGAGCCGCCGCCCAGCCCGGCGGCGACCGGAATGTTCTTGGTCAGCGACATCCGCGCGGCAAGAGCAGCGCAGCCGGCGATGTCGGCCATGGCCTGTGCCGCCAGCCGCCGGCCCGCTTTCAGCGCCAGGTTTTCGCCTTCGGCCAGGGCGGCGGCGAAAGGGCCCCGCAGGCGCAGCTGCCAGTCTAACGCGGGAACCAGCTCGATCTCGTCGGCCAGGTCGAGGAACACCACCAGCGACTGCAGCAGGTGATAGGAATCGGCGCGCCGACCCAGCACGCGCAGGCCAAGATTGAGCTTGGCCGGCGCCGGCAGACGAACGGCAGGGCTCACGGGCTCAGTTCTTGCCCGGCGCGGGCTCGTCGGTCAGGCCGTTGGCGATCTTGTCCTCGACCGACTTCACCTTGTCGGCATCGGGCTTCAAGGTCAGGGCCCGCTGCCACTGGTACTTGGCCTCGATCTTGCGGCCGACCCGCCAATAGGCGTCGCCGAGATGGTCGTTGATGGTCCAGTCGGTCGACAGCAGCGCCACCGCCCGCTCCAGCAGCTCGACCGCGCGCGGGTACTCGCCCAGCCGGTAATGCGCCCAGGCCAGGCTGTCGACGATGGCGCCGTCATTGGGCCGCTGGCGCACGGCGCGCTCCAGCATCTCCTTGCCCTCGCGCAGGTTGATGCCCTTGTCGACCCAGGAATAGGCCAGGTAGTTCAGCACGTAGGGCTGGTCGGGCTGCAGTTCGAGCGAGCGGCGGAACGCGGCTTCCGCCTTGTCCCACTGGTCCGACCGCTCCAGCGCGATGCCATGGGCGAAGAACAGCGACCAGTCGCGCGTCTGCGGCTGGGGTGTGCGCTCGACGGCGAGGGCATAGGCGTCGGCCGCCTCGGCGAAGCGCTCGCGCCCGCGCAGGATGTCGCCCAGCGACTGCGCCGCGTCGGCGCGGTCCTTGCGCTCTTCCATCATCGCCCTGAACTGGGCGATGGCCTCGTCGGTCCGGTCCGCCTGGTCGAGAGTCGCCGCCACCTTGAGCTGGGTGCGCCAGTGGAACGGCGAGGCGCGGTCGATGCCGCGATAGACCTCGAGCGCGGTTTCGTACTGGCTGTTCTGCGTGAAGATGTCGCCGAGCAGGATGCGGGCCAGCTCGTAGTCGGGCCGCAGCTCCAGAGTCAGCCGGCCGAACAGCACCGCCGCATCCTCGAGCTGCTCGTTGCGGCCGGAATTGGCGGCAAGGGCTGCAAACACGTCGAACATGACCTCGGCCATGCCGTCGGTCACCGTCGGCAGGCGCTGGAACCGATCGTTCAGCAGCGCATCGAGCGGCGCGAACTCGGGCGCGCGCTCGTGGAAGGCGCGCATCAGGTTCTGCGCTTCCTCCGGATTGCCGTTGCGGCGATGGAAGGCGGCCAGCGCCATCGCCACCCGCACTGTCGCCGCGTCGGGCGAGGCATAGGCTTCGCTCAGCTTGCGCAGCGCCTCGTCCTTGCGCCCGGCGATCTCGTCGACCAGCCCGGTATGCAGCAGGAAGACGGCCGAGGGCTTGCCGCCCTGGCCCGGCGGCGCGCCCGACTCCAGGCTGGTGATGGCGGCGGCATGGTCCTTCTGCCCCACCTTGACCCAGGCCAGCAGGTAGGGACGCATGAAGCCGAGCTGCTGGCCGGAGGGAATGCGCGCCAGCGCCCGCTCGGCGCCGGTGTAGTCCTGCTTGCGCGCCGCCTCGATCGCCAGCACCAGCGGCGCCACTGGATCGTTGGGGAACTGCTCGGCGATCCTGCCGGCCAGCTCGGTCGCCGATTCCATCTTGCCGGCGGCGATGCGCATGCGGAACGCCAGGAACTGCATCGCCGGATCGGCCGGGTTCAGCGCCAGCGCCCGGTCGATATAGGCGACGCCGGCGGCATAGTCGCTGACCTGGCCGGCATAGCGGCCGGCGAGATAGGCGCCGGTCGGCGACGGCGCCAGGCCGTTGCGTTCGCGCAGCACCTGCTGGGCCGACGCCTGCTGTCCGGTTGCGAGGATGGCCAGTGCCACCGCGATCGCCGCTGCCTTGCGCATTGTCATGCTCGCACCATCCCTCGCCGATACGCGGCTACATGTTCGGATAGTTCGGACCGCCGCCGCCTTCGGGGACGGTCCAGTTGATGTTCTGCGACGGGTCCTTGATGTCGCAGGTCTTGCAGTGGACGCAGTTCTGCGCGTTGATCTGGAAGCGCTTGCTGCCGTCGTCGTTGTCCAGCACCTCGTAGACGCCGGCCGGGCAGTAGCGCTGCGCCGGCTCCGCCCACAGCGGCAGGTTGACGTTGATCGGGATCGACGGGTCCTTCAGCTTGAGATGGACTGGCTGGTCCTCCTCGTGATTGGTGCTGGAGAGGAACACCGAGGACAGCTTGTCGAAGCTGACCACCCCGTCCGGCCTGGGATAGGCGATGGGTTGGCACTCGGCCGCCGGCTTCAGCGATTCGTGGTCCGCCTTGCCGTGCTTCAGCGTCCAGGGGATCAGCTTGCCCAGCCCCAGGCTGTTCAGCCACATCTCGGCGCCGCCATAGAGCGTGCCCATGGCCATGCCCCATTTCAACGCCGGCTTCACGTTGCGCACCTTCCACAGATCGGTATAGGACCAGGAATTGCGGAACGCCTCCGGATAGGAGGCCAGTTCGTCATGCGTCCGGCCCGCCTTGAGCGCCTCGAACGCGGCTTCGGCGCCCAGCATGCCGGTCTTCATCGCATTGTGCGAGCCCTTGATGCGCGGCAGGTTGACGAAGCCGGCCGAGCAGCCGATCAGCGCGCCGCCGGGGAACACCAGCTTCGGAATCGACTGCAATCCACCTTCGTTGATGGCGCGCGAGCCATAGGCCAGCCGCTTGCCGCCCTCGAAGAAGGGACGGATCCTGGGATGCGTCTTGAAGCGCTGGAACTCGTCGAACGGCGAGAGATAGGGATTCTGGTAGTTCAGGTGGATGACGAAGCCGACCGCCACCTGGTTGTCCTCCAGATGGTAGAGGAAGGAGCCGCCGCCGGTCTTGCTGTCGAGCGGCCAGCCCTGGCTGTGCATGACCAGGCCCGGCTTGTGCTTGGCCGGATCGATCTGCCACAGCTCCTTCAGGCCGATGCCGAATTTCTGCGGCTGCACGCCCTCACGCAGGCTGAAGCGATCGAACAGCATCTTGGTCAGCGAGCCGCGCACGCCCTCGGCGAACAGCGTGTACTTGGCGTGCAGCTCCATGCCCGGGGTGTAGCTGTCCTTGTGCGTGCCGTCCCTGGCGATGCCCATGTCGCCGGTGGCGACGCCCTTCACGCTGCCGTCCTCGTTGTAGAGCACCTCGGCGGCGGCGAAGCCGGGATAGATCTCGACCCCCAGCTCGGTCGCCTGCTCGGCCAGCCAGCGGCACAGATTGCCCAGGCTGACGATGTAGTTGCCGTGGTTGTTCATCAGCCGCGGCATCAGCGCCTCGGGGAAGCGGAAGCCGCCCTTCTCGGTCAGGAACAGGAACTGGTCCTCGGTTACCGGCGTGTTGAGCGGCGCGCCCTTCTCCTTCCAGTCCGGGATCAGTTCGTTGAGCGCGATCGGGTCGATCACCGCACCGGACAGGATATGCGCGCCGACCTCGGAGCCCTTCTCGATGACGCAGACGCTGACTTCGTGGCCGGTTTCAGCCGCCAGTTGACGCAGCCGGATCGCGGCACTCAAGCCGGCCGGGCCGGCGCCGACGATCACGACGTCGTATTCCATTGCCTCGCGCGTCATGGGATACTCCTTAGGCACGACGATTCTTGGTTTTTATGCGCTCCGCCGGCCGCCAGGGATCCGGCGGAACGTCGCCAAGGAATAACCTACCAGCCGCAGCGAGGCCATGGCTAATCCGGCGGAAGATTCAGGCGATATTGCCGCAATTCTGGCCTTCTGGCGCGATGCCGGGGTCGACGAGGCGATCGAGGATGCGCCGGTCGACCGCTACGCCGCCAGCGCCGCAACCGCCAGCGCCGCACAGGCCGCGCGCGCCACAGCCGCGCCGCCCGCGCGGACGGCGCCGCCTGCCGCTCCCGGGTCGCCTAGCGCCGCGTCGTCCAGCGCCGCGTCGCCGCCTTCCGCCCCCGCGGTGCGACGGGCCGCCGCCGAACCGCGCCTGACCTCGCCCACCGCCGTGCCGCTGGAATCGCCGGCCGCGGTCGAGGACGCGCGCGCAGCGGCCAACGCCGCCACCACTTTGGCCGAATTGCGGGCCGCCATCGAAGCGTTCGAAGGCTGCGCGCTGAAGCGCACGGCGAAGAACACCGTCTTCGCCGACGGCAATCCCGAAACGCGCGTCATGGTGATCGGCGAAGCGCCCGGCGCCGACGAGGACCGCCAGGGCAAGCCTTTCGTCGGCGTCAGCGGCCAGTTGCTCGACCGCATGCTGGGCTTCATCGACCTCGACCGAAAGACCGGCTTCTACATCACCAACATCCTGCCCTGGCGGCCGCCAGGCAACCGCACGCCGACTTCGGGCGAGATCGCGCTGTGCTTGCCCTTCGTCGAGCGCCACATCGCGCTGGTGCAGCCCAGGATCCTGATCCTCGCCGGCGGCGTGGCGGCGAAGACGCTGTTCCAGACCAGCGAAGGCATCATGAAGCTGCGCGGCCGCTGGTTCGACTACCGGCCGGCGGTGCTGGAGAAAGGCGTGCCGACCATGGCGATCTTCCATCCCGCCTATCTGCTGCGCTCGCCGGCGCAGAAGCGCGAAGCCTGGCGCGACCTGCTGGCGATCCGGCAGAAGCTCGACGAGCTGTAAAAAAAGTCGAAGCACATCTGGTGACCATCGCCACAGCGGCAGCAACATCTGGTGCCGCTGGAATTTTGTGCTGAATTTTGTCTTGCTCCCTGCCTGCAACAACCGGCAGGGTCGCGCCCCAGGGAAGCAATCGGCCCACAAAAAACGGACCGAGGGGGATGGGGATCGTACTCTTGCGGGGGAAGAGACGCGCCGCGCCGGCCATGGCTGTTGCCTTGTCGCTGGCGCTGCTGCCGTCGCTGGCCGGCGCGCAAGCCGAGCGCAATCTCGCCACCAGCGATCGCATCGAGCTGGAGCCCGTCGTCACGCGCAGCGACGAGAAGCGGCTGTTCTCCTTCGGCCAGGTGATCTCGCCCGCCGACAGCCAGCGCTACCAGGCGATTTTCGACGCGCAGGACCGCGGCGACTTCAAGCGCGCCAGTGCCGAGATCGACGCGCTGGAGAACCGCATCCTGCTCGGCCACGTGCTGGCGCAGCGCTACCTGCACAACGCCTACAAGTCGCAATACGAGCAACTGGCGCAGTGGCTGTCGGTCTACAGCGACCATCCCGATGCACCGCGCATCTACAAGCTGGCGCTGAAGCGCCGACCGGCCGGCGCACCCGAGCCGACGCCGTCCAGCTTCATCACCAAGTCGAGCACGCCAGCCGCCGCGGCCGCCGCCAACCAGCCGCCGCCGACCAGGATGCTGTCGATCACCGAGCGCTCGCGCGCCAACACGCTGAAGAAGCAGGTCGAGACGCTGGCGCGGCGCGAGAGCTTCACCCAGGCGCTGCGCCTGCTGGAAAGCAAGGAGGCGCAGAACTGGTTCACGCCGGGCGAGATCGACCGCATGCGCGCCGACATCGCCTCGCGCCTGTTCCTGTCCGGCAAGGACGACGAGCTGGCGCTGGACACCGCGCGCGACGCCGCCGGCGACGAGGCGGTGATGGCGAACTGGACCGCCGGCCTGGCGGCGTGGCGGCTGGGCGCGTATTCGGAAGCGGCGCGCCGCTTCCAGACGCTGGCCGAGGCGCCGAACGTCTCGCCGTGGAACGCCGCCGCCGGCGCCTTCTGGGCGGCGCGCGCCAACCTGCTGTCGGGCAATCCCGAGCATTACAATCCCTGGATGCGCAAGGCCGCCGCCCATCCGCGCACCTTCTACGGCATCCTGGCGCTGCGCACGGTGGGCGGCGATCCCGGCTTCCTGTGGTCGCCGCAGACCTTGAGCCGCAAGCAGTACGACATGATCGCCGCCGACCGCGCCGGACGGCGGGCGCTGGCGCTGCTCAGCGCCGGCGAAGTCGATCGCGCCGAGCACGAGCTGCATGCGCTGACGCTCGACGCCGATCCCGCCACCATCGCCGGCGTGCTGGCGCTGGCCGAGGAGGCGCGCCTGCCCGACCTGGCGCTGCGCGTCGCCAATTCGGTGCGCGACGAGAAGCTGCGCAACCGCATTCCCGGCCTCGACGCCGCGCTCTACCCGATGCCGGCCTGGGAGCCCAAGGGCGGCTTCATCGTCGACCCGGCACTGGTCTACGCCTTCGTGCGCCAGGAATCGGCGTTCAATCCGCGCGCCCGCTCGCGCGCCGGTGCTGCCGGGCTGATGCAGCTCATGCCGCGCACGGCGCAGGCCATGGCGCGCCGCGCCGGCAACCCGGCCGATGCCAGGCGCGTCTACCAGCCGGCCGTCAACCTGATGCTGGGCCAGCACTATCTGCGCTACCTGATGGAATACGAGCCGATCGGCCCCAACCTGTTCCTGGTGGCGGCGGCCTACAACTCGGGGCCGGGCAACCTCCAGCGCTGGCAGAGCGAGGTCAACTACAACGACGATCCGCTGCTGTTCATCGCTTCGATCCCGGTGCGCGAGACGCGGCTGTTCATCGAGCGGGTGATGACCAATCTGTGGATCTACCAGATGCGGCTGAACCAGCCGACGCCCGCGCTCGATGCCCTTGCCTCCCATCGCTGGCCTCTCTATGTCTCCGTGGACAGCAGCGCGCGGAGCGGTTTCGCCCAGGCGCGCAAGGCGTCCAGCGGAACGGAGAGCACAGGTGGCAGTCGATGAATCGCGGCCGTTCAAGCCGGTCAATATCGCGGTCCTGACCGTATCCGACACCCGCAGCGAGGCTGACGACCGCTCCGGCCCGGTGCTGGTCGGCCGCCTGCAGGAGGCCGGCCATCATCTCGCCGCCCGCGCCATCGTCACCGACGACATCGAGCGGATCGTCGCCCAGTTGCAGACATGGATCGCCGATCCGCAGATCGAGGTGGTGATCGCCACCGGCGGCACCGGCGTCACCGGCCGCGACGTCACGCCGGAAGCCTTCGAGCGCGTGTACGAGAAGAAGATCGACGGCTTCGGCGAAATGTTCCGCTGGATCAGCTTCCAGAAGATCGGCACCTCGACCATCCAGTCACGCGCCACCGCCGGCGTGGCGGGTGGCACCTATCTCTTCGCCCTGCCCGGCTCGCCCGGCGCCTGCCGCGACGGCTGGGACGAGATCCTGAAACACCAGCTCGACATCCGCTTCCGCCCCTGCAATTTCGCCGAGCTGCTGCCGCGGCTGAACGAAGGCAAGCTGCCGCGCAGCGGCTAGACGGCGCCCATGTCCCATTACATTGAACTTCTGCGCGCGCTGCATCGCGTGCCCGCCCTCGCCGGGCTGAACGAAGACGATCTGGCGCCGCTGTCCAGCAAGGGCACCGCGCATGGCCATGTCTCGATCGTGCCGCCGATCGAGAACCGCGCACTGGTCGTGCGCATCGCCTACGCCTTCCCGGGCGATCCGACGGCGGCGGCGCGGCTGAACGTGCAGGCTGAAGCCTTTCGCCGCTGCGCTCCCAGCGGCGTCACGCCGCGCCTGTTCGCGCTGCTGCCGCCGGGCGAGGCCCTGCCGGGCGGCGCGCTGGTGGTCGACCGCATCGACGGGCGCGTGCCGCATCTGCCGGCGGAGCTGGGGCTGATGGCGCGCAGCCTGGCGGCGATTCATTCGCTGCCGGTTCCAACACCGGCCGAGGCGGCGCCGATCCCCTTCCCCGACGATGCCGTCGCAGCCCTGCTGCAGGCGATCGAGACCAACGCCGTGTTCTTCGACCGCATGATGCTGGACGATAGCGTGCGCGAAACGCTGCGCCAGGAACTGGCCTGGGCGCGCGACTACGCAGGCTCGACCAGGCGCGGCCGGCCCGACCCGGTGCTGGCGCTGGCCGACACGCATCCCGGCAATTTCCTGGTCGATGCCCAGGACAAGGCGTGGTTCGTCGATCTGGAGAAAGTTCACTATGGTGCGGCCGCCATCGACCTGGCGCATGCCACGCTGGAGACCTCGACGCGCTGGGACCGCGACATGAACCTGGCGCTGTCGCGCGACGCCGTCGTCTCCTTCTACCGCCAGTATCTCGACCTGATCGGCGCCGAACGTGCGCAACGGCTGCGCCCGTTCCTGCTGCCGCTGCGGCGCATGACCTGGCTGCGCACCATGGCCTTCATGGCGCGCTGGTCGGTGCAGACCGATCCTTCCTATCAGGGCACCGAGCCCGACCGCTGGAGCGATCTGGGCCTGTCGCCGGAAATGAAGGCGCATGCGCGCGCCACCATCGCCGATCTCTACCAGCCGCAGGCCCTCGAACGGATCCGCCGCGAATGGGTTGAGGACGATTCGCTGGCGTTCTAGCCGGATTTCGCCTCTCCGCTTACCGTATCCAGCGGCAATGTTCTTGTTTTGTTCATGCTAGCGACCTATGAGTCGGGCATGAACCGGACGCCGCCATACCTGCCCACCGATCCTGACGCGCCGCTGCCCGACCAGCCGCGCAAGGGCCGTGGTGCTGTGTCCAACCGCACCAACCGTTACGAAAAGGAAGTGCGCATCGCCACGTCGGACGGCTGGAACGATGCCGCGCCGGTCGACGACGAGCTGCCGCCGCTGCGCACCACGCTGCTGGCGGACGCCTCGCGCACCATCATCGCGCGCAACACCTCGCCCGACG
The DNA here is from genome assembly GCA_037190765.1 of Alphaproteobacteria bacterium. Taxonomy (GTDB): domain Bacteria; phylum Pseudomonadota; class Alphaproteobacteria; order Reyranellales; family JAQSWP01; genus JAQSWP01. The sequence continues at coordinate 16,419 of JBBCJW010000080.1, forward strand.
TGCCGTTCGACCGCTCCATCAATCCCTATCGCGGCTGCGAGCATGGTTGCGTCTACTGCTTCGCCCGCCCTTCGCATGCCTGGCTGGGCTTCTCGCCGGGGCTGGATTTCGAGACCCGCATCCTGTTCAAGCCCGAGGCCGCCAAGCTGCTGCGCCGCGAGCTGAGCGATCCCAAGTACCGCTGCCGCATGATCGCCATGGGCACCAACACCGATCCCTACCAGCCGGTCGAGCGGCAGATGCAGATCACCCGCTCGATCCTGCGCACGCTGGCCGACTTCAGGCACCCGCTGGGCATGGTCACAAAGAACCATCTCATCACGCGCGACATCGACATATTGAAGGAGATGGCGCAGGACCATCTGGTCGAGTGCTTCCTCTCCATCACCACGCTCGACGCCGGGCTGGCCCGCACCATGGAGCCGCGCGCCTCCACCCCGCGCCGCCGCCTCGACGCCATCGAGGCCTTGGCGAAAGCGGATATTCCGGTCGGCGTGATGACGGCGCCGATGATCCCGGCCCTGAACGACCACGAGATGGAATCGATTCTGGAAGAAGCGCACAGGCGCGGCGCCCGGCGCGCCGGCTACGTGCTGCTGCGCCTGCCGCTGGAGATCAAGGACCTGTTCCGCGAATGGCTGCAGGCGCATGTCCCCGACCGCGCCGCCCGCGTCATGAGCCTGGTGCGCCAGATGCGCGGCGGCCGCGACTACGATCCCGAATGGGGCCAGCGCATGACAGGCGACGGCCCGGTGGCGCAATTGCTGGCCCAGCGCTTCGACCGCGCCTGCCGCCAGCTCGGCCTCAACGCCGAGCGCTTCCATATCGACAGCACGAAGTTCAAGGTGCCGCCCGACGCCATGGCCGAACGCAACGGCGGGCAATTATCGCTGCTTTGACGAAAGCGATCCGTTAGTCTCGACGACAACGGAGGCGCAATTGCCAGAAACACTTGCGGTCGAATACGACTACGGCGTGGACGATTACGTCGCCTACAGCCTGCATTTCATGCGCACCAATCCCCGATATCGTCGGCAGCGATTCCTGTCCCGCGTCGCGATGCCGATAGCGCTGACGGCCATCGGCCTTCTGATGCTCTATGTGAGCAATGCGGAAAGTTACGTGCCTCTGGTCTATTTCCTGATGGTGGCCGCCTACACGGCCTATGTGTGGCTTTGGTATTACCAGGTGTCGAAACGGAATCTTGCCGCCATGGTATCGGCCGGCCGCAATCGTGCCCTGTTCGGCCGCACCCGCATCGAACTGCGACCGGATTCTCTGTGGCGCTCCTCGCCCATGAGCGAAGGCTGGGTGCGCTGGCAGGGAATCGAATCGGTGGAGCGGACCGCCGATCATGTTTTTATCGCCATCGGCGTCAGCGCCGCCTATGTCGTGCCGCGCCGCGCCTTCGCCGACGGAGCAGCCTTCGAGGCCTTCATTGCTCGTGCCACTGAACTCTGGCGCGCCGCTCAAGCCGCTTAGAGTCTGACCGAAAATGGAGCGAGTGATTTCAGCACGCGATGGGCATCGGAAGTGCCCCACCACAGAAATCGTTTGGCTGCTTGTCGTCTATCTTTGGCTTCCGACTAGAAGCTCTCTCCCTCAAACGCCCTTCTCCCGCAAGCGGGAGAAGGGCGTAATAAGAGAGGGCTGAAAACTCACTCTCCATTTTCGGTCAGGCTCTTAGGAGTTCTTCGCCAGCCGCCGCGCCGCCTCGCGCGCGCTCATGCCCTCTTCCAGCCCCGCCTGCGCCGCCACCTCGTTGACCCGCGACAGATAGCCGTGGTCCCACATGTCGAGCGCATCGCCGATGCGGCCGGTGGTGTGGGCGATGGCGGCGGCGGGGATGCCCTTCTCTTGCAGCATCGCCAACGCCACCACGCCGGCCTCGTCCTTGCCGATGCCGGCATCGTTGAACAGCACCGCGCGCAGGGGAATTTTCAGCGCGTATTCGCCCGCGCTCTGGCCGCCATGCGAGCCGGTGACGACGACGCAGCCTTCATGCGCGGGCGCGATCGCGGCGATGCTGTCCATGCCCCAGACGGCGATGCCCTCGTTCCGCTCCAGCTCGCCCACGAACATTCGTACCTCTAGACGATGAAGGTCGCCGCCGGCCAGCGCCGCCGCCACGGCTTGGTGTCGATGCGCTGGCGATAGGCGGCATAGTGCTTGCGGCCCGATGCGGTGGGCCGGAACACCAGATTCAGCAGATCGTCCAGCCCGTTCGGCGCCACGACCTCGATGCGGTCGTCCGGCAGCAGCCGCGCGCCGACCGCGGTGCAGGTCTCCAGCCAGAAGGTCATGGCGTGGGCGGTATCGCGATAGGGCGGATCGTCGTTGAATTCGTGCATGCGCGCCTGGTTGCGCACCTGCCAGTCCACCTGCGGCAGCGCCTGCCGCAGCCGCGCCTCCAGCGCCGCCTCGCGCTGGCGCGAAACGTCGGCATGGTCGAAGAACAGCACGTCGGTATCGGCGGGGAAGGCCTCGCGCTGGCCGGTCAGCCTGTCCCAGACGCGGTTGCGCACGAAGCCGCCGGCGATGCACCAGTCCGCCAGCACGAGCGAGCGCACGGCGCGCAGCTGCGCCATGGCGGCGGCATCTTCCTGCAAGATATCCACGACTATCGCTTCTTGCGCGCTGCGGTCCATCGCAACAGGATGGGCCGCAGGCAGCAGGGAAAGCAAGACGTCGCGATGCCCAGTTTCAGGATCGAACGCCAATGCCAGGGCGTCGTCGCCGGCATCGACGAGGCCGGCCGCGGGCCGCTGGCCGGACCGGTGACGGCGGCGGCGGTGATCGTGCGCGAGCTGGCGCTGCCGCGCAGACTGGCGCGCCTGATCGACGATTCCAAGAAGCTGACGGCGGAGGAGCGCGAGGAGATTTTCGCCCGCCTGCAGGACTGCGCTTCCGTCAGCATTTCCGTCGGCATGGCCAGCGTCGAGGAGATCGACCGCGTCAACATCCTGCAGGCCACCTTCCTCGCCATGCAGCGCGCCGTCGCCGGCCTGCCCTGCCAGCCCGACACCGCGCTGGTCGACGGCAACCAGGTGCCCCGGCAGCTCGGCTGCGCGGTGCGCACCGTGATCGGCGGCGATGCGCTCTCGCTGTCGATCGCCGCCGCCTCCATCGTCGCCAAGGTCACGCGCGACCGGCTGATGCGCCAGCTGGCGGGCGAACACCCGGTCTATGGCTGGGAGCGCAACGCCGGCTACGGCACGCCCGAGCACCGCGCCGCCATCGACCAGTACGGCCCCAGCCAGCACCACCGCATGAGCTTCATGCCCATGCCGCTCTTCGCCGTCGCCAGAGCGGATCGCAGTTAGATGGGAG
>JBBCJW010000081.1:0-180391 GCA_037190765.1 Alphaproteobacteria bacterium
GGGGTGCGCGAGCCGCAGAACCGCCGCGTGGAGATCATGCTCTAAGCCTCGGCCTGAGCAGACAAGCAAAGGGCGGTCCCTCGGGACCGCCCTTTTTCTTTGCTCCGGGATCTTTCTTTGCTCCGGGTTTTGGCCGGAGCATCGCCAACCGTTTGCCGACCGCGAACGCATCCGCGGTTCACGCTGCCGCATGCGATCGGGAAAACGCGCCGTTTGTTGTCAGGTGTGGAGCGGATGGAGCGGATCAGGCGGAGCCCGATCCGCTCCAGCGCTTGCTGTCGAGCGTGTATTTGATAACCGTTCCGTGGACGGCATCGCCCGGCGCCCTGTCGAAGCCCAGGCGTTCCAGCACCGCCACCGAGCGCCGGTTGGGCGGATCGACGCTGGCCGTCAGCCGTCGCCAGCCCAGGCGGCGGAAGGTGAAGTCGACGATCGCCTGCGCCATCTCCAGCGCCAGCCCGCGGCCCCACAGGGCCGGCGCCAGGGCATAGATCAGTTCCGGTTCGCCGTCGTCCGCTGGAACGATGCCGCCGGCGATGCCGGCCAGAACCGCCGGTTCTTCGCGCCGGGCGGCGGCGAACAGGCCCAGCGAATTGCTGTCGAAACACGCCGCCGACGCCTCGATCTGCGCTTCCAGCCAATCCGGCGGCATGATCCGCCCGTCGAGCAGATGGCGGCGCACGGGTTCGTCGTGCAGCAGCGCGGCCAGTCCCTGCAGGTCCGCCGCCGCCAGCGGGCGCAGCCGCAGCGACCGCGTCTGCAGCGCCATCGACATGGCAGGCGCGGGGAAGAGGCCGGGGAGACTTCTACTTTTTCGCCGGCGCGGCGGGGCGCGCCTGCGAGGCGGCGCATTCGCGGATGCCCAAAGCGGGCGTGTAGTAGTCGGTCGACAGCGGCACCTGGTCGAGCTTGGTGGTTTCGGCCGCCAGTCCGATGTTCAGCTTGCGATCGGTGTCGACGCAGAAATTGGGATCGGCGCGGCGGCGCTGCTCGGCGATGTTGGCGAGCTGCGTCACCATCATGTTCATGCGCGAATCGCCGCCATGGCGGGCGTAATGCGACTTCAGCTGCGAGCCGTTGCGCACCAGGTCGGCGTTGAACTTCTGCACGAACGAGCCGTAGCGGTTGCGGAAGCTGTCTTCCGTCGTACCCGAACAGCCCAGCGCCGCCACCATCAGTTCCGTCGTCAGCATGCGCAGGGCGATCGCCTGCAACTCGGCGGTACTGCGGCAGGCGCCCTGCGCCGAAGCCAGGCTCGGGAGACCACCCATCACGACGGCCATTGCGGCGGCAACCAGTTTCTTCGACTTCAAGACGTTCTCTCCCTCAAAGGCCAGCGGCCGCGCCGCATCGGTTCAGGAACTACCCGCGTCCATTGCCCAGCAGGGCTTCCACCTTGCGCGCGGCAAGCCCGGCCTCGATGCGCACCAGCAGCACCGCCACGAAGTACAGCAGAAACCCCACGGCCATGACGAGAAGGGGAATCAGCAGCGAGCTGTGTATGGTCGGCCCGTCCAGGCGCAAGACACTGGCGGGCTGGTGCAGAGTGTACCACCAATCGACGGAAAATTTGATAATCGGCAGGTTGATCAGCCCGGCCAGCGCCAGGATGGCGGCGGCGCGTCCGCCGCGGTCGCGATCGTCGAACGCGTTCGCCAGTGCGATGTGCCCGACATAGAGGAACAGCAGCACCAGCATCGAGGTCAGCCGCGCATCCCACACCCACCAGGTGCCCCAGGTCGGCTTGCCCCACAGCGAGCCGGTGGCCAGGCAGATGAAAGTCAGTCCCGCGCCCAGCGGTGCGACGGCGCGCTGGGCGATGTCGGCCAGCGGATGGCGCCAGATCAGCAGGCTGGCGCCGCAGCCGGCCATGACGGCATAGGCCATCATCGCCAGCCATGCCGCCGGCACGTGCACGAACATGATCCTTACCGTATTACCCTGCTGGTAGTCGGTCGGCGCCTCGATCAACCCGAGATAGAGTCCCAGGGCCAGGAACGCGGTCGCCAGCACCGCGACCGGAGGCAGCACGCGCCGGCTGAGCCGCTGGAACCTGGCGGGATTGGCGAGCGCGTGGAGGGCCATGGCGGGCGGCATCGAACCCTATTCCCCAGCCGCGCGCAAGGCGGCTGCAATACCCCAGGGCGCCAGCGCCACGGCGGCCAGAAGCAGGGCGGCCAGGACGGTGAGGGGAAAAGCCGGATCGCTGCCGGCCGCCAGATCGCCGGCGGCGACGCCGAAGATCAGGACCGGCACGCATAGCGGCAGGATCAACAGCGGCACCAGCGGGCCGGCGCGCCGTGCGCCGACGATCAGCGCCGCGCCCAGCCCGCCCAGCAGGCTGAGGGTTGGCGTGCCCAGCAGCAGGCCCAGCATCAGCGGCGGGATGGCCTCGCCCGCCATGCCCAGCATGCCGGCCAGCAGCGCCGCCAGCAGAGTCAGCGGCAACCCGGTGGTCAGCCAGTGCGCCAGGCTGCGCGCCAGCGCCAGAAGCGGCAGCGGCGCATCGCTGGTCAGCAGCAGATCGAGCGTGCCGTCATCGGCGTCGCTCTGATAGAGCCGGTCCAGCGACAGCAGCGCCGCCAGCAGGGCGCCGACCCACAGCACGCCCGGCGCGATGCGCGCCAGCAATACCGGTTCGGGTCCGACGCCGAGCGGAAACAGGCTGACCGCCAGCAGGAAGAAGGTCAGCACCGTCAGCCCGTCGCTCGACTGGCGCAGCGCCAGCTTCAGATCGTGCAGCAGCAGCAGCAGGAAACGGTTCACGATGCCGGCTCCGGCGCGAAGCGCTCCATCTGCAGGTGATGCGCCATCGGTGGATTGAGATCGCCATGGGTGGACAGCACCACCATGCCGCCGCCGCGGCGGAACTCCGCGATCAGATCGCGCAGCGCCTGCAGCGAATCGGCATCCAGTCCGGTGCCCGGCTCGTCCAGCAGCCACAGCGCGCCGTCGCTGGCCAGCAGGCGGGCCAGCGCCAGCCGCCGCTTCTGGCCGGCGGACAGGAAGCGCGCCGGCTGCTCCGCCAGCGCGCCCAACCCCAGCCGATCGAGGGCGGCCAGGCAGCGCTGTTGCGTACTGGCGGGATCCAGCAGCCGGGCGGCGAAGAGGAGATTTTCCAGCGCCGACAGGGCCGGCTTCAGCGCATCGGCATGGCCCAGGAAGCGCAGCCGGCTGCGGTGCGCGTCGCGGTCCAGCGCAGCACCATCCCACGCCAGCTCGCCGCCGCGCGGTGGCGCTAGCAGGGCCAGCAGCCGCAGCAGGGTCGACTTGCCGCTGCCGTTGCGGCCGCGCAGCACCAGCGCCTCGCCGGGGTCGAGCGCGAAATCCAGCTTTTCGAACACCAGCCGCCCGCCGCGATGGCAGGCCAGCGCGCGCCCTTCGAACTTGGCCATGCGGCCTAGATAGCACGGAAGATAAAACGGGCCGAAGGCGACGAAATGGCCCGAAAATAAAGTGGCCGCCATCCCGGGGGGAGCTGGGAGGGCGGCCGAGCTGCCTCTTATCGAGGCTGGAACATGGCTTGGGGGGACCACGTTCCGGGGGAGATGCTGAAAAACCTAAGGTTCGAATATGACCGCCGCGGGCCTCAATTGGGGCGAAGTTGTGATTTTTTTGCCGCGTCCAAAAGGTTTTTCCTATTCCAAAATTGAAATAGGGATGCTCGCCATGCAAAACAAGAGCGCGTGGCTCAAAAAGATCGAATTGAAAATTATCTTTTTCGATCAATCGGATAGGCGGATGCGTTTCAGCATGTGAAGCAGCGGCTGCCGCGGCGGTCCCTGCAGGGGCAAGGTATTGTGATCCGTCTCGACCGCGACCAAGGCATGGGTGCCGGGCCTGATGCGCGCCGGCAGCCGTCCGGACGGACGCCGGCGACGTTCGGCCAGCACCGCCTTCAGTTCCTCATGCCAGCGTGCGGTGGAAGGACCATGCAGGCTGACGAAGAACCCGTCATGCCAGCGCTCCAGCATCCAGCTTCCGAACAGCCTGGTATCGCCGTAAACCGCATCCAGCAGCAGCACGCCCCGGATGCGCGCGTCCACCCCGCCTTGTGCCAGTGAAAACGCCACCGCCCGATAGCCGCCGCTGAAGGCGCTGAGGATCACCGGTGCGGTGCGGAACGCCTGCGCATCATCCGGTCCGCCGGTGCACTGCGCCAGCAGGGTTGCCGCCTCGTCGAGCAGGGTCTTCAGCCCGTCCGCCAAGCCAAGCTTGCCGGGGCTGGAATCGGGCGCTTCCAGCGCCAGTTGCGGAGCGATCAGCACCATGTTGCGGCGGGACAGGTCGAGCTGGCCCGGCAGGTCGAGGTCGCGCGCCACGCTGCGCTCGATCTCGCTGCCATGGCCGTGAAAGAACACCAGGATCTCGAACGGCCGGGCCGGATCGAAGCCGGGTGGCAGATGGAACAGCACGCGATCGTCGGTGTAGTGCGGATGCTCGGGCAGCACTGTGCCGTCGCCGGTGGTATGGGCGCGCTGGCGGGTGCGCGGATCGCGCGTATCGTAGAACGGGCGCGCGCCGTCGGCGGCCGGCCCGTCATAGGGGAAGGGCGCGCTGGCCAGCGCGGCGATGAAGCGCTGCGCCGGACGGGGCGCGGCGGGCGCGGGTCTGGACTTGCCCGGTTTCAGTTTCATGAGGACCAGCGGCAGGGACAGGGCGACGATGCCGCAAATCGCCGCCAGCACAAAGCCCCGCCGGCCGGCCATCGCCCTAAGCCGCCGCCGCTGCTGCCGTCGCCGCTACGGGCCGCGGCAGCAGCACCGCGTAGAAGGCCGGCAGCGCCACCAGATAGGCGACGGCGGCGATCAGCAGCAGCGCCCCCAGCCCGAACTGCGCCGCCACCAGCGGCACCAGCACCGACCCGATCACCGAGAAGCAGCCATTGATGCCCCAGGCCCACAGGAACAGATGCTCCTTGCCCAGGCTGGACAGCATCGCCATGGCGGTAGGGAAGCAGAAGCCCATCAGGAAGGCGGCCGGGAACAGGATCGCCAGGCAGGCGACGATGCGCAAACCATAGGGCCACACCCCGATCGCATCCAGCACCGGGTCGAGCAGGTAACCATAGACCAGCAGCATGGCGGCGATCGCGACAAAGATCGCCGGCATCAGCCGGCGGCAGACGTCGATGAAGCGGCCCGACACCAGGCTGCCGAGGCCGGAGAACACCAGCATGCCGGTGATCAGCACCGAGGCCGACACGGTGGCGTTGGTCAGCGCCAGCATGAACTTGGCGATCAGCCCGACCTCGACCACGATGTAGCCCAGCCCCAGGCACATGAAATAGACGATGACGCCCAGCTTGCCGGGCTGGTGGGCGAAGATCGAGCGCCAGCCGAACGCCACCGGCAACAGCACCAGGGTGAAGGCGGCGAGGACACCGATGATCAAGGTCGCCCACAGCAGCAGATAGCCCCATTCGTCCTGCACGATGTCGAGCTTGTCGAGGAAGCTGGGCAGATCGGCGAATTTCAGATAGGCGGCGAAATAGGGCCGGTCGTTGGTCAGCGCCTCGGTGCGGAAGACGTAATCGTTCGCGAACCGGTCGAAACTGCCGTTGATCAGCGCATGCATGGCGAAGCGCGCCAGGGTGGTCGCCGGCACCAGCGCGGCGGTGCCCGTGCTGGCACTCGGACCACTGCTGGCGTCGGCGCTCTGTCCGCCGCTCGGCACGGTCGGGTCGTTCTGTTGCGGGATCGTCGGATCGCTGGCGTCCTGCCCGCCCAGCCCGGCGGCGGCGACCGCTTCGGGATTGAAGAAATACTGGTCGCGATAGCCCTGCATGACCGGCGCGGCAGTCTGCGGATCGAACTCGATGCCGGGGAAATAGATGCTGTCGAAGGTCATCGCCGTGGTGTGCCGGTTCAGCGTCTCCACCTCGGCCGGCGTGAAGCCGCCGCGCTTGTAGAGCACCGTCACCGACGAGAGATAGGCCTGCGCCACGTAGAAGCGGTCGGCGGTCCTGCCGTCGTCGACCTCCTGCGCCGCCTGCACCATGGTGGCGAACAGGCGCAGCACCGACTTGGCCGGCTCCTCCTTGTTCCACAAGGTGACCGACAGCACGCCGCCCGGCTTCAGGGCGCGCATATAGGCGCGCATAGCCTCGCGCGTGTAGCTGTATTTCTCCGTGATGGCGAAGCCGCCGGGGCTGGACAGGCCGACCGAGTCGGCCAGTGACAGGTCGACAATGTCGAAGCGGTCGCGCGCGCCTTTCACGTAGAGCCGCCCGTCATAGGGCACGATCGACACGCGCTGATCGCGCAGTATGTCGCCGGTGAGTTGTGCCATGCGGGCATCGTCGTGCAGCGCCTGCAGCACCATGGGATTGGCTTCCGCCACCGTGACGGCGTTCGCGCCGGAGCGCAGCGCGACGTTGGTCGAGATGCCGCCGCCGAACTGCACCACGAACACGTCGGGCTGCCGCTTCAGCACGAACGGGTAGTACATGGGCAGGAAACGGAAATAGGCGGTCAGCCGTTCGGGGATCGGCTTCATCACGCCTTGCGGCCCGTCGCTGTCGAAGAACATGCCGTAATAGGCGTTGCTCGGCGTCTCGTCGAGATTGAGCGCCGCCATGTCGCTGAGGCCGGGAGCGAAATGGAAATAGGAGCTGGCGTAGATCTCCATCAGCCCGTGCGGCGAGGCGGCGCGATAGATGCGCTCGGAGTCGGGGAAGTTGCGGGCGTAGGACACGCCCTTGTAGGGCGAGACGGCGATCTGCGGCAGTAGGAAGGTGGCGGCGGTGGCGGCCATCGCCAGCACGATCGCCAGCAGCGCGGCGCGGCGCTGGCCGGCGGCCAGGAACCAGACCAGCGCCCCGGCCAGCCACATCGCCAGCGGCACCAGGATCAGATGCTGCGGCAGCACGACATACATGGCCAGCAGGAAGGCCAGCCCGCACAGGCCCGAGCCGCCCAGGTCGGCGAAATACACTTTGCCGAAGACGTGCTGGCCGCGCAGGAACACCAGCCCGAGGAAGAAGGCGCCGGGCAGGAAGGGGATGAAGTAGATCAGGAAATTGCCGGCCAGCCGCCATTTCTGCGTCGGGTCGGAAACCAGGAAAATGGGATTGAACGGCAGCGCCTGCGCCAGGCAGTTGGCGCCCACCATTAGTGGTCCGAACAGCAGCAGGGCGGCGCTGATCCAGCGGTCCCAGTGGCGCTCGAAATGCGCCTTGCCGATGCACATGATGGCGCTGACCAGGCCGAAGCCGAACATCGCCAGTCCGACCACGAAAGAGCCGAAATGCGCCCAGCTCGCCACCGCGAAGACGCGCATGATGGCGATCTGGTAGGCGATGATGGCGCCGGCGATCAGGCCGACGGTGACGTAGAAGGAAAGAGAAAGCCGGGACGAAGTCCCGGCTGCAAACGTCGCGTTCACGATGGCCGCGCTTCTTCTGTGCGGTTAACGGCCGCCCGAATTATGGGTGCCGCCGCCCTGCTTGGTGAAGGGCACGAAGGGAACGATCCGGCCGTTGTAGAGGTCTTCGCGCGTGATGGTGACAGCGCCGTCCGGCTGGCGCTGCTTGACCACCTTCAGCACGCGCTGCTGGCCCGGCGGGCCGACCGGGATCACCATGATGCCGCCGATGGCGAGCTGCTGCAGCAGCGGCGGGGGAATGTGGTCGATGCCGGCGGTGACGATGATCTTGTCGAACGGCGCGTTCTCCGGCCAGCCGTAATAGCCGTCGGCGACCTTGGTGGCGATGCGGCCGAACTCCTTGTAGCCGGCTTCCGCCAGCTTCCGGTAGGTGGCGGCGGTGCGCTCGCCCAGCGGCTGGATGATCTCGATGGTGTAGACCTTGTCGGTCAGGTAGGTCAGCAGCGAGGACTGGTAGCCCGAGCCGGTGCCGATCTCCAGCACCTTCTCGCCGTGCTTGACGTCGATGGCCGAGGTCATGCGCCCCACCAGATGCGGGCCGGAGATGGTGACGCCATAGCCAATGTCGAGGAAGTTGTGCTCGTAGGCGCGGGCGAAGTTGCGGCTGAGGGCGAATTCCTCGCGCGGCGACAGCAGGAAGGCGCGATATTCCTTGGCCGTCCACAGATCCTTGTTCTGGATCATGGCCTGGAAGCGGGCCCAGCGCTCGTTGAGCTTCTCCACCTTCTCGCCGCGGTTCTTCGCCATCCATTCGACGAAGGCCTGCTGGCTGTCCATCGGCGGTGTCACGTCGGGGGTGATCTGCAGACTGGGACTAGCCATTGCCGGCCCGGCTGCGGGCGCGACAAGAAACGCTGCCGCCAGCACGGCAGCAGTCAGGAACGGGCGCATCATCGGGGTGTTAGGTCTCCGCCTGGATCTTTTCCGGCCGGCAGGCTTGTTGTCTCCTGCCCGGCTGGGGCGGCATTTAATGCCAAACGCCAGGCAAAATCCATTGCCCAGAAGACGGTCCGACCGGCTGCGGTTTGCGGCGTTTTGCCGCCAGCCATGGTTGCGGCGTCAGACCGGAACCGGGTCGTAGCAAAGCGCCCAGTCGCCGTGGCAGAACCAGCATCGCCCGGGATCGACGGTGCGCTTCCACACCAGACTGCGAATGAACTCGATGCCCCCGGCGTCGAAAGCATGGGTCAGCTTCTGCAGCATGGCGTGGTCGTCGTTTGCCCGGCTGGTGGCCCAGACGAAATAGGCCGGTCCGGCATAGCTGGCGGCAAAGCCGGCGCCGCGGTTCTCGACCAGGATCGCCCCACCGCGGGTGGCGTGACGCACCCCCTTGCGCGGCGCCAGCGGTGGTACGCCGAGGGGAAAGACCAGCCGGCCGCCCAGCGGCAGGTGGGTCAGCCAGGGCTCGGCCGGCTGCGCCACGGCAAAGTTCACGTAGACCCGGTCGGCGGCCGCCCGCGGCCACTGGAAGGCATCGCCGCAGACCAGCTTCACCTGCTTCCAGGGCCTGAGGTTGCGTTCCGCCGCCGCCGCCAGTTCAGGGTCCAGCTCGACGCCGATGACCGCGCCTTGCGGTCCGACCAGCTCGGCCAGGATGGCGGTGTAGTAGCCGGTGCCGGCGCCCAGGTGCAGAACGCGCTGTCCCGGTTTCACCTCCAGCGCCTGCAGCAGGCGGATATGCAGGGAGGGGCTGCCGTTGTTGACGCCGCGTTCGGGCTGCAAGGCCAGCAGCACGTCCTGGTAGATCAGGACCGGATCGTTCTCCGGCAGGGTGACGGTGGCGCCGCCGGGGGAGACGATGCGCCAGGGACTGCCATCGAGAAAGGCTTCGCGGGGCACGGCGGCGAAGGCGGCCTCCAGCCGCGGCGCCCGGACCCCCAGCAGGGCGCCCATCTGCCGGGCGTAGACGGCGCGGGCGGCGCGGATCTTCTCGTCATCCTGCGCCGCCATGGTTCTCCGTCGCCTCTACTCGTATTTGCGGATGTCGTCGATGACCTTGCCGTCATTGGCAAGGCTGCCCGGCGCCACGAACTTCACCTTGCCGCGCACCTTGCACAGCGTCTGGATCGAAGCCTCGACGGCGGCAGCCAGATCGGCCGAGCCGCCGCCCTGCGTTTCGGCATGCAGCGTCATCACATCCGCCTGGTTCTCGCGATCCACAACGAGACGCACCTTGCCCAGTTCCGCATGCCGCTTCTGCACCTGGATGACCTGTTCGGGGTCGACGACCATGCCCTTGCCCTTGGTGCGCTGGTCGGCACGGCCCATCCAGCCCTTGATGCGGGTGTTGGTGCGGCCGCAGGGCGAGCGGCCGGCCAGGATGGCCGACAGGTCGCCGGTGCCGAAGCGGATCAGCGGATAGACCGGGTTCAGCGCCGTCACCACCACCTCGCCGACCTCGCCGTCGGGCACCGGATCGTTGGTGCCCGGGCGCACGATCTCGACGATGATGCCTTCGTCCAGGATCATGCCCTCCATCGCCTTCGATTCGTAGGCGATGGTGCCGAGGTCGGCGGTGCCGTAGGACTGCAGGGTGAAGACGCCGCGGTCGATGAACTCCTTGCGCAGCGACGGCGGCAGCGCCTCCGCCCCGACCAGCGCCTTCTTCAGCGACGACACGTCGCGGCCCAGCTCCTTGCCCTTGTCGAGCAGGATCTTCAGGAACGAGGGCGTGCCGGCATAGGCGGCGGGCTTCACCCGCTCGATGATGTCGAGCTGCATTTCGGTGTTGCCGACGCCGGCGGGGATCACCGGGCAGCCGATGGCGCGGGCCGCCGATTCCATCATCAGCCCGGCCGGCACCAGGTGGTAGGAGAAGGTGTTGTGCACGATGTCGCCGGCGCGGAAACCGGCGGCGTACATCGCCCGCGCGCCGCGCCAGAAATCGCTGCCGTCGGCGTCCATCTCGAAGATCGGGCCGGGCGACATGTAGATATGGGCCAGCTTGCCGACCGGCACGCCGTTCATGCCGCCGAACGGCGGGTTGGCGCGCTGGTGCTCCAGCAGCGAGGATTTGCGCGTCACCGGCAGCTTCGCCAGGGCGGCGCGGCTGTTGACCGAGGCGGCATCGACGTCCTTGAATTTGTCGGCGAAGTACGGCGCGTTGGCCTTCACATGCGCGATCTGCTTGGGCAGGGCGGCCATCAGGGCGGCCTCGCGCTGCTGCGGGTCGCGGGTTTCAAGATCGTCGAAATGCTCGCTCATGATGCGGAACTCCCGTCCTGTGGCGTTTCCCTGTGGCCGCGACTCTGGCGCGGGCAGAGCGCGGGCTCAAGAGAGATTCCGCCAGCCACCTGCCGAAGGGGGCGAAACGGGCGTGAAAGTTACAGCCAGCGCTTGCGGCGTCTGTAATGTTTCACGTTGCGGAAGCTCTTGCGGCCGTCGCCGGCGACGCCGAGATAGAATTCCTTCACGTCCTCGTTCTCGCGCAGGGCGGCCGCCTCACCATCGAGCACGATGCGGCCGGTCTCCAGGATATAGCCGTAATGGGCGTAGCGCAGCGCCATGTTGGTGTTCTGCTCGGCGACCAGGAAGGAGACGCGCTCCTTCTCGTTCAGCGCCTGCACGATGGCGAAAATCTCCTCCACGAGCTGCGGCGCCAGGCCCATGGAGGGCTCGTCGAGCAGGATCATCTTGGGCCGGCTCATCAGGGCGCGGCCGATGGCGCACATCTGCTGCTCGCCGCCGGAGGTGTAGCCGGCCTGGCTCTGGCGGCGCTGCTTCAGGCGCGGGAAATACGTGTAAACCTTTTCCAGGTCGTCGGCGATCTGCTGGCGCTTGCCGCCATGGATGAAGGCGCCGGTCAGCAGGTTCTCCTCGACGGTGAGATGACCGAAACAGTGGCGGCCCTCCATCACCTGGATCACGCCTCGGCGCACCAGATCGTTGGCGGAGAGCTGGTCGATGCGCTCGCCGGCATAGGTGATCGAACCCTTGGTGACCTCGCCGCGCTCCACCCGCAGCAGGTTGGAAATGGCTTTCAGCGTCGTCGACTTGCCCGCCCCGTTGGCGCCCAGCAGGGCGACGATGCCGCCCTCGGGCACCACCAGCGACACGCCCTTCAGCACCAGGATGACGTGGTTGTAGATGACTTCGATGTTGTTGACCGACAGCAGTGCTGTGGCGGCGTCGGTCTGCGTCGTGGCTGGGCTGCTGCTCATGGTCGGTGCTCCGCAGGGAAAAGGGCCGGCGGCGCAAGCCGCCGCCGGCCCGGTTCGTTCGTCGCCTAGCTGCAGGCAACCGGCGTGATGTTCTTCTCCTTGGCGTATTTCTCCGCCGCTTCCTTGACCATCGGGGCCAGGACGCTGTCGTCGGCGGTGTACCAGTCGGAGGTGAACTTCCACTCCTTGCCGTCCCAGGTGTGGATGCGGCCGGAGCGGGCGCCCTCGTGATCGGCGCAGGAGATCTTGATCGGACGCATCATGCCGTCGAAGCCCAGCTCCTTCAGGCGGTTGGCGTCGATGTCGAGATTCTCCAGGCCCCAGCGGGCCTGCTCGCCGTTCAGCGGCTTGTTGCCGTGCTTCTTCATCGCCGTGCGCAGCGCCTCGACGCCCAGCATAGCGGTGATCAGGCCGCGGTTGTAGAGCACGTCGCCGGTGTCCTCCCACTTGGCCGCGCCCTTGCCCTTGTCGTAGAGCGCCTTCTTGATCTCCTCATGCACCGCGGCGCGACCCGCGCCATGCTGCAGCGTCACCGCGCTGTAGCCCCTGGCGCCGCCTTCGGCCGGCAGCACGTCGGGCTCGGCGCCCGACCACCACACGCCGAACATCTTGTCGCGCGGATAGCCGACGGCGGCCGCTTCCTTGATCGAGGTCGAGTTCATCACGCCCCAGCCCCACAGCAGCACGTAGTCGGGCCGGCTCTGGCGGATCTGCAGCCAGGTCGATTTCTGCTCGACGCCGGGATGCGTCACCGGCATGGCGGTGAACTTGAAGCCGTGCATTTCGGCCCGCTTGGTCAGCAGCGGGATCGGCTCCTTGCCGTAGGGCGAGTCGTGATAGACCAGCACGATGTTCTTGCCCTTCAGCTTGTCGAGCCCGCCGTTGAGCTGGCCGATGTGCTGGATGATCAGGTCGGCGGCGGTCCAGTAGGTGCCGACCAGCGGGAAGTTCCACTGGAACACCGAGCCGTCGCGCGATTCGGAGCGGCCGTAGCCCACCGACATCACCGGAATCTTGTCGACCGGCGCCTTCTCGGTCAGCGCGAAGGTGATGCCGGTCGAGAGCGGGTTGGTGTAGGCGGTGCCGGTCGGGCCCTTGTTCTTCAGCCGCTCGTAGCACTCCACGCCGCGGTCGGTGGCGTAGCCGGTCTCGCATTCCTCGTAGACGATCTTGACGCCGTTGATGCCGCCCTGCTCGTTGACGAAGTTGTAGTAGTCCGCCATGCCGTTGGCGAACGGGATGCCGTTGGGCGCGTAGGCGCCGGTGCGATACACCAGGCCGGCCAGGAACTGCTCGTTCTGCGCCAGCGCCGGCGTGGCGGCCAGCGACAGGCCGACGGCGATCGCCGCGCCTGCCAACGCTACTCTCACAGTCATCGTTTCCTCCTGCGTTTGACGGCAGCTTCTGCTGCCTTGTGAAAAAACCTTATTGCTCTTGGACCCCGGCCGCCAGCGTCTTCGCGCCATGGTTGGGGTCATGCTGCACCTGCGCAATCGGGCGCTTCAGTGCGGGAACGGCCACAGCCGCAGCTTCTCCTTGACGACGGCCCACAGTCGCGCCAGCCCGTGCGGCTCGACGATGAGGAAGAAGACGATCAGCCCGCCGAACACCATGAACTCGATATGCGAGATCAGCGCCGTCGACATCGGGATGCCGATCCAGCCCGGGATCTGGTTCAGCACGATCGGCGTCAGCACGATGAAGGCCGCACCCAGGAGCGAGCCCAGCAGCGAGCCCAGCCCGCCGATGATGACCATGAACAGGATCTGGAACGAGCGGTTGATGTCGAAGGCCAGCGGCTCCCACGAACCCAGCCGCAGGAAACCCCACATGGCGCCGGCGACGCCGATCATGAAGGACGACACGGCGAAGGCGGATAGCTTGGCGACCAGCGGCCGGATGCCGATGATCTCGGCGGCGATATCCATGTCGCGGATCGCCATCCAGGAGCGGCCGAGATGGCCGCGCACCAGGTTCTTGGCCACCAGCCCCAGCACGCAGACGACGGCCAGGATCAGCAGGTAGCGGTCGAGCGGCGTGACGATGCGCAGGCCGAACACGCTGAGGTCGCCGACCGCCACCGAGCCGGAGGCGGTGAAGTTGGTGAACCAGCCGACCCGCGCGAACACCCAGTCGAGAAAGAACTGCGCCGCCAGCGTGGCGACCGCCAGATAGAAGCCCTTGATGCGCAGCGACGGCAGGCCGAAGACGATGCCGACCGCGGCCGCCATCAGTCCGCCGAACAGAAAGACGACGACGAGATTGTTGATCTCGGGCACGCGCAGCCAGAGGTTATAGGCGGCGTAGGCGCCCACGGCCATGAAGCCGCCGGTGCCCAGCGACACCTGTCCGCAATAGCCGACCAGGATGTTCAGCCCGATGGCGGCCAGCGACAGGATCAGGAACGGGATCAGGATTTCGGTCAGCAGGTACTGGGAGGCAAAGAACGGCACCACCAGGAAGCCGAAGGCGATCGCCGCCAGCACGAACCAGCGATCCTGCGCGATCGGGAAGATCTGCTGGTCGGCGCGATAGCTGCTCTTGTACTGGCCGGCTTCACGATAGAACATGATCCGTTTCCCTTCACACGCGCTCGATAATGCGTTCGCCGAACAGGCCTTGCGGCCGCACCAGCAGGAACGCCAGGGCCAGCACGTAGGCGAACCAGTTCTCGATGCCGCCGCCGATCATCGAGCCGAGATAGACTTCCGCCAGCTTCTCGCCGGCGCCGATGATCAGCCCGCCGACGATGGCGCCCGGCACCGAGGTGAAGCCGCCCAGGATCAGCACCGGCAGCGCCTTCAGCGCCACCAGGGTCAGCGAGAACTGCACCCCCAGCTTGGCGCCCCACATCATGCCGGCGACCAGCGCCACCAGCCCGGCCACCGTCCACACGATCAGCCAGATGTAGTTGAGCGGAATGCCGACCGACTGCGCCGCCTGGTGGTCGTCGGCCACCGCGCGCAGGGCGCGGCCGACGCGCGTGGTCTGGAAGAACACCGCCAGCACCGCCACCAGGATGCCGGCGATCACCGCCGCCATCAGTTCGTAGGGATCGACCAGCAGCCCGCCCTCGAACACGCTTTCCAGGATGAAGATCGGGTCCTTGGAGAGGTAGAGATCGATCTTGTAGATGTCGGAGCCCCAGATCGTCTGGCCGAAGCCGTCGAGGAAATAGGTGACGCCGATGGTCGCCATGAACAGGATGATGCCTTCCTGGTTGATGAGCTGGCGCAGCACCAGCCGCTCGATGGCGAAGGCCAGTGCGGTCATGATGGCGGCGGTCAGGACCAGCGCCACGATGAACGAGCCCCAGCCCAGCGACGGCGCCAGCCATTCCTGCAGCCGCGCCATCGACAGGGCGGCGAACAGCACCATGGCGCCCTGGGCGAAGTTGAAGACGCCGGACGCCTTGAAGATCAGCACGAAGCCCAGCGCCACCAGCGAATAGAGCACGCCGGTGAGGAGGCCGCCGATGACGATTTCCAGGAACGGACCCATCGCTGCCTCCTAGTGGCTGACGCCGAGATAGGCGTCCATCACCGCCTGGTTGCGCTTGACCTCGTCGGGCGATCCGTCGGCGATCTTGCGGCCGTAGTCGAGCACCACGACGCGGTCGGAAATGTCCATCACCACGCCCATGTCGTGCTCGATCAGCACCATGGTGGTGCCGAATTCCTCGTTGACGTCGAGGATGAAGCGGCACATGTCCTCCTTCTCCTCCAGGTTCATGCCCGCCATCGGCTCGTCCAGCAGCAGCAGGTCCGGCTCCGCCGCCAGCGCCCGGCCCAGCTCGACCCGCTTCTGCAGGCCATAGGGCAGGCGGCCGACCGGCGTCTTGCGGATCGCCTGGATCTCCAGGAAGTCGATGATGCGCTCGACCTTCTCCCGCTCGCGCACCTCCTCGCGGATCGCCGGCCCCCAGTACAGCGCTTGCGCTAGCAGCCCGGTGCGCATCTTCAGGTTCCGTCCGGTCATGATGTTGTCGAGCGTCGACATGCCCTTGAACAGGGCGATGTTCTGGAAGGTGCGGGCGATGCCCTGGCGGGCCGCCTGGTGCGGTCGCATCGCCTTGCGGGTGACGCCCTTGTAGGTGATGTGGCCCTGCTGCGGGTGGTAGAAGCCGTTGATGCAGTTCAGCATTGAGCTCTTGCCGGCGCCGTTGGGCCCGATGATGGCCAGGATCTCGTGCTGGCGCAGCTCGAAGCTGACGTCGCTCAGCGCCTTGACGCCGCCGAAGCCCAGCGACACGTTCTCGACCTTCAGCACGACCTCGCCGATACGCTTGTCCATCACGGTCAGCTCGCCTTCTTCAGCGCCGAAGCGGGAAAGGTCCGTGCGTCCTGGACGGCGATGTCGCCGCGCAGCGTGCCCTTGCGGCCGTCCTCGAAGGTGACTTCGGTCTCGATGACGCAGCGGCTGGCGCCGCCATAGAGCGCCTCGACCAACGGTGCGTAGCGCTCGCCGACGAAGCCGCGCCGCACCTTGCGCGTGCGCGTCAGCTCGCCGTCGTCCGGCTCCAGCACCTTGTGCAGGATCAGGAAGCGGCCGATCTGCGCCCCGGCCAGGTTGGGATCGGCGGCGAGGTCGCGATTGACCTGCTCGATCTCGTCCCGGATCAGCCCGTAGACTTCCGGCCGCGCCGCCAGTTCCTGGTAGGAGCTGTAGTGGATGTCGTTGCGCTCGGCCCAGTTGCCGACCGCCTGCAGGTCGATGTTGATGAAGCAGGCGACGAAGTCGCGCCGGTCGCCGAAAGCCACGACTTCGGCGATGTGCGGGAAGAACTTCAGCTTGTTCTCGATGTACTTGGGCGGGAACATCGTGCCGTCGGTCAGCCGGCCGACGTCCCTGGCGCGGTCGATGATGCGCAGATGCCCGTCGGGGTCGAAGAAGCCGGCATCGCCGGTATGCACCCAGCCGTCTTCCGTCTTGGCCTCCGCCGTGGCCTGCGGGTTCCTGTAGTACTCCTTGAACACGCCCGGGCCGCGGAACAGCACCTCGCCGTTCTCCGCCACCTTCACTTCCATCTGCGGCACCGGCTTGCCGACCGATTCGGGTCGCACCTCGCCGTTGGGCTGGATGGTGACGAAGACCGAGGCCTCGGTCGAGCCGTAGAGCTGCTTGATGTTGATGCCCAGCGAGCGATAGAAGTCGAAAATCTCCGGCCCGATCGCCTCGCCGGCGGTGTAGGCCAGCCGCACGCGGGTGAAGCCCAGCGTGTTCTTCAGCGGCCCGTAGACCAGGATGTTGCCGATCCAGTACAGCAGCCGGTCGAGCGGCGAGACCGGCTTGCCGTCGATCAGCCGCGTGCCGGCGCGGCGGGCCACGCCCATGAAGTAGCCGAACATCGCCCGCTTCAGCCCGCCGGCATCCTCCATGCGGATCATGACGTTGGTCAGGATGTTCTCGAAGATGCGCGGCGGGGCAAAGAAATAGGTCGGGCCGATCTCGCGCAGGTCGGTCATCACCGTGGCCGAGGATTCGGGGCAGTTGACGGCGAAGCCCAGCACGTAGCTCTGGGCGTAGGAGAAGATGTTGTCGCCGACCCAGGCCATCGGCAGGTAGGCGAGGATCTCGTCCTTGTCGGTCAGCCCCTCCAGCCGGGCGGCGTTCTCGGCCTGGATGCGCAGATTGTCGTAGGTCAGCATCACGCCCTTGGGCCGGCCGGTGGTGCCGGAGGTGTAGAGCATGATGGCGGTGTCGCCGCCGGCGCCCCTGGCGATCTCGTCGGTGAAGAAGCCGGGATTGGCCTTGGCGAATTCGCGGCCCTGCTCCTGCACGCTGTGGTACGAGAGCAGCCAGGGCTGGCTGTAGTTGCGCAGCCCGCGCGCATCGTGGAACACGATCGTGTCGAGGCCGGCGACCTGCGCCTTGATCTCGATCAGCTTGTCGACCTGTTCCTGGTCCTCGGCGATGGCGATGCGCGCCTCGGCATGCTCGATGACGTACTGCATCTCCGCCGCCACCGAGTCCTGGTAGACCGGCACCGGGATGGCGCCCAGCGACTGGGCGGCGGCGATGGCCCAGTAGAGCGGCGGGCGGTTGTCGCCGACGATGATCAGCCGGTCGCCGCGCTTCAGCCCCAGCCCTGACAGGCCGCAGGCCAGCGCCTCGACCTCGGCCCGCACCCGGGCCCAGTCGTAGGACAGCCAGATGCCGTACTCCTTCTCGCGGCTGGCGACGCTATGGGGTCGCTCGGCCGCATGCCTGAGCAGGAGCTTGGGGAAGGTATCGGTAACAACGCCGCGGACGGCGGCGACGGTCTGGTCCATATGGTCCCACGCGCTCCCTACGTGGCGCCACGACCGCCGGCCCTGTGGGCTTCTTCGGCAATGGCGTCTGCTCCCTGTGGCCGCGATTCCGCAAAGCGACCTTCTCGTTCGTTATACGAGTCATTAACCAGCGGCCCTGCCGCGGTCAAGCATTGCTCATGGCCGGCCCGGGCCGCTATCAAGCGTCATGGACACGTTCATGATCGATCTGCCCGACCGGCGCCTGCGCGCCGCCTGGGTCAATCGCGACGGCGCGGCGGCGGCGACGCGCAAGGACGGTTTCCAGCGCCCCACCCTGGTGTTCCTGCACGAGGGGCTGGGCTGCATCGAGATGTGGCGGGACTTTCCGCTAAGCCTTTGCCAGGCCACCGGGTTTCAGGGTTTTCTGTACGACCGGACGGCCTATGGCGGCTCCTCGCCCTGGCCGCAGGATCCCGGCATCGCCTACATGCATGTCGAGGCGCAACTTGTGCTGCCGCGGGTGCTGCAGGCGGCGGGGATCGAGGACTGCATCCTGATCGGCCATTCCGACGGCGGCTCGATCGCCCTGATCTATGCCGGCGGCGCGCCCGAGCCGCTGCATGCGGTGGTCACCATGGCCGCCCATGTCTATGCCGAGCCGGTGTCGATCGACAGCATCGCCAAGGCCAAGCAGGCGTTCGACCACGGCGACCTGGCGCGCCGGCTGCGCAAGTATCACGGCGAGAACACCGAACGTGCCTTCCATCTGTGGAGCAGCGGCTGGCTGGCCGCCGACTTCGCCGACTGGAACATCGAGGAATTCCTGTCCGGCATCGCCGTGCCGCTGCTGGCGATCCAGGGCGAGGACGACGAATACGGCACCGAGGCCCAGCTCGGCACCATCGCTGGCAAGGCCGGCGGCTACGCCGAGACCCGCCTGATCCCCGATTGCGGCCATTCCCCGCACCTGCAGGCGCCGGCCGAGACCCGCGCGGCGATCGCCCGCTTCATCGCGCCGTTCGTCGGCTGACACCCCAATAAAAACTCGGTCTAAGGCCGCGATAAGATCGCTTGCGGATCGAACCCGTCCGGCGCTCTATCGCCGCCGAACGCATAGGGCGATCAAGCATCGTGCGCGAAACTTGAGCAGGGTCGGGAATTGCCATTCCCGGCCTATGGCTTTAATTTCCGGCGCGAAATTCCGCACTCTTCGGCCGGCCATTCGCCGCCGGCCGGATCGCCAGCCCAGGAGCGAGCCATGGCCCATCCCAACAGTTTCAAATCCCGCCGCAGCCTGACCGTCGGCAAGAAGACCTACACCTATTACAGCCTGAAGGCGGCGGAGAAGGCGCTGGGCGATCTTTCGCGCCTGCCGTTCTCGATGAAGGTGCTGCTGGAGAACCTGCTGCGCACCGAGGACGGGCGGACGGTGCGGGCCGACGACGTGCGCGCCGTGGCCCAGTGGCTCAAGGACAAGCGGTCCGACCGCGAGATCGCCTTCAGCCCCGCCCGCGTGCTGATGCAGGACTTCACCGGCGTGCCGGCGGTGGTCGACCTGGCGGCCATGCGCGACGCCATGGTGACCTTGGGCGGCGATCCCAAGAAGATCAATCCGCTGGTGCCGGTCGACCTGGTGATCGACCATTCGGTGATCGTCGACAATTTCGGCAACAACCGCGCCTTCGGCCAGAACGTGAAGCTGGAATACCAGCGCAACGGCGAGCGCTACAAGTTCCTGCGCTGGGGCCAGCGGGCGTTCGACAATTTCCGCGTCGTGCCGCCGGGCACCGGCATCTGCCACCAGGTCAATCTCGAATACCTGGCGCAGGTGGTGTGGACCAAGAAGGAGGGCAAGGAAACCGTGGCCTTCCCCGACACGCTGGTCGGCACCGATTCGCACACCACCATGGTCAACGGCCTGGCGGTGCTGGGCTGGGGCGTCGGCGGCATCGAGGCCGAGGCCTGCATGCTGGGCCAGCCGCTCTCCATGGTGCTGCCCGAGGTGGTCGGCTTCAAGCTGACCGGCAAGCTGCGCGAGGGCGCCACCGCCACCGACCTGGTGCTGACCGTCACCCAGATGCTGCGCAAGAAGGGCGTGGTCAACAAGTTCGTCGAGTTCTTCGGCCCCGGCCTGGACGACATGGCGCTGGCCGATCGCGCCACCATCGCCAACATGGCGCCCGAATACGGCGCCACCTGCGGCTTCTTCCCGATCGATGCCGAGACCATCCGTTTCCTCAACGCCACCGGGCGGGCCAAGGCGGCGCCGCTGGTCGAGGCCTATGCCAGGAAGCAGGGCCTGTGGCGCTCGGCCAGGACGCCCGATCCGGTGTTCACCGACACGCTGGAGTTGGACCTGGCCTCGGTCGAGCCGTCGCTGGCCGGCCCGAAGCGGCCGCAGGACCGGGTGCCGCTGTCGCAGGCGGCGGCGCAGTTCATCGGCAACATGGAGAAGGAATTCGGCCGCGCCGACGACGGCAAGCGGACGAAGGTGGCGGGCGAGAAGTTCGATCTCGGCCATGGCGACATCGTCATCGCCGCCATCACCTCCTGCACCAACACCTCCAACCCCTCGGTCATGCTGGGCGCCGGGCTGATCGCGCGCAACGCGGTCAAGCTGGGGCTGAAGGTGAAGCCCTGGGTCAAGACCTCGCTGGCGCCGGGCTCGCAGGTGGTCACCGACTACCTGACCAAGGCCGGGCTGCAGGAGGCGCTGAACAAGATCGGCTTCAACCTGGTCGGCTATGGCTGCACCACCTGCATCGGCAATTCCGGCCCGCTGCCGGACGCCATCTCCAAGACCATCGCCGACGCCGACCTGGTGGTGGGCTCGGTGCTGTCGGGCAACCGCAACTTCGAAGGCCGCGTCAATCCGCAGACCCGCGCCAACTACCTGATGTCGCCGATGCTGGTGGTGGTCTACGCGCTGGCCGGCTCGATGAAGATCGACATCACCAAGGATCCGATCGGCGTCGGCAAGGGCGGCAAACCGGTCTACCTGAAGGATTTGTGGCCCTCCAATGCGGAGATCGCCCGCAACGTCGCCCGCTTCGTCACCGCCGCCTCGTTCAAGAAGCGCTATGCCGACGTGTTCGAGGGCGACGCCTTCTGGCGCAGCATCAAGGTCAAGCCGACCATGACCTACGACTGGGACAACAAGTCGACCTACGTGCAGAACCCGCCCTATTTCGAGGGCATGGGCACCGGCGCGGGAACCATCTCGGACATCAGCGGCGCCCGCCCGCTGGCGGTGCTGGGCGATTCGATCACCACCGACCACATCTCGCCCGCCGGCTCGATCAAGAAGGACAGCCCGGCCGGCCAGTACCTGCTCGACAACAAGGTCACGGTGGCCGACTTCAACCAGTACGGCACCCGCCGCGGCAACCACGAGGTGATGATGCGCGGCACCTTCGCCAATATCCGCATCAGGAACGAGATGGTGCCCGGCGTCGAAGGCGGCGTGACCAAGCACATGCCGGACGGCGAGGTAATGTCGATCTACGACGCGGCCATGAAGTACCGCCGCGAGGGCACGCCGCTGATCGTGGTCGGCGGCAAGGAATACGGCACCGGCTCCTCGCGCGACTGGGCGGCCAAGGGCACGATCCTGCTGGGCGTCAAGGCGGTGCTGGTCGAGAGCTTCGAGCGCATCCACCGCTCCAACCTGGTCGGCATGGGCGTCATGCCGCTGATCTTCAAGGACGGCATGACGCGCAAGTCGCTGAACCTGGACGGCAGCGAGATCTTCGACATCGCCGGCCTGGCCGGCGGCATCAAGCCGCGCATGGATGTCGGCGTGACCATCACGCGCAAGGATGGTTCCAAGCAGAGCGTCATCGTCACCTGCGGCATCTTCACCCTCGATGAGGTGGAGTATTTCCGCAACGGCGGCATCCTGCACTACGTGCTGCGCAACCTGGCCAAGGCGGCCTGAACGGACCGCATGACCGCGAAAGGGCGGCTCGGGGCCGCCCTTTTCATTCCGACCCGCGAGGATCGCCATGAAAGTCTCGGACGCCATTCTCTCGCGCCATTCCATGCGCGTGTTCCATGACCGGCCGGTGCCGAAGGAGGTGCTGCACCGATTGCTCGACGTGTCGCGCTATGCCGCGTCGAACGGCAACGTGCAGCCGTGGAAGGTCTATGTGACCAGCGGCGCGGCGCGCCGGCGCCTGTCGGCGGCGATCCTGACGGCGATGGATACCGGCGAGGAGGGCGGGCCGGCGGAATACGACGTCTATC
This sequence comes from Alphaproteobacteria bacterium, assembly GCA_037190765.1. Classification (GTDB taxonomy): domain Bacteria; phylum Pseudomonadota; class Alphaproteobacteria; order Reyranellales; family JAQSWP01; genus JAQSWP01. Next base: position 22,025 of record JBBCJW010000081.1, read on the forward strand.
CGCGCGTCTTCACCCAACCGTACGATGCGCGCCGCAAGAAGGTCGGCAAGGATCTCTACACGCTGCTCGAGGTGCCCAAGGGCGATGCCGCCGGCATGGCGAAACAGTTCAGGAAGAACTTCGAATTCTTCGGCGCCCCGATCGGCATGATCCTGACCATCGATCGCGGCATGGGCAACGGGCAGTGGGTCGACAGCGGCATCCTTCTCGGCAATCTGATGCTGATGGCGCGCGAGGAGGGGTTGCACACCTGCCCGCAGGCCGCCTTCGCCCGCTACCAGAAGATCGTGCGCCGCGAACTGGCGATCCCGGACAATGAGGTCGTGATCTGCGGTCTGGCGATTGGCTATGCAGATGCTGCAGAGGTGCCCAACAATCTCATCACGGAGCGGGCGGCGGTGGAGGAATTCTCTGTTTTTATAGAGAGTTAAGGTCCGATCAGTCTAAGATGACGTTTTTGCTGCGTCGCAGCATTTTTCTTGACTAAGTCAATCTAGCTGCCATATTTAGCGCGGTTGCAGCGCACAAAAACAGTAAGCGTAGGTCCTGCCTGCAGCCGGGAGAGGCGCCCTAACCCTTTTGGAGGTTAGGTCATGCAGCCATATACCGTATCCGAGAACGACTGGATCTCCAGCGTTCCCAAGACCCCGACAGGTTCCCTCGACATCGTGGCGCTGGAAGCCGCCGCGCGGCGCGACCAGGCCCGCCTGATCGCCGCGCTGTTCGCCCGGCTCGCCAATGTCTGGCGCCATCGTCGCCAGTCCAAGGCGGTTCAGCGCGAACTCGATCGCGCCGCCCTCGGCATGGGTCGCTGATCCGCGGTCGCTGATCCGCCGTTCCAGACCACCGGTTTTCCGAAGGAGAAGCAGTCATGGCCACTTTGATTCACGATCGCGCCGCCGTCGCCGCGCCGGTTTCCGGCAGCGCTTCCGGGCTGATCGCCAGCGTGCAGGCGATGCTGGCGCTGTGGGCGAGCCGCATCGAGGAGCGCGACGCGCTGGCGAGTTTCGGCTGGCGCGAGATGAAGGACATCGCCATCAGCGAATCCGATCTGCGCCGCGAGATCGCCAAGCCGTTCTGGCGCGCCTGATCGCAACGGGTTCAGCGTTGAGTTGAGAGCGTGGTTTTTCCGTTGCCGGTGCGTATCTGCCGGCGCCGGAAAGCGTGACGCCCGAAGCTTCGGCTTCGGGCGTTTTCGTTTCAGGTTTCTTCCAGCTTGGGCCCCTCGGGGGCCGGCGTCGGCTGCGGGCCGCGCCGCGGCGGCGGCGATGGATCGCGCGGCGCCGGGGGAATGCGGCGGATGATGATGTCGCCGTTGGGCAGGACCTCCGGCATTTCATACTGGGGGATGGAGCCGATCACCCCGTCGAACACGCGCATCGCCCGTTCGATCGCCTCGCGCATGGCGCGGGCGGCCTCGTCGGCCTGCTGCTCCAGGGTCGGCGGCTGGCGCGACTGGGCCAGCGCCAGCCCGCTGCCCAGGCTCAGGACCAGTATTGTCGCGGCGATCAGGCGCATGCTCACTCCTTGGGCATTCCGATTCAGGCCCGGCAATTGCGGCGCGACCGCGGCAATGCCTGATTTGCTCTGTCAGGCGCATGTCGCGTTGCAGCAGAACAGGTTTGCATCTTTGGCGCTGGATTGCACTTGATGCAATTCACTACATTGAGTTCCATGAATCCCCCACCCTCGGCGACCGCCACCGCTTCCGACATGGTTGAGCTTGCGCCCCGCCGGTTCCGCATCCTGCTGCCGGTGCTGGCGATGCTGTCGGCCTTCGCACCGCTGTCGGTCGATATGTACCTGCCCAGCTTCCCGCTGCTGACGCAGGCCTTCGCCACCGATGCCAGCCGCGTGCAGCTCACCCTGTCGGCCTTCCTGCTCGGCTTCGGCCTGGCGCCGCTGTTCTACGGGCCGCTGGCCGACCGTTTCGGCCGCCGTCCCACGCTCATGGTCGCCGCCACGCTCTATGTCGGCGCCAGCGTGCTGTGCGCGCTGGCCACCGAGATCGACCACCTGATCGCGCTGCGGTTCCTGCAGGCGCTGGGCGCCGGCGGCGCGCCGGTGATCGTGCGCGCCATCATCCGCGATCTCTATGCGCATGACGATGCCGCGCGCGCCATGTCGCTGATGATGGTGATCGTCGGCGCCGCGCCGATGCTGGCGCCGCTGCTCGGCGGCGTGCTGCTGGTCGAGTTCGGCTGGCGCTCGATCTTCTGGGTGCTGGCCGGCTTCGGCCTGCTGTGCATCGTCATGATCCAGCTGGCGCTGCGCGAGAGCCTGCCGCCGCAATACCGCCGGCCGCTGGCGCTGAAGACGACCCTGGGCGGGTACGGCTCGCTGCTGGTCAATCCGCGCTATCTGGGTTTCGTGCTGACCAGCTCGCTGCTGTTTGCCGGCATGTTCGCCTATATCTCCGGCTCGCCCTTCGTCTTCATCGAGTATTTCGGCGTGTCCGAGCGGCTCTATGGCGTTCTCTTCGGCGCCAATGTCGCCGGCATGATCCTGACGGCGAGCGTGAACTCGCGCCTGGTGCGCCGCTTCGGTCCGCGCAAGATGCTGCGCGCCGGCGTGGTCGTGGTCGGCCTGACCGGCGTGGCGGTGCTGGCGGTCGGGCTGTCTGGCCTGGGCGGGCTGCCGCTGCTGATGGCGGCGCTGTTCCCGCTGTTCTGCAGCCTGTCGCTGGTGGCGCCCAATGCGACGGTCTCGGCGCTGCAGGATTTTCCGCACATGGCCGGCACCGCGTCCGCTCTTGCAGGCGGACTGCAGTTCGGGATGGGGGCGATTTCGGGCGCGCTGGTCGGCCTGTGGCATGACGGCACGGCGCTGCCGATGATGGTGATCGTCGGCCTGAGCGCGCTGGCCAGCGCCACGATCTATGTGCTGCTGGTCGTGCGGGCCGAACGTCGCAGCGCGGCACCGGCCTGACCGCCCGCGATTCCGTCAGAACGTGTCAATCCGCTCTGGCGCCGGCATCACCGATCCTTGATTTGCCCGTGCTCCCGGCGCGATCCTAGCGTCCGCTCATGGCCGCCCGCTTCAACCGTCGCCTCCTGCTGTCGCTGCCCGTCGCGGCGGCGCTGGCGCTTGCCGGCAGCGCGGTGGGGCAGGGCACCGGACAGGGCCCGGGGCAGGGCACGGCGCGCCCCACGGTCGTGGTCGAACTTTTCACGTCGCAGGGCTGTTCTTCCTGCCCGCCCAGCGACGCCTATTTGCGCGAGCTGAGCCGGCGTCCCGACATTCTGGCGCTGTCGTTCCACGTCAATTACTGGGACTACATCGGCTGGCGCGATCCTTTCGCACTGCCCGAGTTCACCGAGCGCCAGCGCGGCTATGCCCGCCGCCTCAAGCAGCGCTACGTCTATACCCCGGAAATGGTGGTGCAGGGCCGCGGCCACGATTCGGGCATCGACCGCGCCGCCATCGTCCGGCTGATCGCCGAGGCGCAGAAGCCGGAGCAGCCGCAGATCTCGCCGCGCCTGGCCGATCGCGGCCGCGCCGGGATCGTCGTCGCCCTGCCGCGATCCGACGCGCCGCAGCCCTGCGACGTGTGGCTGGTCACCTATGATCCCGAGCATCGCACCAAGGTATTGCGCGGCGAGAACCGCGGCCGCGAACTGGCCAACACCAATGTCGTGCGCTCGCTGCGATTGCTGGCGCGCTGGGACGGCGCGCCCGCCGAATTGGCCGTCCCGGCCGAGAAGCTGGGCAATGCGCGCGGCGTGGCGATCCTGGTGCAGCGCCCCGATCTCGGCCCCATCATCGGGGCGTCGTCGCTGGTCCGGGCCGCCGCGCCCTGAGGGATTGAGCGGCACGTCGCCGCGGCGTTTTGCACAAGCCGGCGCACGCAGCCCTTGCCAAGAGCGAGGCGAGCCCCCAATGAATCAGCGATGAACGAGTTTCCGTTCCCGCCGCGCGCCGATGCGGCGGGATCGCGCCTGATCGCCGTGCTCGGGCCCACCAACACCGGCAAGACCTATCTGGCGATCGAGCGCATGCTGGGCCACGCCTCCGGCATGATCGGCTTTCCCCTGCGGCTGCTGGCGCGCGAGAACTACGACCGCGTCGTGCGGCTGGTCGGGCCGCACAAGGTGGCGCTGATCACCGGCGAGGAGAAGATCGTCCCGCCCAGCCCGTCCTATTTCCTGTGCACCGTCGAATCCATGCCGCTCGACCGGCCGGTGCGGTTCCTCGCCATCGACGAGGTCCAGATGGCGGCCGATCCCGAGCGCGGCCATTTCTTCACCGAGCGGCTGCTGAACGCGCGCGGCATGGACGAGACCATGCTGCTGGGCGCCGACACCATCCGCCCGTTGCTGGCGCGGCTGGTGCCCGACGCCGACTATATCGGCCGCACCCGCTTCTCGACCCTGAGCTACACCGGCCCCAAGAAGCTGACCCGCCTGCCGCGCCGCTCCGCCGTGGTCGGGTTCTCCGCCGCCGAGGTCTACGGCATCGCCGAACTGATCCGCCGCCAGCGCGGCGGGGCGGCGGTGGTGATGGGCGCGCTCAGCCCGCGCACGCGTAACGCCCAGGTCGCCATGTTCCAGGAGGGCGAGGTCGACTACATCGTCGCCACCGACGCCATCGGCATGGGGCTGAACATGGACGTCAACCATGTCGCCTTCGCCTCGATCACCAAGTTCGACGGCCGCACCATGCGGGCGCTGTCGGCGTCGGAGCTAGGCCAGATCGCCGGCCGCGCCGGGCGGCACATGAACGACGGCACCTTCGGCACCACCGCCGAGGTCGGTCCGCTCGACGGCGCCATGGTCGAGCAGATCGAGAACCACCGCTTCGACCCGCTGAAGGCGCTAATGTGGCGCAACACGGAGCTGGACTTCGCCTCGGTGCGCCGGCTGCAGGATGCGCTGAACGAGCCGCCGCCGCATGCCGGCCTGCAGCGCGCCCGCGACGCCAACGACGTGCTGGCGCTGGCGGCGCTGGCGCAGCAGCCCGACATCCTCGCTGCCGCCGCCTCGCGCCAGCGCGTGCGCCTGCTGTGGGACGTCTGCCAGGTGCCCGACTTCCGCAAGACGATGAGCGAGGAGCACACCCGGCTGCTGGCCCAGCTCTACCGTCACCTCACCGGCGCGATGGAAAGGCTGCCGGCGGACTGGGTCGACCGGCAGATCAAGCGGCTGGAGCGTTTCGATGGCGATATCGACACGCTGATGTCCCGCATTGCCCATACGCGCACATGGACATACATTTCCCATCGGTCGGGGTGGCTCGAAGATGCGGCCGCATGGCAGGAGCGGACGCGGTCGCTGGAAGACAGATTGTCGGACGCCCTGCACGAAAGGCTGATGCAGCGTTTCGTCGACCGACGCACGGCACTGCTGGTAAGACGATTGAAGGATCAGGAGGACTTCATGGCCTCTGTCGACGCCGACAACGGCGAGGTCCATGCCGAGGGCCAGTTCCTCGGCCGGATCGAGGGGTTTCGCTTCGTGCCCGACATGGCGGCCAGCCATGGCGACCAGCGCGCGGTGATGAGCGCCGCCTTGCGCGTGCTGCGCCAGGACATGCCCGCCCGCCTGCAGCGCTACGCCGAAGCGCCCGATGCGGAATTCGAGATCACGCCGGATCTGCGCCTGGCCTGGAAGAGCGGCGCGGTGGTGCGCCTGCTGCCGGGCGACGACATCCTCACCCCCAAGGTCGAGGTGCTGCCGTCCGACCTGCTGGACGGACCCGGCCGCGAGACCGTGCGCAAGCGCGCCAGCGACTGGCTGACGGCGCTGATCGCCAAACACCTGGGCGAGCTGGTGCAGGGGCGCGAGGGCGATATCGCGCCCGCCGCGCGCGGCATCATGTTCCAGCTGGCCGAGCGGCTGGGCGTCATGCCGCGCCAGTCGATCGAGGAGCAGCTTGCCGCCCTCGACGAGACCTCGCGCAAGGTGCTGGGCCGGCTGGGCGTGCGCATCGGCATCTACACCGTCTATCTGCCCACCATGCTGAAGCCGGCCGCGATCCGCGTCCGCGCCATGCTCTATGCCGTGGCCAAGGGCCTGGGCCAGGTGCCGGCCCTGCCGGTCGAGGGCCGCACCTCGGTCGATCTCGGCCGCGAGGCCGATCGCGATTTCATGGCGGCTATCGGCTATCTGCCGCTGGGCCCGATGGCGATCCGCGCCGACATGGTCGAGCGGCTGGCCGCCAACGCACGCAAGGCGGTGCGCGATTCGCGCGAGGCGCATGAGGCCAGGATCAAGGCCGCCAGGGCGGCCGAAGCGGCGGCGGCGCGCGAAACCACCGCCACGCCGCAGCAGGACGGTATCGTGCTCGACGCCGCGTTGGTCGAGGAGGCCACCGCTCCGAGCGATCCGGTCACCGACGAGGCGGCGGTGGTGTCCGGCGCTGGCGACGAAGCGGTGCAGATCGTCGAGCCTGTGGCCGCGCCGAGCGAGCCGCCGGTGCTGGTCGAAGTGTCGGCGTCCTCGCAGCAGAGCGACGAGGCCGAGCCTGCGCCGCCGCTCGCCACTGATACGCCGATCACCGATGCCGGCGGCGATGCGATCGAGGCCGCCGCTGCGCCCGCGCCCGTCGCCGACCAGCCGGCGGAAGCCGCTAGGCCCGCCGCACCCGTTGCCGAACTGCCGCCGGGCCATTTCCGCGTCACGCCGGAAATGATGTCCTATGTCGGCTGCTCGGAGCCGGAGATGGCGGCGATCCTGCGCGACCTGGGCTATCGCGTGCATGGCGGCGCCAATGGCGAAGGCCCGTCGAGCTTCTCCATGCGGCCGCGGCACCAGCGCCAGAATTTCCGCGAGCGGCGCGGTGAGGACCGCCGCCCGCCGCGCGAAGGCCAACAGCGCGAGGGCCAACAGCGCGAGGGCGAGCAGCGCAAGCCGCGCCGGCCGTGGAAGGATCGGCCGCCGCGTCCGGAAGCGCCGGCGGCGGCTTCATCGCCACAGCCCGCCCAGGCCGCGGCCGAAACAGCGGATGCGTCGGGACAGGCCGCGCCCGCCGAGAAGCCCCGGGAGCGGGAGCAGCGTCGCGAGCGGCGCCGCGAGGAGCGACCCGACGGCGGCCGTGCGCGCGAGGAACGCAAGACCGAGCAGCGTCGTGATGATCGTCGCGAGGACCGGCGCGAGAACCGTCGCGACCGCGGCGAGCGGCGCGACCGTGACCGCGATCGCGGCAGCGACGCGGTGGTGGCCTCGACCGGTCCGGCCGCCGAATCGCCCTTCGCCAAGCTGAAGGATCTCGGCCTGTTCAAATGACGGCGGTGCGGTCCGGGCGCGGGCGATGAGGGACGACGCAAGTCCCTCGCTGCGCCTGGACAAGTATCTGTGGCACGCGCGGTTCTTCAAGTCGCGCACCCAGGCCGCCGCCTTTATCGCCCAGGGGCGCCTGCGGCTGGATGGCGCAATTGTCGCCAAGGCCAATCAGGCAGTACGTATTGGCAGCGTGCTGACCTTTCCGCTGGGGCCGCGCATCCGCGTCGTGCGCGTGCTGGCGCTGGGCGTGCGGCGCGGTCCGCCCGCCGAAGCGCGCACGCTTTACGAGGATCTGGACGCAGAGTCGGCTCCGCCCAAACCCCAGTACGATGTCGTGGAATAGTGATAATATACTTGCTTGCCACGGTGAAATGGCGTGATTAGAAGGTGGCGGCCGCGTCAGCGACCGCGTCAGAGGGTGTTGCGATGACCTATGTGGTGACCGAGGCCTGCATCAAGTGCAAGTACATGGACTGCGTCGAGGTCTGCCCGGTCGACTGCTTCTACGAGGGCGAGAACATGCTCGTCATCAACCCCGACGAATGCATCGATTGCGGGGTGTGCGAGCCGGAATGCCCGGCCGAGGCCATTTTCCCCGACACCGACGGTGATTTGGACAAGTGGCTGGAGGTCAACCGCGACTACGCCAGCCAGTGGCCGAACATCACCCGCAAGGGGCCGCCGCCGGACGATGCTGATGAATTTAAGGGCGTCCCCGACAAGTTCGACAAGTACTTCTCCCCCAACCCGGGCGCCGTCTCCAAATAACTGAAATACCACAAGATATTGTGGTTTGCGCCTGTCACATAACAGCCCCAAGCACGCAACAAACGCGGGACTCTGGGGGCCGGGTGTGGTATAAATAAAACAGTACACGGAACGGCGCGTCCGCGCCCGCCCAGGTCTCAAAAACAGGTCTGCTCACGGCGCCGCTTTCAAGCGGCGGGGGACGCTTTTGCTGTCCAGTAGCGGATCGAAACGGGTGGAACGGGCGTTTTGTCAGAAAGGGTTAGCGGATGAAGGCGACCAGCAAGGACATGAAATTCGAGCCCGGCGATTTCGTGGTTTACCCCTCGCATGGGGTGGGCCGGGTAGTCGACGTGGAATCGCGCACCATCGGCGGCGACAAGCTGGAGCTGTTCGTGATCGCCTTCGAGAAGGACCGCATGACGCTGCGCGTGCCGCTGGCCAAGGCCAAGACTTCGGGCCTGCGCAAGCTGTCCTCGAAGAAGATCATGGAAACGGCGCTGACCACGCTCAAGGGCCGCAGCCGGGTGTCGCGCGCCATGTGGAACCGGCGCGCCCAGGAATACGAGGCCAAGATCAACTCGGGCGATCCGGTCTCGATCGCCGAAGTGGTGCGCGACCTGCACCGCAATGCCGGCCAGCCCGACCAGTCCTACAGCGAACGCCAGATCTACGAGGCGGCGCTGGACCGGCTGGCGCGCGAACTGGCGGCGGTCGAGCGCATCGACAAGGATGCCGCGACGCAAAAGCTGACGCAGGTGCTCAAAGCAGCCTAGTCGACGGATTTCCTCCACAATTCCCTGGGCGGGTCGGGTTGCCGTGGCACCCCGACCCGCCTAAAATTTTTGTACTGAATACAACATGTGGGGGACGCTTCGGGCGCGCCCCGACCATTCATAGAGTTGGCGCGACGGCTTCATGGCCGACAACGAATTCTTCGCCCGCCTCAGCATGCCGCGACGGATCTGGGCCATCGGCTCGGTGCATGGCGAGGTGGACCGGCTGCGCGACATCCACAGCATCGTGATGTCGCAATTCGCCGACGGCGACCGGCTGGTCTATCTGGGCAATTTCATGGGCCGCGGCGCGCATGTGCGCCCGGCCATCGACGAGATGCTGCGGGCGCGGCGCAAGCTGCTGGCCCGGCCCGGCATGATCGTCGAGGACATCGTCTTCCTGCGCGGCTCGCAGGAGGAGATGTGGCAGAAGGTGATGCAGCTGCAGTTCGCGCCCAACCCGCGCGAGATCCTGCCCTGGGTCATCAATCAGGGCGTCGGCGCCACGATCGAAGCCTATGGCGGCAATCTCGACGAGGGGCTGCGTGCGGTGCGCGATGGGGCCATGTCGATCACGCGCTGGACCAACGCGCTGCGCACCGCGCTGCGCAACGCGCCGGGCCATGGCGAGCTGATGAGCAGTCTCAGGCGCGCGGCGCTGACCCAGGACGGCTCGGTGCTGCTGGTCAATGCCGGCATCGATATCGGCCGGCCGCTGACGGCGCAGAGCGACAGCTTCTGGTGGGGCGGCACCGATTTCGCCGCCATCACCCAGCCCTATGGCGAGGTGCGCCGCATCGTGCGTGGCTTCGACCGCGCCCGCCAGGGCGCCATCGATACCGAGTTCACCTTGTCGCTGGACGGCGGCTGCGGGCGCGGCGGCAAGCTGCTGGCCGGCCTGCTGCGCGCCGATGGCCAGGTGCAGGCGATCTACGAAGCCTGACCTTTCAGAGCGGAGTCACGAATTTGACGGCATCGCCTGCGATGCCGTTGAACCCTGATCGGCTCCAGCCTGCTGCCCGCCTACTGGATGATCTTCACGCGCTGTCCCGGCGTCACGCTGCCGTCGCTGCCCAGTCCGTTCAGCAGCCGGAAGCGCTCGACCCGGTAATCGGCGAAGGGCATGCGGCCGGCCAGGCTCTGCACCGTGTCGCCCGCGCGCACGGTCACGACGCGGACGCGATGCGGTTGCATCGCCGCCTCGCTGCCGGAGACGCGGCGGAAGCTGCGGGCGGCGTGGTCGGCGGAGAGATCCTGTCCGCCGTTGAGGTTGGCGGAGCGGAAGCGATAGACGGTGTTGTCGCTGTAGCGCAGCGTCACGACGCGGACCGTCACCGGCCGGTTGTTCAGCGAACCGCGCACCGTGCCGGCGATCGCCTCGAAGCCGTTGATCTCGGTGCGCTGCACGTCGCCGGCGGCGTTGTTGGTGGCGCGCGCGAAGTCATTGGCCAGCGAACCGCTGCCGCGCTGGCTGTCGAAGATCATCACCCCGCCATTGCCGCTCTGTGCCAGCACGCTGTCGCTGCGGTTGTGCAGGCGGTAGCCCGAGGGGACCTCGAAGCCGAAGCCGAGCCGCGGGTGGATGAAGCGCTGGCCGCGCACGAAGCCCTGTTCGGCGCTGTCGCCATAGACCATGCCGTCGAGCACGGCGAGATAGGCGTCGCGGTTCAACCTCGTGCCGGAGCCGCCGCTGGCCTTGGCCTCGCGCGCGGCGCGGGCGACGCGGTCGGGCGTGCGCGGATGGGTGGCCATGATGTTGGTCTGGTTGACCCGGCCGGGCTGGCCCATCATCGCCGCTTCCAGCCGGCTCTGCTCGCCCATGCGGTTGAGGAAGGAGCTGGAGGCGTTGACGTCGTAGCCGGCGCGGCCGATGTAGCGCAGCCCCAGATCGTCGGCCTGGAATTCCTGGTCGCGCGAATAGGAGGCGACCACCGCCTGGCCGGTGCCGGCCGACAGGTTGGCCAGATCGCCGCTGCCGGTGACGGCGCCGACCAGCACGCCGAGCAGGCCGGCGCCGACCGCCGCGGTCTGGCGCTGCGCGGCGTGGCGGGCGGTGACGTGGCCCATCTCGTGGCCCAGCACCGAGGCAAGCTCGGCCTCGTCCTGCGCCAGCGCCATCAGCCCGCGCGTGATGTAGACATAGCCGCCGGGTAGGGCGAAGGCGTTGACGATCGGGCTGTCGAGCACGGTGAAGGTCCATTGCGCGTTCGGCATCTCGCTGTGCGGCACCAGCGACTGGCCGACCCGCGTCACGTAGGACTGCACCCGTTCGTCCTGGTAGCGGCCGAATTCCTGCAGGATCTGCGGATGCATCTCGCGGCCGGTGCGCTCCTCCTCCTGCGGCGAGACCAGGCTCATCATGGGCCGGCCGGTGGCCGGATTGGTGGCGCAGCCCGCCAGCGCCAGCGCCGACAGCGCCGAGAGAGCCGCCACCAGGGAGAATTTCAGCGTCCGCATCGTCGTCATGGCTCCAGCACCTCGATCTGTTGCGGGTGTGTTATCTCGATGAAAGGCCCGTTGTACAGCCGCAGCCAGCCCCGCATCCGCACCCGCTTGCCCTTGAGCGCGGCGACGGTGACGCCCGCCTGGGCGAACAGCGCCAGCGCCGGCCGTTCCAGTCGCGCGGTCAGGTCGGTGCGCCAGTCCGGCCCGGTGTTGAGGTAGACCGTGCCACGCACCCGCGCGACATCGGCGATGGTGGTCTCCAGGATCTGAAACCGGTCCAGCCCCGCCATCGCAGTCTCGCCACTCAATATGGCGAAATATGGCAGCGCCCACAGGCCCTTGCGCTCGGCCCGCGCCTGCGCTTCCAGCGCCAGCATCTCGGCCGCACGCTCGGTGGCGTCAGGCTGGGTCCAGACCCGCACCAGCCCCGCCCGCAGCAGTTCGCCCTGCAGCCAGCGTCCCTCGCCATCGGCGATGTGGAGCAGCAGCCGGCCGTGCCGGTCGCGGCGATCGGACGGTATTGGCGCGACCAGGGTTCGTCCGGCGGCCAGCGCCTGCAATGCCTGTCGCGCCGCCTCGGCCGAGGCCTGCTCGGCGCGAACCTGCGCATCGGGGGCGACGATGCCGGCCAGGCGCAGGATCGTGCCGTCCTGCAGGCGCAGGCTGTGACCGTCGATGGCTTCGACGGCTTGGAGGCTGGTCGGTTGCGCGCGCGCCGGCCACGCCGGTGCGGAAAACACCAGCAGGGTCAGGGCGGTGGATGCAAGTCGCAAAAGCCACATGCTAGGATCGGTCGGGTTTTGCCACGTTGCCGGGAAGTCATGCCGCGGTCGGAAACAGTATTGCGCAGCGAATTGTTCGGGGAAATCCAGCCCTATGCCAGCGGCATGCTGCCGGTCGATGCCCGTCACACCCTCTACTGGGAGCAGTCCGGCAATCCGGCCGGCGTTCCGGTGGTGTTCCTGCATGGCGGGCCGGGCGCGGGGGCGGCGTCGGTGCATCGCCGTTTCTTCGATCCCGAATTCTATCGCATCGTGGTGTTCGACCAGCGTGGCGCGGGCCGCTCGACGCCGCTGGGCGACGTCGCCGCCAACACCACCCAGGACCTGATCGCCGATATCGAGCGTCTGCGCCGGCATCTGGGCGTGGAACGCTGGCTGGTGTTCGGCGGTTCCTGGGGCTCGACCCTGGCGCTGGCCTATGGCGTCTCCTATCCCGAGCGCTGCCTGGGCTTCGTGCTGCGCGGCATCTTCCTGGGCAGCCAGCCGGAGATCGACTGGTTCCTTTCCGGCATGCGCATGATCTTCCCCGAGGCGTGGAACGATTTCACCGGCTTCCTGCCGGCGGCCGAGCGGCAGGACGTGCTGGGCAACTACTACCGCCGGCTGACCAATCCGGATCCGTCCGTTCACCTGCCGGCGGCCCGCGTCTGGAGCCGCTACGAGGCGGCGTGCTCGACCCTGCACCCCAATCCGCGCGCCGTGCTGGAAGCCGATGGCGGCAACTTCGCCCTCGCGCTGGCCCGCATCGAGGCGCATTACTTCGTCCATGGCTGCTTCCTGCCGCGCGACTGGCTGGCAACCGGCCTCGACCGCATCCGCCGCCTGCCCACCACCATCGTGCAGGGCCGCTACGACATCGTCTGCCCGCCGGTCACTGCCGATGCGCTGTCGCGGCTGTGGCCGGAAGCCGACCACGTGATCGTGCCCGATGCCGGACACTCGGCGCTGGAGCCCGGCGTGCGCGCCGCCCTGGTGACGGCGACCGAGCGTTTCCGGCTGGCCTGGCGCGGCATCGATCCCATCGCGCCGCAGTTTCCCTGGCAGGCCTGAGCGTTGTGGCGGCGTTGCCCCGCTTCGGTTGGCGGGCGCGGCGCGAAACAGGGTCGGGGCGCTGTCGGCCCTGAGCGTTGCGGTCGGACGACCGGCCGCCCGGGCGCAGAAGCCGTGGTCGGAGAGGCATGAGGAAAATTCTGGTCGCATTGCTGGGATTGCTGCGGCTGATGCGGCCCTGGGACTGGTCGCGCAACCTGCTGCTGCTGGCGCCGCTGGCCTTCGTGCCGGAAAACCTCAATCCCGATCTGGCGATCCGGGCCGCCCTGGCGATCCTGCTGTTCTGCGCCGTCTCCTCCGCCCTCTACTGCCTCAACGATGTCGTCGACCGGCGCCTCGATGCGCAGCATCCAGTGAAGCAGGGCCGGCCGATCCCCTCCGGCGCGGTGGGGGCGATCGCCGCACTGGCGCTGGCGGTGCTGCTGGCCGCGCCGGCGTTCTATGTCGCTTTCCATCTCGACGCCGCCTTCTTCGAGATGCTGGTTCTCTATGCCGTGCTGGGCGGGCTCTATTCGCTCTTCCTGCGCCGGCTGGCGATCGTCGATGTGATTGCCGTCGCCGTGCTCTACGTGCTGCGCATCAATGCCGGCGCCGCCCTGATCGGCGAGCAGCCTTCGGTGTGGATGGTGATCGTGGTGTTCCTGTTCGGCGTGTTCGCCGCCCTGGCGCGGCGGCGCGACGATGTCATGGCGGTGCTGGCGCAGGGCGGCGATGCCGGCCGGTCGGGCTACAGCGAAGGCTTCCTGAACGTCGCCGTCTCGGTCTTTCTCACCGTGCTGGTGATCTCCTACGTCATGTACGTCACCGCCCCGTCCACGGCCGAGCGCACCGGCATCGAACGGCTGCATTTCACCGTCCCCTTCGTGGTCGCCGGCGCGCTGCGCTATCTGCAGGTGATCCTGGTCGACGAGAAGCCGGGCGAGCCGTTCCGCCTGCTGTGGCGCGATGCGGTGACGTTCCTGCTGGCTGTCGGCTGGATCGCCACCTTGCTATGGCTGTTCCATGGCTGAAGCGTTCGCCTTGCGCGCGCTGAGCGGCTTCGGCCGCACGCGGCCGGTGCTGGCCTATATCGCCCGCCCGCAGCGGCGCAGCCAGCTTGCCGCATTGCTGGCGCAGGACGGCGCGGTGCTGGCGCGCGGCTGCGGGCGCAGCTATGGCGATGCCGCGCAGATCGACGGCGGCAGCGTGATCGACATGACGCGGCTGGACCGGCTGCTGGATTTCGACGCCGCCAGCGGCGTGCTGGTGTGCGAGGCGGGGGCGCGGTTGGCCGAGATCGACCGCCTGTTCGTGCCGCGCGGCTTCGGCCTGCCGGTGCTGCCCGGCACCGCCTGGGTCAGCGTCGGCGGCGCCATCGCCGCCGACATTCACGGCAAGAACCACGACCGGGTCGGCAGCTTCGGCCAGCACGTGCTGTGGCTCGACCTGCTGACGGCGGACGGGTCGGTCCGCCGCGTCGATCCGCTCGCGAGCCCGGCGCTGTTCGCCGCCACCATCGGCGGCATGGGGCTGACCGGCATCATCCTGCAGGCGGCGATCCGGATGCAGACCGGCGCCCGTCCCGCCATCGCCGTGCGCCAGCGCAGACTGACCGATCTCGATGCCCTGCTGACCGCACTGGTGGCGCATCGCGCCAATGCCACCTACAGCGTCGCCTGGGTCGATGCCATGGCGCGCGGCAAGGCGCTGGGCCGCGCCATCCTGGAGACCGGCGAACCGGCCGACGGCGCGGCGGCGAAGCGGCGGCGGCCGCGCACGCTGCCGCTGGATTTTCCCGGCTTCCTGCCGCTGAAGCTGATCGGCAAGGGCTTCAATGCTGCCTGGCTGGCGCGCGCCTCGTCGGCTGGGCGCGACCGGATCGTGGCGCGCGAGCATTTCTTCTATCCGCTCGATGCCGTGGCGGGCTGGAACCGGCTCTATGGCCGGCGCGGCTTCCACCAGTTCCAGTGCGTGCTGCCCGACGAGCAGGCGCCGTCGGGACTGCGGCGGATGCTGGAGCTGACCGCGCGCGCCCGCTGCGGTTGTCTGCTGGCGGTGCTGAAGACGCTGGGTGGGCCGGGGCGCGGCTATCTATCGTTTGCGCGCCAGGGCCATACGCTGGCGCTCGACATTCCCGCCCGCGCCGATGCGCACGAACTGCTGGCGGCGCTGGAGCGCGTCACGCTGGAAAGCGGCGGCCGGGTCTATCTCGCCAAGGATTCCGGCCTGTCGGCGGAAGGTTTCGCCGCCATGTATCCGGAGCTGGAACGTCAGCGCAAGGTGCTGGCCGAGATCGATCCGCAGGGCCGCTTCCAGTCCGATCTCTCCCGCCGCCTGCAGCTGCGCGAGGACGTGGCATGAGCGAAGAACAGGCACCGCCGGCTACGTCGCTCGAAGGCGCCTGGGCGATCTTCGGCGCGTCCTCCGGGCTGGGGCGCGAATTCGCCCGCCATGCCGCCGCGCAGGGCCGTGCCTTGGTGCTGGCCGGCCGCGACGTGGCCGACATGGAGCTGGATGGCCGCGATCTGGTGCTGCGCGGCGCGCCCGCGGTCAGGACGCTGCCGTTCGATGCGCTCGATCCGGCCGCACCCGAGGCGGCGGCGGCGCAGCTCGATGCCGCACTGCCCGGTCCCTTCAACGTGCTGATCGCCTTCGGCGTGCTGGGCAGCCAGGCCGCCATCGAGGCGCGGCCGGCGCTGGCGCGCGAGATCATGGCGACCAATGCCACGGCCGCCATCGCGCTGATGCTGGCGCTGGCGCCGCTGATGGAGCGGCGGCGGGGCGGGCGGCTGGTCGTGGCCGGATCGGTGGCCGGCGATCGCGTGCGCGCCAGCAACCTGGTCTACGGCGCCAGCAAGGCGGCGCTGCACGGCGCCTGCGCGCCGTTGCGGGTGCGGCTGGCGCGCAGCAACGTGAGCCTGACCCTGTCCAAGCCCGGCCCGCTCGACACCGCCATGACCTTCGCCCTGGCGCGCGGCGTGCCGCTGGCCAGCGCCGCCGATTGCGCGCGCGATCTGTGGCGGGCGGCGGAGCAGGGCCGGGCGGTGCGCTATTTCCCCGGCTATTGGCGCTGGATCATGCTGCTCATGCGCCTGATGCCGGGCGCGCTGTTCCATCGCCTGAAGTTCTAGTCAGCGAAGCGCCGCAGATCGCGCGCGGCGAAACGCCAGTCCGGCGTGACGATATCCGCACCCTCCTGCAATGCGTACCAGACGCCGCCCTGCGGGTTGCGCAGTACGTGCAGGCTCTGCGCCGGCATGAAGCTTTGCGCCAGCAGCACCGCCGGTTGGCCGACCGCATCGCGGGCTACGTCGAGCACGATCACGGCATGGCCGGGACTGCCGCCCTGGATCAGCACGTCGCCCGGCGCGACCGCCAGCAGGCTGGCGACCGGCTTCAGCTCGCGCTGCAGCGACAGCGAGCCGGCATAGGTGAAAACCACGTCCAGCCACTGGCGCAGGCTGGTGTGGTCGCCGGCCCTGGGCTGGCCCGCAACCCAGCGCACGCGACTGCCGCTGACTTGTGGCCGCCGGCCGTTGCGCCAGTCCTGAAAACCGTAGCGGTCTCCCGAGGTGAAATCGAACGCCAGCGCCTGCATGCGGCCACTGGCGTGCAGCCATTCGGCGCGCAGCCTGATCACTGCGTCGGCGCATTGCTGTAGATCGCGCCGGCCGACATCGATGTCGATGATGGCCCCCGCCCCATCCTGCCGCGGGCGCATGCGGCCATCGAACAGCAGCACCGGGGCGCCGTCGGGTTGCAGCGGCAGGCCGCGCAGCCAGGCGCCGAAACCGTTCGACGCCAACTCGACGCGGCGATAACCGGGCGGCGGTGGAAAACTCTGATCGAGGCTGCGTGCGGCCGGGGCCTGCAACCAGGCATAGATGGGTTGCGCACTGGCCGCCGCCGGCCACAGGATGAAAGCGGCCAGCACCGCCGGCAGGATCCGTCGCATCGGCACAACCTGCCGGCCAATTGCGGCAAAACGGGTGCGACGCGTCTACGACATCGTCTGCCGGTAGGGCCGCAGCAGGTCGCGGCCGATCACCACGTTCTGGATTTCCGTCGTGCCGTCGAGGCATTCGGCCATCTTGGCGTTGGCGAACAGCCGCGCCAGCGGCCAGTCGTGCCGCAGCCCGTTCGAGCCCAGGGTCTGCATGCACTGGCGCAGCCCGTTCAGGGCCGCGCGGGTGGCGAATTTCTTGGCGTGCGCCGCCGGCGACGCCGCCTTGCCGTCGCGGTCGAGGATTTCCGCTGCGTCGTAAGTCAGCAGACGGGCGGCGCGCAGATCGGTGGCGATGTCGGCCAGGGCCCATTGCAAGCCCTGGAAGTCGCCGATGAACTGCCCGAAGGCGCGCCGCGTGGTGGCGTAGCGCAGTGCCACGTCGAGGCCGGTATGCAGGCTGCCGCAGCACATGGCGGCGACGTTGATGCGGGCCAGGTCGATGGCGGAGAGTGCGGCCTTCAGCCCCTCGCCGGCCGGCACCACCATGCGTTCCTTGGCGATCTTCACGTTCCTGAAATGCACGTCGGCGATGGCGGCGACGTGGCCGCCCAGCAGCTCGTAGGGCTTGCCGATCTCCAGCCCTGCCGCCTCGCGCGGCACCAGGAAGCCGGCAATGCCCTTGGCGCCCGCACCCGGTTGCGTCTGGGCGAAGACGAAATACTCGTCCATATGGGCCGCATTGCTGATCCAGGCCTTGTCGCCGGTCAACCGCCAGCCATCGCCCGTGGCTTCCGCCAGCGTGGTAATGGCGGCGACATCGGAGCCGGCCTGCGGTTCTGTCAGAAGGAACCCGGTCAGCCGCTCGCCCGCCATCAGCGTCTGCAGGATTTCGCCATGCCAGGGATGGCTGGCGTAGCGGGCGATCGCCGCCATGGAATATTCCTGCGGGATGAAGGTGAGGGCGGCGGCTGGATCGACGGCACCGACCGCTTCCGAGATATGCGCCATGGCGAAGGCGGAAAGGGCATGGCCGCCCTGCGCCTTGGGCACCAGCATTCCCTTCAGCCCGGCGGCGCGATAGGCCTCCCAGGTTTCGCGTGGCGGACGGCGCTCGCTTTCGCATTCCCGGGCGAATTTCTCCGCCACCGCCGCAACCTTTTTGCCCGCGTCGACCAGCCTGCTTTCTTCCGCCGTCAGTTCGCGCATGGATCGTCCTCCCGCACTTGTTGTCGGCTATGAATACCGGTTCATCGCCGGCGGGAACACCGCAAGTTACCGCAGGCGGCCCTAGCCCGTGCGGCCGTTGTCGCTGGACAAAGCGTGCGGAAATCCGGATAGTCGATATGAACGGGCGTTCATACGGGAGGATGCCATGCATGTCGGCATGTCGGTCGTGTTCCAGAACACGGGCAAGAAAGTCTCGGACTTCCAGATCTATCGCAACGAGCTGGCGCTGGCGGAGCTGGCCGAGCCGCTGGGGTTCGAGTCGATCTGGTCGGTTGAACATCATTTCACCGACTACACCATGTGCCCGGACGTGACGCAGTTCCTGTCGTACATGGCCGGCCGCACCAAGACGGTGAAGCTGGGCTCGATGGTGATCGTGGTGCCCTGGCACGATCCGCTGCGCGTGGCCGAAGAGATCTCCATGCTCGACAACCTGTCGGGCGGCCGCATGATCCTGGGCCTGGGGCGCGGCGCGGGCAAGGTCGAGTTCGACCGCTTCCGCGTCGACATGGGCGAAAGCCGCGAGCGCTTCGTCGAAGGCGCCGAGATGATCCTGCAGGGCCTCGAGCGCGGCTGGTGCGAATACGACGGCAAGTACTACAAGCAGCCGCGCGCGGCGATCCGACCCGAGCCCTTCAAGTCGTTCCGCGGCCGCACCTACGCCGCCGCCGTGTCGCCGGAAAGCGCGCGCATCATGGCCAAGCTCGGCATCGGCATCCTCATCATCCCGCAGAAGCCGTGGCGCGAGGTGGCCAAGGAGCTGGACGAGTATCGCGGCATCTATCGCGAGGTGAACGGGGTGGACGCGCCGCAGCCGGTGGCCGCCGGCTGGACCTTCGTCGACAAGAGCGCGGAGCGGGCGCGCGAGATGGCGATGAAGTACATCGGCGGCTACTACCAGACGGTGCTGGACCACTACAATTTCGCCGGCGACCACCTGGCCAAGACCAAGGGCTACGAGTACTACGGCAAGATGGCGGAGAAGATAAACCAGCTCGGCGCCGACCGGACCATCGAGTATTTCACCGACCTGCAGGTCTACGGCACGCCCGAGCAGGTCTACGAGAAGATCATGGACATCCACAAGCGGGTGAACAACTCGTCCTACGTCGGCGTGTTCTCCTATGCCGGCATGCCGCATGAGGAGGCCGAGCGCAACCTGCGGCTGTTCGCCAGCGAGGTGATGCCGGAGCTGAAGAAGTTCGATGCCGGCCAGTCGATCGACGAGGCGCAGATGCTGAAGACGGCGGCCGAGTAGAATTAGCGGAGGAAGAAGACCAAGACGAAAAAGCCCCGGCCGTCGCGCCGGGGCTTTTGCTTTGTGACGTTGGAAATTTGCGCGGCGTCGGAAACCGGCGCCGTCTCAGGACACCGGCAGACCGAATATCCGCCGGTACCAGGCCGGCAGCCAGCGGTCGGTGTCGATGCCGAAGGCCAGCATGAAGGAGGTCGCGATCACCGCCAGGATCGGCAGGATGCCGACGCTGACGGCGCCGGAGACGATGTTCTGAAGCATGGGATCGAGCGGCGCCGACATGCGCGCCACCAGGAACAGCATGACAGCCGGCCCCAAGGTAGCTAAATACCAGACGCCAAAGCGCGTAATCATGGTCGCCCTCGTCGATTAATACATGAAACGACTATGTGCATGTGCGTATCAGACGGCATAAGAGTTACGCAAGATGGATAGTTCTGTCCGACAATGGAATTAGAAACTATCCGGTTGGCGCTTGCCGAATGTTTTTCAAGAATGCACAGCGACTTGCGCGGCGACATTGGAGCGCTGTCTGAAAACGAAAAATTTTTTGGAGATGGTGCCCCGAGTCGGATTTGAACCAACGGCCTACCGCTTACGAAGCGGTTGCTCTACCACTGAGCTATCGGGGCGCACCGGCGGATGTGACGGCCGGCGGAACCGGAATTTCCCTTTCCCGGCAAGGTATTGCTCCCTGCGTGACGGGCTCCGGCCAGGGCGGTGCCTGATCGCGGGCTGCTTATAAGGCTTTGCCGGCGGGGAGGCAAGCTTGGGGCGGTCACTCCAGGAGCGGCAGGCGGTAGAAGGGCAGGGCCCGCTCCGGGATCGCGTCCGAGGGACGCAGGCCGGCGAAACGGCAGCCCATGGCCTGATAGAACAAGGCGGCATGGGGATCGGCCAGCACCGTCATCTGCCTGCCGCCCAGCATGCGCGCTTGGGCCACCGCATCGAGGAACAGCGCCTTGCCGATGCCCCGGCCGATCCAGGGCGGATCGACGAACAGCAGGTCCAGATCGATGGTGTCGCCGTCGATCTCCAGCGCGTAGACGCCGAGCAGGACGCCGGCATCGTCCACCGCCACGACGACCGGATTGTCGCGGATCTTCGCCTTCGACAGCGTCAGCGCCAGCCGGCTGCGCTCCATGAAGCCCGCGTCGTAGCCCCAATGCGCCTTGGAACGGAAACACAGCGCGCTCAATGCCGGCGCCTCGCTCTGTCTGGCGGGGCGCAGGCGCATGCTATTGGCCCCGCTTGTGGAATTTCTGCCGCACCGTCTCGGGCAGGCCGGCGGGATCGACCGGAATGCCGTAGAGCTGCATGTTGTGGCTGTGGCAGAGCTGGTGCAGGGAGAAGGCCTGCAGCATGGCGGTGTGGCGGCCCATCGCATCCTGCGTCTGGTTGATCGCCTCCTTGGTCATCTTCAGCGCGAACATCGGCTTTTGCGCGATGCGCTGGGCCAGCTTCAGCGTGTAATCGGCCAGCTCGGCGCGGGGCGCCACCTGGTTGACCATGCCCAGCGCCTTCGCCTCTTGGGCGCTCAGCCAGTCGGAGGTGAACAGCCATTCCTTGGCCTTGCGCGCGCCGATCTCCCAGGGATGGGCGAAGAACTCCGCCCCGCACACGCCCATCTCCAGCACCGGGTCGCGGAACTGGGCATCGTCGGCGGCGATAATCAGGTCGCAGGCCCAGGCCAGCATCAGCCCGCCGGCGATGCACTTGCCCTGCACCTGCGCGATGGTCGGCTTGGGGATGTTGCGCCAGCGCTCGGTGATGCCATGGTAGATTTCCTTCTCGCGCGCGAAGCGGCCTTCGGCCCCGGCGCAATCGAAACCGCACCAGGTGCCGACCGTGTCGAAATCGCGCCAGGTTTTGCCGCCGTCGCCGGACAGGTCGTGGCCGGCGGAGAAATGCGGATCGGACCCGGCCAGGATGATGACCTTGACCGCATCGTCCTGCGCCGCCCGGTCGAAGGCGGCGTTCAGGTCGTAGGTCATCTGCAAATCCTGCGCGTTGCGCTGCTGCGGCCGATGCATCACCAGCCGCGCCACATGCGGCGCCGGGGTTTCGTAGAGGACGGTGCTCATGTCGGCGAACTCCTGTCTTTCGCGCGCAGCGCAGTTGCAAGATCAACCACAGAGACACAGAGGCACAGAGAAGACGCGTTCAGCTATCTCTGTGTCTCCGTGCCTCTGTGGTTAGTCATTTCCTCAAATCCCGAACGCCTGCCGCACATTGGCGCCCAGCAGTCTGGCGCGCGCCGCGTCGGGCAATTCGCCGGCCATCGCCTCCAGCGCCTGCAGGTAGTCGCCGGTGTGGTCGGGGTGGGGATAGTCGGAGGCCCAGAAGAAGCGGTCCTCGCCGTAGAGCCGCATCAGTGCGGGAATGGTGCGCTCGTCGGGATCGCAGGAAATGAAGCACTGGCGGCGGAAATATTCCGACGGCTTGCGCTTCAGCGCCGTGCGGTTGCCCAGGAAGGTGGCCTCGAACACGCCGTCGAGCCGGTCGAGCCAGTAGCCGATCCAGCCGCCGCCCGATTCCAGCAGCACGATCTTCAGCCGCGGGAAGCGCTCGAACACAGCGTAGTCGAACAAGGTGGTGAAGGCATGGCGCACGCCGTCGGCGGCGGTGACGCTGGCCAGCAGCGGCAGGCGATGGCCGTCGGCGAAGCGGCGCGAGCGCAGTTCGAACGGTTCGAAGCTGGGATGGATCGCCAGCGGCACGTCCAGCTCCTGCGCGGCGGCGAAGACCGGATCGTGCGCGGGATCGCCATGCGTCTTGCGGGTCAGGGTGAAGGGCACGACGAAGGCGCCGCGGCAGCCGTCCCGCACCGCCCGGCGCAGTTCGGCCGCCGCCGCCGACGGATCGCCCAGCGACAGATGCGCCACCGGCACCAGCCTGCCGTTGCTGTGGCGACAGAATTCGGCGATCCAGCGGTTATAGGCGCGGCAATAGGCCTGGCTCAGCTCGATGTCCTCAAGCTCGGCCTCCCACAGAATGCCCAGCGTGGGATAGAGCACGGCGGCATCCAGCCCCTCGGCATCGAGCAGCGCCAGCCGCTCGCTGGCGTCCATGGCGCCATAGGGGGCGTTGGCCATGTAGGTCCGGTCGGGCGAAGGCGTGAAGGCTTCCAGTTCGCGCTCGCCCATGCGGCCCAGGGTGGCGGGATAGCCTTTGCGCGTCATTTTGGACGGCGCGCCGCCGATCTCCAGATATTCGAGCCCGTCGCTGTCGCGGGCGAGGCGCAGGGCGCGGTCGCGATACTTCGCCTCGATGAAGTCTTCCCACAGGGTGGCGGGCTCCAGCACGTGCCCGTCGGCGTCGACGGCGCCCTGCCAGCGGATGCGATAGACGTCCGCGATGTCGAAAACCGGCCGCATCGTTCCTCCCGTGTCCGCCGCTGAACGGCTGTTTATTGACCGCCATCTTAGCGCCGCCGGTATCGGTCGCCACTGGCGGTTGACCTTCCAGTTGCTGGAAGGTCTATTTTTCCGATCAAGGAGAATAGCGATGAACATTGGCGATGCCGCGCGGCTGTCCGGGCTGAGCAGCCGCACCATCCGGTTCTACGAGAGCATCGGCCTGGTCAACCCGCCCGACCGGGCCAGCAGCGGCTACCGCGACTATGGCGAGAAGGACGTGCACCGGCTGCGCTTCGTGGCTTCGGCGCGCGCCCTTGGCTTCGCGGTCGACGAGATCCGCCAGTTGCTGGCGCTCTACGACGATCGCGAACGCTCCAGCGCCGACGTCAAGCGCGTGGTGCTGCATCACGTGGAGGAGATCGACCGCAAGCTCGCCGAGCTTGCCGCCATGCGGCGCACGCTGCTGCACCTGGCCGAGCGCTGCCATGGCGACCAGCGGCCGGACTGTCCGATCCTCGAAGAACTGTCGACCAGCAAGGCGGGTCGATGAGGATCGTCAAATGGCTGGGCATCGTCCTGGCCGGCCTGCTGGCGCTCGCCATTGCTGCCGTCTTCGCGGTGGGCTTCCGTTTCGACATCGCGGTCGAGACCCTGAAGCCGCAATACACTAGTGCTGCATCGCGCTTCGCGCGCATCGACGGGCTCGACGTGCATTATCGCGACCAGGGACGGCGCGAGGCGCCGGTCCTGCTCCTGCTGCACGGATCCGCAGCCTCGCTGCACACCTGGGAAGGCTGGGAAGCGGCGCTGCAGGACGGGCTGCGCGTGGTCTCGGTCGATCTGCCGGCGCATGGGCTGACCGGTCCGTGGCCGGGACAGGGCGATTACAGCGCCGAGGGCTATGCGCGCTTCGTCGGGCTTTTCGCCGATCATCTCGGGCTGCAGCGCTTTTCACTCGCCGGCAACTCGATGGGCGGCGCCATCGCCTGGACCTATGCCGCGCGCCAGCCGCAGCGGGTCGAAAAACTGATCCTCATCGACGCTGCCGGCTACCCGCAGGCGCGGGCGCGGCGGTTCTTCGGCCTGCTGCGCCTGCCCGGCAGCGGCTTCCTGCTGCGCTGGTTCGCGCCGCGTTTCGTCGTGGCCAGGACGCTGCGGTCGATTTATGGCGATCCGGCCAAGGTCGACGAGGCGCTGATCGACCGCTATCGCGATCTGGCGCTGCGGCAGGGCAATCGCGCCGTGCTGCTGCAGCGGCTGGAAGCGTTCCGGCCCGACATTTCCCTGTTGGCGAGGCTCGACGGGCCGGTGCTGGTGATGTGGGGCGGCAAGGACCGGCTGCTGCCGCCGGCCGACGCCTTCCGCTTCCAGAACGACATCGCCGACGCGCAGCTCAAGATCTACAGCGAGCTCGGCCATGTGCCGATGGAGGAAGATCCCGCGCGCACCGCCGCCGATGCGCGCGCCTTCCTGCTGGAGCGTTAGAGCAAGTCACGTTCTGACGGAATCGCTCGCGATTCCGTCAGAACGTGACTTGCTCTGAATATTAAGAAATAGAGCGGATTCACACGATTAGACGGAGGCGCAAGCGCTTCCGTCTAATCGTGATCCGCTCTATGCCAGCGGATCGATGCGCTGCGGCAGGGCGATGGGCGGTTTCTCTTCCGGCTTCTCTGGCTTCGGCGGCGGTTCCGCCACCGTTATCGCCGTCGGCGGCGCGGCGATGGCCGGTCTTTCGACGGCGATGGCTTTCACGTCCTCCGCCGTCACGCTTTCCTCGACGCTGAGGATGCCGGAATAGCCCGGCGGCGGCGAGCGCCAGTCGATGGTGCCGAAGGCGCCGCAATTGGGGCACACCGACTGCCAGCGTTCGGTGACCATGCCGCAGGGCTGGCAGCGCCAGTGGCGGTCGATGGGAGCAGCGGTGGCGCGGGTCAGCCACAGGCGCACGCGCTCGCCGTCGCCGAACTCGCTTTCCTCCAGGTCGGCCATCAGCCGGCAGATGCGGGCCGGCGGATTGTCGCCGCCGGCCGCCAGCAGGTGCCGCCGCGCCTCGCCCCACAGCCGCGCCTCCAGCGCCTCGCGCGCCAGCACGATATGGCTCTCGATGTCGTCGGGACGTTCGGCCGTCAACTCCTGCAGCGCCTGCACGCGCTTGAGTGGATCGGTGCTGCCGGCGGCGGCGAGATAGAGCTGCGCCAGGTCGGGATGCGGGCGCAGCGCCCAGGCGCGGGTCAGGATCTTGCGGGCGCGCCGGTGATCGCCGTCGGCGATCAGCCGCTCGCCATAGCGCTGCGCCACAGCAATGCGCGCCGGTTCGGCGGCGAAGGCATCATGCGCGAACTGCGTCGCTTCGGCAGCGTTGCCGCGCGCTTCGGCCTGACGGCTGCGCTCGACCAGCAGGATGGCTTTCAGCGTGCGGCCGCGCTCGATCGGCACCACCTTGTTGCGCAGCGCATCCTGCAGCGTCTCCTGGGCGTGCATCCACTGGCCGGCGCGCGCCTGCATGTCGAACAGCGACTGCACCACCCAGGGCGTGGTCGGGTGCATCTTGTGCGCCTGTTCGGCCAGCCGCAGCGCTTCGGCGGCGTTGCCGTCGCGATTGGCTTGCAGCAGCAGCCCGCGCACGCCCAGGAACGCCGTTTCCGGGTTCTCCAGCATGGCGGTGAAGTAGCGATGGGCGGCCTGCCGGTCGCCGGTGAGCTGCGCGGCCTGCGCCGACAACAGCATGGTTAGAGGCGGATCGTCGAGCAGGCCCTCGGCGCGCCGGGCTTGGCGCTGCGCCTCGTCGGCATCGCCGGCCGCCACCGCCACCATCCCCAGCGACAGGGCGTGATAGCCGCGCCGGCGCCGACTTTCGCTGCGGCGGCCGAACCAGGCACCCGGCGCGCCGACCAGGCCGCGCCACATCAAATAGAGGATGGTCAGCAGCGCGCCCAGCAGCAGCACGCCCGCGCCCAGCACGCCGACCGAGGTGTCGACGCGATAGCCCAGCCATTCGATGGCGACGTCGCCCGGCCGGTCGGCCAGCCAGGCGGCGGCGGTGACGACGGCGGCGAAGACGACGATGCCGGAGATCAGCTTGATCATGGAAACGACCTAGCGCGGGCCCGGCGCGGCGCCGGTGGTCTGGCCGAGAAGGACGGTGCCGCGCCCGACGATGCGGTCGGTCGCCGCCTGCGCCGCCAGCAGCGTTTCGGCATCGGTCAGCCATGGCTCGGCGGCCTTCGCCGCCTGCCCGGTCAGCGGCTTCAGCGCCGCGACGGCCTGGGCCAGCGCGCCGGACTGCAGCGCGGCTTCGGCCTGCGCCACGCGCGCTTCGGCATCCTCGCCGGCCACGTCGGGGCCGGTGCGCCGTATCGATGCCAGGTTCTGCAGCCGGGCCAGCGCCTTCTCCCACCACGACGTCGCCTGATCGCCGGCCTCGGCGGCGATGATGGCGCGCGCCACGGCCGGGAAACGCTGGCGCAGGTTCTCCACCGTCGCCAGGGGCTTGTCGGCCAGCGGCGTCAGCGCTTCAACAGCCTCGGCCAGTTCGGCATCCTCGCCCGCCAGCGATTTCAGCGACGCCAGATCGGCCGCCCCGTCCTGGCCCTGCGCCACCGCCTGGCGCAGCCGCGTGCCCAGCGACACGATGGCGGCGGCGCGCGCAGCCTCGACCGCCTTGGCGTCGACGCCGCGCCGGTCGGCGGCATCCTTCTCGATCGCGGCCATGCGGTCTTCGACTTGGGCGAGGCGGGCCAGCTGGCTGACCGCCGTATCCAGTTCGGCGCGCATGGCGCGGAGGCGCTCGAGCGCGGCGGCGGTATCGGCGAGTTGCTGCTCCAGCCGCGTCAGCCGCTCCAGCAGCGCTTCATCCGCCGGCGCGGGCTGCTGCGGCCGGGCGGTGCCGATCTCGCCGGCGACCTGCGCCAGCGCATCGGCGGTGGCATCCTGTTCCTTGGCCAGCCGCGCGATCTCTTCCTGCAGGCGGGCGATCTGCGTGCGTGCCGCCTCGGCCTGGGACGGATCGGCGGCCGGCCGCGCGGCGAGCTGATCGACGCGCGTCACGAGTTCGGCGACGCGCGGATCGGGCGCCGGCGCCGGTGCCGGCGCGGCAGGGGCGGCCTGCTGCTCAAGCCCCAGCATCGGCATCCAGCGTGGCGCCAGCACGATCGCGATGGCGGCGACGATGGCGCTGGCGATCAGCGCCACGATGAAGGTTCCGACCAGCCCCATGCCGCGCGACGGCGGAGCCGGCGGCTTCTGCGCCGGTGTCGGTGCTGGCTTGGGGGCGGCCGCGGCGGCGCTGGCGGCGGAGACCGGTTTGGCGCCGGTCGCCTTCTGCGCACCGTTCGATGGCGGCGGATCGGCGGGTGGTCTGGATGAGGCGGATGCCGGGGCGGTGCTGGTCGGCTCCAAAGTCGTGCCCTTCGCCTTGTCGTCTTTAGGCTTGTCGTCGTCTTTGGGCTTGTCGTCCTTGGACGGATTTTCGTTCGTCATCCTACACTTCGCTCCTGCGGGCTTTTCATCGCAGCGATGTCAAAGCCGCAACTGGCCGGCCTCCACTCATTGACGCTCTAGCCGGCGAACTTGCCGTCGCGCCACTGTTCCAGCGTCGAAAGCAGGGCGGGGATGGTCGGTCGTTCGGTCACGAGCTGCAGACGCCATACCAGGTCGGTGGCGGCAGCCGCGGCGACGGCCGGGCTGAAGGCGATCAGCGTCATACCGGCGCATGCATATTCCACTCCGGCCTTGCGCACGAGACTAACAAAGTTGGCTGCGCCCCGGGGGGAAAAAAGAAGGGCCGCTTCGAGACTGGCCTGGCGCAACTGCTGCTCCACTTGCGGCCGGAACTGCGCCGCCGGATCGCTGGCATAGACGACGATCGGATCGATCGCATAGCCCTCGGCCGAAAGCGCCTGGGCCAGATCCTGCGCCACCTCGCGGCCGCGCAGATAGATGACGGGTCCGGCTTCGGGCGACAATCGCTTCCGGCACAATTCGAGCAGATCGATGGCATCGCCGTCGGCGCTGGTGACGTCGGCGAAACCCAGGTCGCGGGCGATCCGCATGGTGCCGTCGCCCACCGTCAGCATCGGAAAGAAGCGCTTGCGCGTCAGCTCGGCCAGGCGTCCCACCGCGTTGGGGCTGGTGACGACCACGGCCTGCGCCACGTTCAGCCGGTCCTCGAAGTCGCCGGGCGGATCGATGCGGCTGATCTCGAGCAGCGCCTGGTAGACGCCGGTGATGCCGCGTTCGGCGATCTGGCGCGCCAGCGGGCCGACATGACGGACCGAACGACCGATCAGCAACCGCCGGTTCATAGTGTGGGCAAATTCATGGCGCGAAGAATCCCGGCCCGCCGCGCAGCTTCAGTTCGTCCGCCGCGTCGCGGCCCATGGCGATGCCGTCGCCGACGCCGCCATTGCGCTCGGTGGCGTGCACGATGGCGCCGTCGGGCTTGGCGATCAGGGCGCGAAAGCGCATGCGGTCGCCGGCGATCTCGGCGAAGGCGGCGATCGGCGTGCGGCACGAGCCGTCCAGCACCGACAGCAGCGCGTGCTCGGCCAGCACGCATTGCGCGGTCGGCCAATGGTTGAGCGGTTCGAGCAGGGCCGCGATGCGGTGATTGCCCTCGATATGCTCGATGCAGATCGCGCCCTGGCCGACCGCCGGCAGCAACTCCTCCACCGGCACGGCATGGCCGACATCGGTGCGGCCCAGCCGGTCCAGCCCGGCGCGCGCCAGCAGCGTGCCCTGCACCAGCCCTTCGGCCAGCTTGCGCAGGCGGGTATCGACATTGCCGCGCAGCGGCACCACCACCAGATCGGGGCGCAGGTGCCGCAGCAGCGCCTGGCGGCGCAGGCTGGCGGTGCCGATCAGCGCGCCGGGCGGCAGGTCGGCAATGCGCCGCGCGTCGCCGGCGATCAGCACGTCGCGCGGGTCGGCGCGCTCGCAGAAACAGCCCAGCACCAGCCCCGGCGGCAGGCGGGTGGGCATGTCCTTCATCGAATGGACCGCCAGGTCGATGCTGCCCTCCTGCAGGGCCTCCTCGATCTCCTTGGTGAACAGCCCCTTGCCGCCCAACTCGGCCAAGGTGCGATCCTGGATGCGGTCGCCCGTGGTGCGGATGGGAACGACGGTAATGGCATCCGGCGCCGCCAGCTCGGGATGGGCGGCGGCCAGCCTTAGGCAAACCTGATGGGTCTGCGCCAGCGCCAGCGGACTTGCCCGCGTGCCGATGCGCAGGAGGGGTGCGGTCATGGGCCAGTGTTTAGAGCTTCGGGACAGGCGAGAAAAGGGTTGATTCGCCGCATCGGCAGGCCAATAAGAGCTTGCTCCGGCTGCGAAAAACCAGCCGGACCGGATGGAGACGCATGGTTCGGATCGTTCTGGGACTGGAAACGAGCTGCGACGAGACCGCGGTGGCGCTGGTCGATGCCGAGCGCCGCATCCTGGCGGAACGGCTGCTGTCGCAGGTCGCCGAACACCGCGCCTTTGGCGGCGTGGTGCCGGAAATCGCCGCCCGGGCCCATCTCGACCATCTCGACCGGCTGGTGGCCGAGACCATGGCGGCGGCCGGGCTGGATTATGGCGATCTCGCTGCCGTGGCGGCGACGGCCGGTCCCGGCCTGATCGGCGGCGTGATCGTGGGCGTGACGACGGCCAAGGCGATCGCGCTGGCGCACAACCTGCCCTTCATCGGCGTCAATCACCTGGAGGGCCATGCGCTGACCGCCCGCCTGACCGACGACGTGGCCTTTCCCTATCTGCTGCTGCTGGTGTCGGGCGGCCACTGCCAGTTGCTGGCAGTCGAGGGCGTCGGCCGCTATCGCCGGCTGGGCACCACCATCGACGATGCCGTCGGCGAGGCCTTCGACAAGACCGCCAAGCTGCTGGGGCTGGGATTTCCCGGCGGGCCGGCGGTCGAGCAGGCGGCGCGGCAGGGGCGGCCCGACCGCATTGCCCTGCCGCGTCCCATGCTGGGCCGGCCGGGCTGCGATTTCTCCCTCGCCGGGCTGAAGACGGCGGTTCGCCTGGCGGCGGAAAAGCTGGGCGAGCCGACGGCGCAGGACGTGGCCGATCTGTGCGCCTCCTTCCAGGCCGCCATTGGCGACGTGCTAGCCGATCGCTGCCGCAACGCCATCGCTCTCTTCGCCGCCGACCATCCCGGCGAGGTCAGGCTCGTCGTCGCCGGCGGCGTCGCCGCCAATGCGTATCTGCGCGCCCGGCTGCAGGATCTGGCGCGGCAGATGCAGGCGCGTCTGATCGTGCCGCCGCCGCGTCTGTGCACCGACAATGCCGCCATGATCGCCTGGGCCGGGGTCGAACGGCTGCGTCTAGGCAGCACCGATGCGCTCGATCTGGCGCCGCGGCCGCGCTGGCCGCTCGATCCGGCGGCAACGGCGAAAATCGGTCGCGCCAATGTCGGCGCTGGCGTCAAGGTTTGACGCGCCCCGCGTCCGGGACCGACAATCCGATCATGACAGCCCAGCAAGCCATGCGCCCCGGCGCCATCGAGGTCTCGCCGCTTTTCGCCACGCCCGTCGTGCGGCTGCTGCTGCCCGACGCCGCCGCGATCAATGCCAGGCTGCGCGAGGCCATTCTGGCGCGCGAGAAATCGCATCCCAGTTCGCAGCACAGCAATCTCGGCGGCTACCAGTCGACCTGGGACATGGAGCAATGGGGCGGGCCGGCGGTCGGCCAGGTGCTGGCGCAGGTGCGCGCGATCGCCGGGCGGCTGACCAGCGACCGCAACGGCCGTCCGGCCAATGTCGACTGGAAGATGAACTGCTGGGCCAACGTCAACCGCGCCGGCAACGGCAACGAGTTCCATGCCCATCCCGGCAGCTTCTGGTCCGGCACCTACTACGTCGACGATGGCGGCATCGGGCAGAACCCGGCACTGGGCGGCGAGCTGGAGTTTCTCGATCCGCGCGGCGTGGGGCCGGCGATGTACGCGCCCAACCTGGCGCTAGCGGTGCCCGGCGGCCGGTCGGTGGGGGCGAGCGAACTCATCCCGCCGCTGGCCGGCGTGCTGGTGCTGTTCCCGGCCTGGGTCTACCACCAGGTGCGGCCCTATCGCGGCAACGCCACCCGTATCTCCATCGCTTTCAACCTGTCGCTCTAGCCGATGGCGGGGATCGCGCGCATCGGCATCGTCGGCGGCGGCGCCTGGGGGACGGCGCTGGCGCAGGTCGCCTGCCGCGCCGGACGGCGGGCGACGCTGTGGGCGCGCGAGGCCGAAGTCGTGGCCGAGATCAACGCCGACCATCGCAACACGCCCTTCCTGCCCGGCATCGCTCTTGATCCCGGCATCGAAGCCGTCCTGACCCTGGAAGCGCTGGCCGACAGCGACGTCGTGCTGATGGTCACGCCGGCTCAGGTGCTGCGCAGCCTGGGCGAGCATCTGTCGCGCGTGATCCGGCCGGCCGCGCCGGTGCTGGTCTGCGCCAAGGGCATCGAGGCGGGCAGCGGCCTGCTGATGAGCGAGGTCGCCGTTCAGGCCATGCCCGATCACACGCTGGGCGTGCTGTCCGGCCCGACCTTCGCCGAGGAGGTGGCGCGCGGCCTGCCGACCGCCATCACCCTGGCTTGCGTCGATGCCGGGCGCGGCCAGGAACTGGCGCAGGCGCTGGCCAGTCCCGCCTTCCGGCCCTACTGGAGCGACGACATCACCGGCGCCGCCCTGGGCGGGGCGGTGAAGAACGTGCTGGCCATCGCCTGCGGCATCGTCGAGGGCCGCGCGCTGGGCAGCAATGCGCGTGCCGCGCTGATCACGCGCGGCTTCGCCGAGATGATGCGGCTGGGCCTGGCGCTGGGGGCGCGGCGGGAGACGCTGGCGGGTTTGGCGGGATTGGGCGATCTCACCCTGACCTGCAACAGCCGGCAGAGCCGCAACATGAGTTTCGGCGCCGCCCTGGGCCAGGGCGGCAATGCCGCCGCCTTGCTGGCGGCGCGGCCGCAGATCGTGGAAGGCGCCTATACCGCCGCCGCCGTCGTGGCGCGGGCGCGCGCGCTGGGCGTGGAGATGCCGATCTGCGAGGCGGTCGACGCGGTCGTCAACGGCGGCGCCGAAATCGGTGCTACCATGGAAACCCTGCTGGCGCGGCCGTTGCGCGGCGAAGCGGATTAGGAATGACGTTGCGGGGGAGCGAATGGCGTACTGGCTGGTGAAATCCGAACCGTCGGCCTATTCCTGGCAGCAGATGCTGAAGGACAAGCGCACCAACTGGAGCGGCGTGCGCAATTTCCAGGCGCGCAACAATCTGCAGGCGATGAAGAAGGGCGAGCAGGCTTTCTTCTACCATTCCAACGAGGGCAAGGAGATCGTCGGCATCGTCGAGATCGTCAAGGAAGCCTATCCCGATCCGGACGACGCCAGCGGCAAGTTCGTCATGGTCGACGTCAAGCCGGTGCGGTCGCTGCCGACGCCGGTGACCCTGGCGGCGCTGAAGGCGGACAAGCGTTTCGCCGATCTCGCTTTGCTGCGCGCCTCGCGCCTGTCGGTCAGCCCGGTGAGCCCGGCGCACTGGAAGGAGATCTGCAAGCTCGGCGGCGTGGCGTGAACCAGCGCCTGCAGTACAAGGCCGACAAGGATGGCCAGACGCTGCTGGCCTCGGCGACCAAACGGGAGGACGGCCGACCGCGCTTCGTGATGCCGCTGCTGGCGTCGATGATCGAGACCGATGCCGGTGTGTCCTACCTGGTGCGGCACGAGGTGTTTCACGACGGGTTCGAACGCGTCAGCCGCGACATCATCGACGCCCATATCGGGCCGGACGACGTCTTCGTCGATATCGGCGCGCATTGGGGTTGCCTGACTTTGTCGGCCATCACGCGCCATCCCGGCCGCACGCAAGCCATCGCCGTCGAACCGCATCCGCTGAACGTGATGCAGCTCATGCGCGCGGTGGCGGCCAACCGCGCTGGCGAGCTGGTCGAGATCGTGCCGGCGGCGGCCGGCGACAAGCCCGGTCTGGCGCGGCTGGCCTTCAACAGCACGATGGGGCACAGCCTGCTGGAGAGTGCGGTGCGCCAGACCGGCGGCACGCCGCTGCGCGTGCCGCTTATCACCATCGACCAGTTGCTGGCGGCCCGGCCCGATCTCGACGGCAGGCGGCTGGTGATCAAGATCGACGTCGAGGGTTTCGAGCCGGAAGTGCTGGAAGGCGCGCGCCGGACCCTCGAAGCGGGCCGGGTGGCGCTGCTGGTGTGGGAGCGCGGCCAGGACTACCGCATCCCCGAGCGCCGCGCCGCCGCCGGCCGCAGCGTCGACTGGCTCAGCAGCCTGGGCTTCCGCCACTATGCGCTGCCGCACGCCGAATGGGGCGGGCCGCTGATCCCGCTGGCCGGCGACACGTTCCTCGGCAACGTCTTCAGCTTCGCGCCGGGCGTGGAGAAGAACGAGGTCTATCCGCAAGGCTTCGCCCGCCGACCCGCCTTCAACACCAGCTTCCGGCTCGACCGCACGCCGGCGGCGATGGCGGCGGCGACCGAATTCTATCTGGCGGCGCGCAGCAGCGACGGGCCGCGCTGGGCCGATCCGCAATGGCTGCCGGCCGGCGCCGATCTGCGGGCGCGGGCGGCCGTCGGCCTGATCGCGCCGGGCAGCAGCGTGCTCGACCTGGGCTGCGGCGCCATGACCCTGCGCAGCGTGCTGCCGCCGACCTGTCGCTACGTGCCGGCCGACCTGGTGGCGCGCAGCGAGGATACGGTGGTGGTCGATCTCAACCAGGGCCAGTTCCCGCCCGGCGCCTTCGACGTTGCGACCCTGCTGAACGTGCTGGAATTCCTGCACGAGCCCGACCAGGTTCTGGCCCGCTGCCGGGCGGCGGCCGGCGTCCTGATCCTGTCCTACGATCTGGCCGGGGCGAGCAATGCGCCGGCACGGCGCGCGCGCGGCTATTTCAACGATTTCAGCGAGGCGCAGCTCGATGCGCTGCTGCTCAAGGCGGGATGGCGCGCCGATAAGCGCGGCCGGTCGGAAGATACGTTGATGGTCCGCTGCGTGGCGGCCTGATCAGTCGCCGCCGCTGCCTGTTGGTTGCGGTGTCGGCTCCGGCGTCACGCCTTCCTCGCCGCAATCGACGTCCCCCGCCCCGGTGTGATCGAATCCCTGGAGCAGCACCACGTTGCAGACCTGGGTCGTCCCTTCGGGCCGGCAGCCTTGGATGTCGACGGCGCCGATATTCGCCGGCAGCGCCGCGCCGGGTTGCGGCAGGTTGAGCAGGGCGCGGATGGCGGTCTGGGTCTGCCGCTGCCTGAAGACGAGCGTCACCGACTGCACCTGGCCGCGTTCGTAGGCGACCGCGATGCTGGCCAATTGCGGCATCACCTTCTCCGCCTTGTCGGCCGGGAATTCCGGGCCTTCGTAGTAGGTGTCCGGCGTGGCGCAGACATGGCCGCGATTGACGTAATTGCGCAGGGCGCAGTTGAAACGCGGATCGCGGGTCTCGAAATCGCGCTCCAGCATGCAGCCGAACCGGTCGACGCCGGCGCGCGGCCAGGCCAGCACATTGGTGTAATCCAGCGGCACCGGCTCCTGCGCCATGGCGAAAGCCGGCGCCAGCGCCAGGACGAGTCCCGCCAGCGCCGCTCTCATCGCCGGCCGCCGGCCAGCCTGGCCGCATCGGGATGGGCCCGCAGCCGCGCCATCGCCCACACGCCCAAGAGCGGACCGATCGCCAGCGGCATGAAGGCGTAGCGCCAGCCCAAGGCCTCGACCCATAGCGGCATCAGATGGATGGTGATCAAGGTCAAGGTGAAGCCCAGGGCGGTCTGCAGGGTCAGCATTGTGCCGGTCAGCGACGGGTCGGACAACTCCGCCACCGAGGCGGAGAACTGCGCGCTGTCGGCCACGATGCTGATGCCCCAGACCAGGCACAGCAGGATCAGCAGCCATGGCGCGGC
This sequence comes from Alphaproteobacteria bacterium, assembly GCA_037190765.1. Classification (GTDB taxonomy): domain Bacteria; phylum Pseudomonadota; class Alphaproteobacteria; order Reyranellales; family JAQSWP01; genus JAQSWP01. The sequence goes on from JBBCJW010000081.1 coordinate 56,706, forward strand.
ATCGAACAGCAGCCCGACGGTCAGGGCGCAGGCGCCGCTGATCGCCATGGCGGTGATGGTCAGCGTCGTGCGGCCCCAGCGGTCGGCCAGCACGCCCGCCAGCAGGCAGCCGATGGCGCCGATGCCGACCGTGGCGAAGGTCGCCAGCCGCGACCACAGGCTGGCGGCATCGGGCGCCATGCTGTGCGCGAAGCTCGCGGTCAGGAAGACGCCGATCCAGGCCCACATGGCGTAGAGTTCCCACATGTGGCCGAGATAGCCGAAATTGGCCAGGCGCAGCGATCTGATGCGCCAGGCCTGCAGCACCAGTGCCGGATGGAAGCGCGGCGCTGGTGCGGCACGCGGGCCGATGCCGACGAACAGCACCAGGCCGGCCGCCAGCAGCGCCAGCAGGGACGAACCGGCGATCGCCACACGCCAGTCGATGCCGCCCAGCGCGTTCAGCAGATGCGGTGAGGCGGAGCCCAGGGTCAGCGCGCCGACCAGCATGCCGACCAGTAGGCCCAGATCGCTTCTGTCGCCGCTGCGCGCCCAGCTCGACGCCAGCTTCATGCCGACCGGATAGATGCCGGCCATGCACATGCCGGTGACGAAGCGTGCCAGCGGCAGCAGCGGCCCCGCCGGATCGACGATCAGCAGCCCGGCATTGGCGATGGCGGCGACAACGGCGCTGACAGCGAAAAAGCGGCGCGGATCGAGCCGGTCGGCCAGCCCCAGCAACGCCGAACCCAGCGAGCCGGCAACGAAGCCGAGCTGCACGGCGCTGGTGAAAAGCCCCTGCTGGAAGCCGCTCAACTGATGGCTGGCGGACAATGTCGGCACGACCGCCGACGCGGAGAACCACAGCGACAATGCCGCGGTCTCGGCAATGGCCAGTAGCGCCAGCGACCGCGCCTTGCCTGCGCGCATGGGGCGCGGTCCTAGCCGCGGGGAGTGGCGAATCCCTGGTATTCGACGGCGATGTCGGCGACGGCCGCGTCATAGAGCCGCTGGCCGGCCTCGCGCGTCGCCAGGTCGGGATTCGAACCGATGCGCCCGTCGGGGAAGTTGCGGCGATAGTCGAAAGCGTCGGTGAAGCTGCCGGACGGGGCGATGGCCGGCTCCATCTTCTGGTGCCGTTCCGCCTCCGGCCAGCCGAACCAGGTCAGCGCCACTTCCGACGGCGTGGCATGGCTGCCTTCGGCCTTGCCGTAGAGTTCCTTCGACAGCCTTCCGACGCTGGCGCATTCCCACCAGTTCTTCAGCCGGCACTTGAGGTCCGGCGTGTTGGAGCCGCCGGCCAGGCTGGTTTCGGCGTAGATTTCCGAGAACGCCGCGGTGACGGTGGCGACGTTGCCGCCATGGCCGTTGATGAAATAGAAGCGGCGGAAGCCATGGCGCGCCAGCGAGGCGACCATGTCGCGCACCACGGCGATCAGGGTCGAGGGCCGCAAGGTCATCGAGCCGGGAAAGCCCAGATGGTGCTGCGCCATGCCGACATTGATGGTCGGCGCCACCATGGCGTCGGCCTTCTCGCCCACGCCCTTGGCGATGATTTCCGCGCATAACGCGTCGGTGCCGATCAGGCCGATCGGGCCATGCTGCTCGGTCGAGCCGATCGGCATGATGATGCCGTCGCTGCGCTTGAGGTAGGTCTCCACGTCGGGCCAGGTCTGAAGCTGCAGCAGCATGGTAGGGGGTGTCCTGAAAGGGCGGTGCGGGCGGGGCGCATTACACCCCCCGCGCCGATCCGCTTCAAGGCCCCGGCCATGCCGGCAGCGCGTGGCCGTCTTGTGAGGGCTGGGCATTTGTCCAATAATCCCGGCCAAACCCCGCCTTCTCGCGGCGAAAATGAACGCCAGTTCCGGGAGATCGTCCCATGTCCGACACGCTGATTGCCATCAAGCCCGACGCGGCCGCCAAGGCCTACGTCAACGAGGCGAAGTACAAGGAAATGTACCAACGCTCGCTGCAGGACCCCGAAGGGTTCTGGGCCGAGCATGGCCGGCGCATCGACTGGATCAAGCCCTTCACCAAGGTGAAGGACACGACCTACAGCGGCGACGTCGCGATCAAGTGGTACCAGGACGGCACGCTGAACGTGTCGGCCAACTGCATCGACCGGCATCTGGCCAAGCGCGGCGACCAGACCGCCATCATCTGGGAGGGCGATGATCCCAAGGACAGCGCCCATATCACCTATCGCCAGATGCACGAGCATGTCTGCCGGCTGGCCAACGTGCTGAAGGCGCATGGCGTGAAGAAGGGCGATCGCGTCACCATCTACATGCCGATGATTCCGGAGGCCGCCTACGCCATGCTGGCCTGCGCCCGCATCGGCGCCATCCATTCGGTGGTGTTCGGCGGTTTCTCGCCCGACTCGCTGGTCAATCGCATCCAGGATTGCGATTCCACCTGCGTCATCACCGCCGACGAGGGCCTGCGCGCCGGCCGCAAGGTGCCGCTGAAAGCCAATACCGACGAGGCGCTGTGCAAATGCCCCAGCGTCAAGACGGTGATCGTGGTCAAGCGCACCGGCGGCCAGATCGGCTGGGTGCAGGGCCGCGACGTCTGGTACCACGAGGAATGCGCCAAGGCGTCGGCCGAGTGCGCGCCGGAGGAGATGAACGCGGAGGACCCGCTGTTCATCCTCTACACCTCGGGCTCCACCGGCAAGCCCAAGGGCGTGCTGCACACCAATGGCGGCTACCTCGTCTATGCGGCGATGACGCATCAGTACGTGTTCGACTATCACGACGGCGACATCTACTGGTGCACGGCGGATGTGGGCTGGGTGACGGGCCACAGCTACATCGTCTACGGGCCGTTGGCCAACGGCGCCACCACACTGATGTTCGAGGGCGTGCCCAACTATCCCGACACGTCGCGCTTCTGGCAGGTGATCGACAAGCACAAGGTCAACATCTTCTACACCGCCCCCACCGCCATCCGCGCCCTGATGCGCGAAGGCGAAGGCCCGGTGAAGAAGACCTCGCGCCGCTCGCTGCGGCTGCTGGGCTCGGTCGGCGAGCCGATCAATCCGGAAGCTTGGCTGTGGTACTACAACGTGGTCGGCGATGCGCGCTGCCCGATCGTCGACACCTGGTGGCAGACCGAGACCGGCGGCATCATGATCACGCCGCTGCCCGGCGCCATCGCCCAGAAGCCGGGTTCGGCGACCTTGCCGTTTTTCGGTGTGAAGCCGGAAATCGTCGATGGCGAGGGCAAGGTGCTGAGCGGCGCCGCCGAGGGCAATCTGTGCCTGGTCGATTCCTGGCCGGGCCAGATGCGCACCGTCTATGGCGACCACCAGCGCTTCATCGACACCTACTTCAAGACCTTCCCCGGCAAGTACTTCACCGGCGACGGCTGCCGGCGCGACGCGGACGGCTATTACTGGATCACCGGCCGGGTCGACGACGTGATCAACGTCTCCGGCCATCGTATGGGCACGGCCGAAGTCGAGAGCGCGCTGGTGGCGCATGCCAAGGTGGCGGAGGCCGCGGTCGTGGGCTATCCGCACGACATCAAGGGCCAGGGCATCTACGCCTACGTCACCCTGAACGCCGGCGAACAGCCGACCGAGGAACTGCGCAAGGAGCTGGTGGCCTGGGTGCGCAAGGAGATCGGTCCCATCGCCGCGCCCGATCTGATCCAGTGGGCGCCCAGCCTGCCCAAGACGCGCTCGGGCAAGATCATGCGCCGCATCCTGCGCAAGATCGCCGAGAACGAGTACGGCAATCTCGGCGACACCTCGACCCTGGCCGATCCGGCGGTGGTGACCGATCTGGTCGACAACCGCATGAACCGCAAGTGAGCGCGAACCCAGGTCCGGCGGCGGGCAACGCCGACCAGATCGAGTTCTGGAACGGCGCCGGCGGCGAGAAATGGCTGCGGGCGGAGGAGCGGCTCGAGCACGGGCTCAGCCGCTTCGGCGCCGCCGCCCTCGACGCTGCCGCGGCGCAGCCCGGCGAAGCGGTGATCGACATCGGCTGCGGCACCGGCCCGACCAGCCTCGTCCTGGCGCGCAGCGTCGGCGCGTCCGGCAGGGTGCTGGGACTGGACGTGTCGACGCCGCTGATCGAGCAGGCGAAGGCGCGGGCCAGGGCGGCTGGCGCGACCAATGCCGAATTCGTCGTCGGCGATGCCTCGACCCATCCGTTGCGGCCCGAGTACGATCTGCTGTTCTCGCGCTTCGGCGTCATGTTCTTCGCCGATCCGGCCAGCGCTTTCGCCCATCTGCGCGGTGCGCTGAAGCCGGGCGGCAGGCTGGCCTTCGTCTGCTGGCGCAGCTTCAAGGAGAATGGCTGGGCCTTCGTGCCCTTCATGGCCGCGATCCCGCATCTGCCGCCGATCGAACGGCCCGCGCCCAACGCGCCCGGCCCCTTCGCCTTCGCCGATGCCGACCGCGTGCGCGGCATTCTGGGCGATGCCGGGTTCAAGGGCATCGAGATCGCGGCGGTGGATCGCGACCTGCCGGTCGGCGGCAGTCTCGACGAAGCGCTGCGCTTCGTGACCGAGTTCGGGCCGCTGCAGCAGCCGCTGTCGCAGGCCCCGGCCGAGTCGCAGGCCAAGGCCGTTGCCGCGGTGCGCGAGGCGTTGAGCAAGCTGGGAGCGACGGGGCCCATGACGCTGCCCGGCGCCTGCTGGCTGGTTAAGGCGCATAACTAGCCATTCCGCGTGGCGAGGGCTGGCGGCTTGACCGCCGCCGCGGCGCTTTCGATAGTGGCGCATCGCATCGGTGAGGGAGCGCCGTAGCGGTCCGTCTTCGCGCCCGGCCGGCGTGTGCGACGGGTTGTCAGGCCAGGGTTTCCCGTGACCGACCGCGCTTCCGCTTCCGCCGCCGCGTCCGCCCGCATGACCGGCATCGAGCAGGCGATCCTGCATGGACCGATCCTGCCGACCATCCTGCGTCTGGCCGCGCCCAACGTGTTCACCGTCTCCGTGCAGACCGCCGTCGCCGTGGTCGAGACCTGGTATGTCGGCCAGACCGGCATCGCCTCGCTGGCCGCGCTGGCGCTGGTGTTCCCCATGCTGATGCTGATGCAGACCACCTCGGCCGGCGCCATGGGCGGCGGCGTTTCCTCGTCGGTGGCCCGCGCCCTGGGCAGCGGCGACATGGCCAAGGCGCAGGCGCTGATCGCGCACGCCATCGTCATCGCGCTGCTGGCCGGCGCCTGTTTCAGCCTGGTGTTCCTAGGGCTGGGGCCGTCGATGTACCGGCTGCTGGGCGGCGACGGCGACGTGCTGCAGCGGGCGCTGACCTATTCCAACATCCTCTTCGCCGGCGCCATCCTGGTGTGGCAGCAGAACACGCTGGTCAGCGTCGTGCGCGGCACCGGCAACATGGGCCTGCCGACGCGCGCTTTGGTCGGTGGCGCACTGGTGCAGATGGTGCTGGGCGGGGCGCTGACCCTGGGCTGGTTCGGCCTGCCGGCGCTGGGCATCGCCGGCATCGGCTGGGGCATGGTGGGCGGTGCCGCCTTCGGCATTGCCGTCACCGTGTCGCATCTGCTGGGAAGCAAGGCGCGGGTGCGGCTGCGCTTTTCCGGCATCGCCCTGCAGTGGCGGCTGTTCAAGGACATATTGTCGGTCGGCGCCATCGCCTCGCTGTCCTCGCTGCAGACCGTGCTGACGGTGGTGATCCTGTCGGGCTTCGTCGCCCGTTACGGCACCACGGCGCTGGCCGGCTACGGCATCGGCACGCGGCTGGAGTTCCTGCAGATCCCGCTGGTGTTCGGCATCGGGGCGGCGCTGGTGCCGCTGGTGGGCATGAATTACGGCGCCGGCAACGGGGCGCGCGCCAAGCGCGTGGCCTGGATCGGCGGGCTGACGGCCGGCGCCATCACCGGCGCCATCGGCATGGTGGTGGCGCTTTTCCCCTGGCTGTGGGCCGGCCTGTTCACCGACGATCCGGCGGTGCTGGCGACCGCCTACGAGTATCTGCGCATCGCCGGGCCGTGCTACGGCTTCTTCGGCCTGGGGCTGGCGCTCTATTTCGCCTCGCAGGGCTCGCGCAAGGTGCTGGGCCCGGTGCTGGCCGGCACGCTGCGCCTGGCGATCGTGGTGCTGGGCGGGTTCCTGGTCGTCGGCCAGGAACTGCAGATCGGCTGGCTGTTCGCCATCGTCGGCGCGGCGATGCTGGCCTATGCCGCCTTTGCCGCTGCCGCGGTGGCGCTCACCAAATGGACGCGGTGATCAGCACCATTTCGTTTTCGGCCCGCGCCCGTCGTAGCGCGCCGCCAGCCCTTCCTGCAGCAGGCTGTGGGCCAGGTCCTCGCCGCTTTCGGTGGTGACGCGGGCGACGACGCGGCCGCCGTATTTGTCGTTGCTGATCTCGTGCAGCACCACCAGGCGGTTCTGCGTGCGCTGTTCGAGGAAGACGCGGGCTTCTCGCGCCTTGCTGCGCTCCGCCTCGCAGCCGCCATTCAGCTCCGGCGCGTCGATGCCCAGGATGCGCACCGACGTTTCCAGTTCTTGGTTGATCCAGATGCGGGCGCGCACCGTCAGCGTGTCGCCGTCGATCACCCGCAGCACGGCGGCGGGGACCGGCCCCGGCAGCGGTTCGCGCGGCCCCCAGGTCGCCAGCACGCTGCCGCCGGCAATGGCGACGCTGCCACCCGCCAGCAGCACGAGGCGCAGCTTGGTCGCGACCAGGGAGGAAAGGGCAAACATCGCCCTGCCATTCTACGGCGAAATTCGCCAAGAACAAAAAGGGAATATGGATTTCAGTGGGTTGATATCACTGGATTCAACTTTTGGTTGACTCAGAAATCCGACACCCGGCCCTTGATCGACCAGTCGCCGTAGCGCGTCGGCTCTGGCCCCGGCGGGCCGCCGATTTCCTCGACCTTGGGCAGGTCCTCCTTGCGCGTGATCGGCGGCTGCTTCGCCGGCGCCGCCTCGGGCGGCTTCGGGGTGTTTTTGGTGTCGTCCATGGCCGCAATATGGTCCTCTCCGGTCGCTGCGCCAAGCTCTTGAAGTGGTGGCTGAATTCCATATCTCTATGGTCCGTTTCGCCCTGTGGCGCGACATATGCGGAGACGACGTTGAACCATTTCCGGACTTTCCTGCTGCTGGCCGCCATGACGGGCCTGTTCCTGGCCGTCGGCTACCTGATCGGCGGGCAGGGCGGCATGCTGATCGCCTTCGGCGTCGCGGCGGCGATGAACCTGTTCGCCTACTGGAACAGCGACAAGATGGTGCTGCGCATGTACGGCGCGCGCGAGGTCGACCGCAATTCGGCGCCGCAGTTCTACGGCATCGTCGAGCAGCTGGCGCAGCGCGCCGGCTTGCCGATGCCACGCGTCTACGTCATGGAGAACGACCAGCCCAACGCCTTCGCCACCGGCCGCAACCCGCAGAACGCCGCCGTTGCCGCCACCAGCGGCCTGCTGCGCAAGCTGAGCGCGGAGGAGGTCGCCGGCGTGATGGCGCACGAGCTGGCGCATGTGAAGAACCGCGACACGCTGACCATGACCATCACCGCGACCCTGGCCGGCGCCATCTCGATGCTGGCCAATTTCGCGCTGTTCTTCGGCGGCCGCAATTCCAACAACGGCAACTCGCTGGGCCTGATCGGCTCGCTGGCGCTGATGATCCTGGCGCCGCTGGGCGCCATGCTGGTGCAGATGGCGATCAGCCGCAGCCGCGAATACGAGGCCGACCGCATGGGAGCGGAAATCTCCGGCCAGCCGCTGTGGCTGGCCTCCGCCCTGGCCAACCTGCACAATACGGCGCGGGTGGTGCCGAACGAGCAGGCCGAGCGCAATCCGGCGACGGCGCATCTGTTCATCGTCAATCCCCTGCATGGACGGGGCGCGGACAATCTGTTCTCGACCCATCCCAGCATGGAGAACCGCATCGCCCGCCTGCGCGCCATGGCGGGCGAGACGGCCGCCGCCCCGCGTCGCGGCCCCTGGGGCTGAGGCCGGATTTCCCTCCAGCACGGATCGGGAGCGTCGTGTCGGACAATCCGCTGCAGAGCCGGCGCGTCGCGCTCGATATCTATGCCGCCGCCGGCCGCGGCGGCCGGCCGCTGGACGAAGCCCTGCGCGAACATCAGGGCTTCGGCAAGCTGGCGCCGCGCGACCGCGCCTTCGTGCGCAACCTGGTTGCCACCACCTTCCGCCGCCGCGGCCAGATCGAGGCGCTGCTGGACGGTTTCGTCTCCCGGCCCCTGCCGCAGAGCGAGGCGCTGATCGCCGACATCGTCCATCTGGGGCTGGCGCAGCTTCTCTTCCTCGACACCCCGCCGCACGCCGCCGTCGACACCTCGGTGCGCCTGGCGCAGACCAGCGACCGGGCGCGCATGAAGGGCTTCGTCAATGCCATCCTGCGCCGCGCCGGGCGCGAGGCGGCGGTGATCGTCGCCCGCCAGGACGCGGCGCGGCTGAACACGCCGGACTGGCTGTGGCGAAGCTGGGTGCAGGCCTATGGACCGGCACGGGCGCACGAGATCGCCGCCGCGCATCTGCGCGAAGCGCCGCTCGATCTGTCGGTGCGGGCCGAGCCGCAGCGCTGGGCCGAGGCGTTGGGAGCAACGCTGCTGCCGACCGGCAGCCTGCGCCGGCACGAGGGCGGCATGGTCAGCGAGTTGCCCGGCTTCGCCGACGGGGCCTGGTGGGTGCAGGATGCCGCCGCCGCGCTGCCCGCCCGCCTGCTGGGCGACGTTGCAGGCAAAACCGTGGCCGATCTCTGCGCCGCCCCCGGCGGCAAGACACTGCAGCTTGCCGCCAGTGGTGCGCAGGTCACGGCGGTGGATGTTTCCGCCCAGCGTCTGCGGCGGGTGCAGGAGAACCTCGCCCGCACCGGCCTGCAGGCGCAGACGGTGGCGGCCGACGTGCTGACATGGCGGCCGGGCACGACCTTCGACGCGGTGCTGCTGGATGCGCCCTGCACCGCCACCGGCACGCTGCGCCGCCATCCCGATGCCGCCTGGCACAAGCGGACCACCGACGTGGCGCGGCTGGCGCAACTGCAGGCGCATCTGCTCGATGCCATGGCAGCCCTGGTCAGGCCGGGCGGCACGCTGGTCTATGCCGTCTGCTCGCTGCAGCCGGAGGAGGGCGAGCGGCAGGTCGAGGCCTTGCTCGACCGTGGCGCGCCCTTCACGCCCGTGCCGGTCCAGCCCGCCGAACTGCCGGGACTGGAGGCGGCAATCACCTCGTCCGGCGGCGTCCGCACCCTGCCCAGCCATTGGGCCGAACAGGGCGGGCTGGACGGGTTTTTCATCGCGCGGCTGCAACGGAATTGACGCCGCTCAGCGCTCTTTCCAAAAGCGGGCCAAGCTGTTACCTAGAAAGCATGCTCCAGCCGCTTCGTATCGCGCCTTCGATTCTGTCGGCTGATTTCGCCCGCCTGGGCGACGAGGTGCGGGCGATCGATGCGGCCGGCGCCGACTACATCCATATCGACGTCATGGACGGGCATTTCGTGCCCAACCTGACCATCGGCCCGCTGGTGGTGAAGGCCCTGCGGCCGCACAGCGCCAAGCCGTTCGACGTGCACCTGATGATCTCGCCGGTCGATCCCTACGTGCCGGAATTCGCCAGCGCCGGGGCCGACATCATCACCGTCCATCCCGAGGCCGGCCCGCATCTGCACCGCACCGTCCAGCTCATCAAGTCGCTGGGCAAGAAAGCGGGCGTGTCGCTCAATCCCGGCACGCCGGTCGCCGCCATCGAGCACGTGCTGGGCGACATCGACCTGGTGCTGGTGATGTCGGTCAATCCCGGTTTCGGCGGCCAGGCCTTCATCGCCAGCCAGGTCGAGAAGATCCGCGAACTGCGCCAGCGCATCGACGCCAGCGGCCGCCGCATCGATCTCGAAGTCGATGGCGGCATCAATGCCGAGACGGCGAAGGCGGCGCGCGAGGCCGGCGCCGACGTGCTGGTGGCGGGCACCGCCGTGTTCTCCGGCGGCGCCTACGCCGCCAACATCGCCCGCCTGCGAGGGGGCTGACCATGGCGGATCGGCCCGCCGATGCGGGCGGCTCGCTGAAGTCGGTCTGGTACGCCTCGCCCCTCTACAAGCTCGTTCTTGCCGGCAAGGCGCCGCAGGCCTTCGTCGCGGTGCCGCCCGATCCGTGGCCCGGCGACGGGCTGCGCGGCAATGCCATGCTGGCGGGCGAATTCGCCGCCGCCGGCCGCAAGCGCGCCATCGAGGGCGATCCGTGGGACCAGGACGGCGCACCGCCGGACTGGCTGGCGGAGCTGCACGGGTTTGCCTGGCTGCGCGACATCAAGGAAGTCGGCGGCGAGGAGCCGGCCCGCTTCGCCGCCGCCATGGTCGATGGCTGGATGGCGGCCAATCCGCGCGTCGCCGGCGTCGGCTGGCGGGCCGACGTGCTGGCCAACCGGCTGATCCACTGGATCGCCAGTAGCGCCATGATCTTCCGCGGCGCCGACCGCAGCTTCATCGAGCGCTTCTTCAGGAGCCTCGCCATGCAGCGCCGCCACCTGATGCGGCTGGTGCCCGACGAACTGGCCGGTTCGGCGCTGCTGCGCGGCATCAAGGGGCTGGTCTACGCCCATCTGGCGCTGGCCGAGCGCGACGGGCCGCTGCACGCTGCCCTGCAGCTCCTCACCCGCGAGATCCAGCGCCAGGTGATGCCCGATGGCGGCCATTGCGAGCGCAGCCCCGCCGCGCAGGTCAGCGTGCTGCGCGATCTGATCGACATTCGCGGCGCGCTGCTGGCGGCGCATAAGGAGATCCCGCCGGCGGTGCAGTCGGCGATCGACCGCATGGCGCCGATGGTGCGCTTCTTCCGCCATGGCGATGGCGGGCTGGTGCTGTTCAACGACACCGACGAGGGCGATCCGTCGGCGCTGGATCTGCTGCTGGCGCGCTCCGGCGCCTCGGGCAAGCCGCTGACCCATGCCCCGCATAGCGGCTTCCAGCGCCTGAGTGCGGGCGGCTCGCTGGCGATCTGCGATGCCGGCCCGCCGCCGCCGCGGCCCAACGATACCCATGCCCATGCCGGCACGCTGAGCTTCGAGTTCAGCGTCGGCAAGGAACGCATGATCGTCAATTGCGGCGCCCTGGCCGGCGCCGATGCCGCCTGGCGGCGCGCCCAGCGCACCACGGCGGCGCACTCGACGGCGGTGATCGACGACACCAACTCGGCCGAGCTGCGCGACGACGGCAGCCTGGGCGCCCGGGCGGAGAATGCCAGTTCCAGCCGCAACGAGGCCGACGGCGCCATCTGGGTCGAGGCGCAGCACGACGGCTACTTGCGCCATTTCGGCGTGTTGCACCGGCGCCGCCTCTATCTGGCGGCGGCGGGCAACGACCTGCGCGGCGAGGACGCCTTCGTCGGCGAGGGCGGCCGGCGGGTGAAAGGCGGCGGCAAGCCGTTCGCCGTGCGCTTCCACCTGCATCCCGACACCAGGGTGTCGCTGGTGCAGAACGGCGCCTCCGCCCTGATCCAGCTCGGCAACGGTCAGGGCTGGCGCTTCCGCGCCTCCGGCGCCGCCCTCAGCCTTTCCGACAGCGTCTATCTCGGCCTCGGTGGCCACCAGACCAAGCGCATCGAGCAGATCGTGCTCACCGGCACCTTGCAGCCCGATGGCGCCATCGTGAAATGGGGGCTGACGCGGGTGTGAGTGGCGTGTCTGACGCTGGTATCGTGACGGGCGTTGCATGGACCCCCGCTCAAGGCGGGGGTGACGAAGAAAGAAACAGCCGTTCCAATCATATCCGTCACCCCCGCCTTGAGCGGGGGTCCATCGTTTTCGCGAAAGCGACCACTGCCTGTCGCGTGCCTTTGCATGTCTGTTCGCCGCGCGCTGGAGCCTCAGTGTGACGATTGGGGCCGCACTTTCGGGCGTGGCCGCAATACCGTAGTCTGCGCCATCATCATGGTTGGATTCACCTCATGATATCCCTCGCCGACATCCAGGCCGCCGCCGCCGCCATCAAGGGCGCGGTGGAGCGTACGCCGTGCCTGGCCTCGCGCACCCTCTCGCGGCTCACCGGCGCGGACGTGCGGGTGAAGTTCGAGAACCTGCAGTTCACCGCCTCGTTCAAGGAACGCGGCGCGCTCAACAAGCTGCTGAACCTGTCGCCCGACGAGCGCAAACGCGGCGTCATCGCCATGTCGGCCGGCAACCACGCCCAGGGCGTGGCCTATCACGCCGGCCGGCTGGGCATTCCCGCCACCATCGTCATGCCCGCCTTCACCCCGTTCGTGAAGGTGCGCCACACGCGCGACTTCGGCGCCGACGTGGTGCTGCATGGCGACACGCTGGTCGAGGCCGCCAATCACGCGCGCGAACTGGCGCAGACCCGCAACCTGGTGTTCGTCCATCCCTATGACGATCCGCATGTCATGGCCGGCCAGGGCACCATCGCGCTGGAGATGCTGGCCGACATGCCCGATCTGGAGATGCTGGTGATCCCGGTCGGCGGCGGCGGGCTGATCGCCGGCAACGCAGTGGCGGCCAAGGCGATCAAGCCGTCGATCAAGATGGTCGGGGTCGAGGCGGCGGGCTATCCCGCGCTGTACCAGACCCTGCGCGGCCAGCCGGTGCAGGTGGGGGGCGACACCGTCGCCGAAGGCATCGCCGTGCGCGACATCGGTCAGGCCCCGCTGGCGGTGTGCCGTTCGCTGGTCGACGAGGTGCTGCTGGTCGAGGAGACCGCCATCGAGCGCGCCATCGCCCTGTTCCTGGAGATCGAGAAGACGGTGGCGGAAGGGGCGGGTGCTGCCGGGCTGGCGGCCATGCTGACCCATCCCGAGACGTTCCGTGGCCGCAAGGTCGGGCTGATCCTGTGCGGCGGCAATATCGACACCCGCCTGCTGGCCTCGATCCTGATGCGCAATCTGGTGCGCGACGGGCGCATCGTGCGGCTGCGCATCAAGATTCCCGACCGGCCGGGCCTGCTGGCCAAGGTGACGGCGGTGATCGGCGAGGCCGGCGCCAACATCATGGAAGTCTCGCACCAGCGCCTGTTCGGCCATGTTGAGGCCAAAGCCACCGATCTCGACGTGGTGATGGAGACCCGCGACCGGCCGCATGTCGACGACGTCATCGCCCGGCTGACGGCGGCCGGCTTCAAGACCAAGCTGCTCGATAGCGGGCTGATGGATTAGCTGATCGTGCTGCTGCCGCAACACTCCCCTCATCCTGAGGGCGAGCGCAAGCGAGCGTCTCGAAGGATGGGATGCAAGACTCGGACTGACCCCGATCCTTCGAGATGCGGCCCTGTGGGCCGCTCCTCAGGATAAGGGGCGTGTGAACCGGTCGGCGTCGAAATCGGGCGCATACCGGCCTTTCCACAGCCTCGGTTGCCCCGTCCGGCGGCATCTTCTATACCCGGCGCGCCTCCCGATTTTCCGCCGGAGCTGCCATGTCCGCCCCCGCCGCCAAGTCCTTCCCCGCCCCCGATCTGGCCCCGATCAAACGCGCCCTGATCTCGGTTTCCGACAAGACCGGGCTGGTCGAGTTCGGCCGTTTCCTGACCGTGCAGGGGGTGGAAATCCTCTCCACCGGCGGCTCGGCGGCCGCGTTGCGGGCGGCGGGTGTCAAGGTGAAGGAAGTCTCCGACCATACCGGCTTCCCCGAGATCATGGACGGCCGCGTCAAGACCCTGCACCCGACCGTGCATGGCGGCATCCTGGCGCGCCGCTCCGATCCCGATCACGCCAAGGCGATGGGCGAGCACGGCATCGGCGGCATCGACCTGGTGGCGGTCAATCTCTACCCGTTCGAGGCCACGGTGGCGCGCGGCGCGTCCTTCGCCGACTGCGTGGAGAACATCGACATTGGCGGCCCGGCCATGATCCGCGCCGCCGCCAAGAACCACGACTTCGTTACCGTGGTGGTCGATCCCGCCGACTACCAGGCGGTGATTGACGCCATGGCCGCCAACCAGGGGGCGACCCCGCTGGAGCTGCGCCGGCAACTGGCGGCGCGCGCCTTCGCCCGCACCGGCGCCTACGACACCGCCATCGCGCAGTGGTTCGGGCAGCAAAAGGACGAGGTCTTCCCGCCGAGCGTGACCCTGGGCGGCACGCTGAAGCAGACCCTGCGCTATGGCGAGAACCCGCACCAGCAGGCCGCCTTCTACGTCGACGGCTCCAACCGGCCCGGCGTCGCCACCGCGCGCCAGGTGCAGGGCAAGGAGCTGTCCTACAACAACATCAACGACACCGACGCCGCCTTCGAATGCGTCGCCGAGTTCGAGCAGCCGGCGGTGGCCATCATCAAGCACGCCAATCCCTGCGGCGTGGCGACAGCCGGCACGATCCTGGAGGCGTACAGGAAGGCGCTGGCCTGCGATCCGGTCTCCGCCTTCGGCGGCATCGTCGCCGTCAACCGCAGGCTCGACGCCGCCACCGCCGACGAGATCGCCAAGCTCTTCGTCGAGGTGGCGATCGCGCCGGAGGCCGACGAGGAGGCGCTGCAGCTTCTGGCGCGCAAGAAGAACGCGCGCGTGCTGCTGACCGGCGGCATGCCCGATGCGTCCGCACCCGGCCTGACGGTGCGGTCCGTCGCCGGCGGCTACCTGCTGCAGACGCGCGACAATGGCCGCATCGCCGAGAGCGCGCTGAAGCTCGTCACCAAACGCCAGCCGACGCTCAAAGAGCTGGCGGACCTGCTGTTCGCATTCCGCGTCGCCAAGCACGTGAAGTCCAATGCCATCGTCTACGCCAGGGACGGCGCCACGGTCGGCATCGGCGCGGGTCAGATGAGCCGGGTCGATTCCTCCCGCATTGCCGCCTGGAAGGCGAAGGAAGCGGGCGAGGCGGCCAAGCTGGCGCAAAGCCCGGCGATCGGCTCGGTGGTGGCGTCGGACGCCTTCTTCCCCTTCGCCGACGGGCTATTGGCGGCGGCGCAAGCCGGCGCCACGGCGGTGATCCAGCCCGGCGGCTCGATGCGCGATCAGGAAGTGATCGAGGCGGCCGACAAGGCCGGGCTGGCCATGGTGCTAACGGGTATGCGTCACTTCCGGCACTGACCTCAATGCGCGGTTTCCGCTGACGCCTCCTCGCGCACCTTCAGCAGCAGGCCGAAGCCGATGATCAGGAAGGCCAGCACCACCATGATGCCGACGCGCTGGCTGTTACTGGCGTCGGTGACGCGAGCGATCAGGAACGGCGCCAGGAAAGTGGTGGCGCGGCCGGACAGCGCGAACAGGCCGTAGAACTCGCCCACCATGGTCTTCGGCGCCAGCCGGCCGATCATGGTGCGGCTGGCGGCCTGCATCGGGCCCATGCAGATGCCCAGGATCAGCGCGAAGCCCATGAACGCCATCTCGGGCGCGGAGGCGAACAGCCCGCCGCCCGGCTGCGGCGGCGCGACCGAGACGGCGAACAGGATCGAATCGCGGCCGACCGAGATGATGCCCAGCGTCGCGACCATGACGCCGGCGATGGCCACCAGCACCGTCGGCTTGGAGCCGAAGCGGTCGTCCAGCGAGCCGCCGACGAAGGCGCCGATGGTGGCGAACACGGTCAGGATGATGCCGAAAATCCCCAGCGACACGGTGGTCCAGCCGAAGGTGCCGGCGGCATAGACGCCGCCGAAGGCGATGATGGCGGCCAGCCCATCGTTGTAGATCATGTAGGCGATCAGGAAGAGCAGCGGGTTGCGGTGCTGGCGCAGCGCCTTGAAAGTACCGATCAGCGAGGCGACACCTTTCTTCGCCGCTGCCATCTTGCTCAGGCCGCTGGGCGGCACGTCGGGCACGAACAGGAACATCGGCGTGACGAAGACGACCAGCCAGAGTGCGGAGGCCGGCCCGATCCAGCGTTCGATCTCGTAGGTGGTGCGGTCGAAGCCGAACAGCGCCTTGCCTTCGGGCGGGGTGATGCCGATCAGCTCGGGACGGCTGACGATCAGCACGATGAACAGGGCGACCAGGCCGCCGAGATAGCCCATGCCCCAGCCCAGCCCCGACAGACGGCCCATGCGTTCGGGCGGCACCAGGTGGGGAAGCTGGGCGTTGTTGAAGACGATGGAGAATTCCGCCCCGATCGTGCCCAGCACCAGCCCGACCGCCACCAGCATCAGCATCTGCGGATCGTTGGGATAGGCCCAGAACAGCAGGATGCAGCCGACGACGGTGACGGCCTGGAAGAAGAAGATCCACGGCTTGCGCGGGCCTCCGGCATCGGCGATCGAGCCCAGGAACGGGCTGAGGATGGCGATGGTGAAGCCGGCGATCGACTGGATGTCGCCCCACATCACCTGGCCCTTGACCGGATCGCCGACCATGGTCGAGGCGAAGTAGGGCACGAAGATGAAGGTGGTGATGACGGTGAAGAAGGGCTGGTTGGCCCAGTCGAAGAAGGCCCAGCTCAGCCGCGCCCGCCGCGGCGCCCCGGCGGGCGGCCTGCTGTCCTGTCCCGCCCGCATCACGTAGTGACCCCGCGCCATCCGCTTCCCCCAAGGTTGCTTGCGGGCAGTTTCACACGCTCCCCCCTCCGCTGTCATCCCGGCCAAGCCCGAAGGGCGCGGAGCCGGGACCCCTGACATCCGCTATCATGGGGCCCGGCTCCCGCTGCCCCCGCGCCTGTCGAAGGGCGGCCGGGATGACAAGCAAGGGCGTACGCGGCAAGCTTGTGACAGAGGCAGGCGACGGAGGATTGCCGATGTCGATTTTCGGCGGATCGATCCTGGCGGTGTTTCTGGGCACGGCGGGTTTCGTGCTGAGCCATGTGATCATGTCGCATCCGCTGCGTCCGGCGATGGTGCGGGCGCTGGGCGAGAAGGCGTTCTCCGGCGTCTATTCGCTGATCGTGGCGCTGTTCTTCGCCTGGATGCTCTACGCCTATGCCACCGCGCCCTACGTGCCGCTATGGGGCGATCCGCCATGGGCGCGGCATCTGCTGCTGCTGATCATGCTGCCCTCCGTCATCCTGCTGGTGCTGAGCCTGACGGCGCCCAACCCGACCTTGGGGCCGCAGGGCCCGGAGAAGCTGCAGCAAGGCACCGCGCTTGGCGCCATCACCCGCCACGCCATGCTGTGGTCCTTCGCGCTGTGGGCCGGGGGCCACATGATCGCCAATGGCGATGCCGCGACGGTGATCATGACGGCGGGCATCCTGATCCTGGCGCTGGGCGGCGCCGGCCTGATCGACTGGAAGAAGCGGCAGGCGCTGGGCCCCGCCTATGCCGCCTTCATGGCGCGCACCTCCTTCATTCCGTTCGCCGCCGTGATCGGCGGACGGGCGAAGCTGGATTGGAAAGCGATCGGGCTGTGGCGCATCGCGCTCGGCGTTGCGGCCTATTTCGTCATCCTGTTCAGCCACGGCTGGATCATCGGCCGCTCGGCGCTGCCGCTGTAGAGCGAGGCGGCGCGCGGCCAACGCTTGCTGGTTAACGCAATCCCGACTGGTTACAGTTGGGGAGGCCGGACCGAAGAGGTTGGAAATGGGAGATCTTGTGTTTGCCGCAAGGCTGCAAGGCGTGGATTTTCCACCGTCCCACAAGATCATGCGGCGGGTGCGCGAGCTGCGGCAGCAAGGGGTCAGGGTCATCAATTTCGGTTCCAAAGGCGATACCCCGCAGCACGCCAAAGCGGCGGCGATCAAGATGCTCGAGAGCGAGGATGCCGCCTACTATACGGACTCCCGCGGCACCATCGAATTGCGGCGCGCCATCGCCAGGAAGCTTCTGCTCGAGAATGGAATCGAGAGCGATCCGGAAGAAAACATCGTGGTGACGCTGGGAGGCATGGAGGCGGTTCTGCTCGGCATCCTGGCCTTCGTCGACAATGGCGACGAGGTGCTGGTCGACGATCCGGGCTGGATGAACTTCGAGCCGATGATCCGCATCGCCGGCGGCGTTCCGGTCTCCGTGCCCCTGCTGCAGCAGGACGGATTCCGCTTCAGCATCGATCATCTTCGCCAGCGCATCACCTCGCGATCGAAGCTGCTGATCCTCTGCAATCCCGACAATCCGACCGGGCGGGTATTGACGCGGTCCGAGCTGGAAGCGATCGCCCAGGTCGCCCGGGAATTCAACCTGGTGGTCGTCGCCGACGAAGCCTATGAGAACTACACTTTCGACGGGCGGACCCATATCAGCATTGCGACCATCGACGGCATGCGGGATCGGACCGTCACGGTCCAGACCATGAGCAAGATCTACAACATGTTCGGCTGGCGCATCGGCTGGCTGGCGGCCAGTCGCGCCATCGTCGACCGGATCGTTCCCATCCATAGCCGGCTCGTCGGCTGCCCGCCGTCCTTCGCCCAGGCCGGGGCGGCGGCAATCCTGGGCAGCGGCATAGCCCAGGGCGACCTGCCGATTTCCCAGATCGTCAGCAACTACCAGCGGCAGCGGGACGCGATGGTCGACGGGCTCAATGCCATCCCCGGCGTCCGCTGCTGGAAGCCGCAAGGCGCGTATTTTGCCTTCCCCAATGTCGAATCCTTTGGCCTCGCATCCGTCGAGCTGGCGCATTACCTGCTGGAAGAGGCGAAGGTGGCGACCACCCCGGGCTCCGCATTCGGCGCCCATGGCGAGGGGCATCTTCGGGTGCTGCTGAACGCGCCGGTCGGGGAGATCGAGGAAGGGGTCGCGCGCATGGCGCGCGCCCTGGCCAAACTCGCGAGATAGGATGACGGGCGTCTGCCCGGAACGTTCAGGAGATGTAGACGCGGCGGGCGGAGCGGGCGATTCGCGGCAGCAGTTCGAGCATTGGCACGCCCAGGCTGTCGGCAAGCTGCGCGCCGGTGATCTCCTGGTCGCCCTGCCGGCCGAGCAGCACGACTTCCGACCCGACCCGAGCCTCCGGCACGTCGGTCACGTCGAGCAAGGTGTGCTCGATGCTGCGGCGGCCCAGGGCGGGGACGCGACGACCGCAAACCAGCAGCGTCCCCAGCGGCGGCGCGTGGTTCAGCCCGTCGCGGAAGCCGATCGGGACGACGGCGGTCGTCATCGGCTTGGCGATCGCGATGGCTTGCTCGTAGCCGATCCCGAGCATGGTGCCGGCGGGGTGGCTCTGGATTTGCATGATGCGGCTTTTCAGGGCCCGTATGGCCGGCCGGAACGGAAGGCGCTCGGTCCAGGGCGAAGCCAGCAGGCCCAGCAGCAGGCGGCCGGGATCGACTGCGGAGTAGTGGTACTCGGGATAGCCCAGCACGACGCGGCTGCTGGCTCCCATTTTCACGAGGCCGGTCAGCCCCGCTTGCAGCGCATCGTCATAGGCGCGGTCGAACGTCGCGGCCTGGTTTCGTGTCGTCTCACGATCCTCGGGCTTGCTCATGTGCGTATAGAGCCCGCGGATCCGCAATGCCGGCGCGCTCCGGGCGGCCTGAAAAGCCTGGCGCCACTGCCTCTCGTTGAACCCCAGCCGTCCCATGCCGCAGTCGATCTTGATGAAAGCCTCGACCGGGCGCCCCAGCCCGGCGAAGGCCTCGAGGCTGGGGAAATCGTGGATCGCCACGATGGCGCCAAGGTCGGCGATCTCGGCGGCCTGTTCGGGGATGGTCGAGGCGAACAGGAAGATTGGAAGCGAAAGTCCGGCCTGCCGCAACGCCCATACCTCGTCCGGGTCGCTGACGGCCAGCGCATCGACGCCGGCCTCGGCGAAAGTCCGCGCCACCGGAACCAGCCCGCAGCCCAGGGCATCTGCCTTGCAAACCGCGAAAATCTGTACGTTCGGCCCCACCAGCTGGCGCGTGAGCCCGACGTTGTGGGCAATGGCCGCGAGATCGATCTCGACCCAGGCGGGGCGGACGGGGGGCGCCATTGCTGCCTCCTATTGCTGCGGCTTGACGCCGATGGAATCGTGGAAATGCCGCAGATAGGCGGACCGGCCCTGCGGCGCCGCCTTCAATTCGGCGCGGCGCTTTTCGGTAGCGGCCATATCGACATGGCCGTTCCGAACAACCACGCCATAGACGTCGAAGGCGTATTCGGGGGTGATCATTTCATTGTAGATGGAGGCGTGGACCAGCTCCGGGTCGCGCTCCAGCGGATCGCCGAATCCGCCGCCGCCGGGGGCGATATGGCAGAACGTGTCGCCCTGCTTCAGCACCGCCGGCTCCATTGGGCAAACCGGCAGGATCGTCTGGTCTGCTGCCCCCTGGTTGATGAAATTGTAGGACGGCGTGCCGGGCTGTCCGCCTTCCAGACCGTAGGGCAGGATCGTTCGTCGGTCGGTGCGCATGGTCACCACGGCCTCATCCGACAGCACCCGGCACTCGCGGATCAGCGCGTAGCCTCCCCGCGACCGGCCTGGGCCACCTGAATTCTCCACGTATCCGTAGCGGGTTATTTCCAGCGGCAGGCCGGTTTCGAACACCTCGATCGGCTGGTTGCTCAGGTTCGCGCCAGGATTGGAGATGCCCTCCAGGCCGTCGCGATGGCGGCGGCCGCCCCAGCTTCCGAGCAGCCCGGCGCCGGCGACGAACGGCTTGCCTTCGTGCCAGCCGCCGAACTGGATCGCCGAGGGCCCCCCCTCGCCACAGGCCGGCACGTTGTCCGGGATTACGCCGGCCAGCGCGCCGAACATTGTATCGAGCATGCGATAGGCCGTGATGCCGCGCGCCGCGCACGCCGCCGGCTCGGTTGGATTCAGAATCGATCCCAGCGGCGCCGTCACCTTGACGGCGCGCATGTAGCCGTCGCAATTGGGGATCGGGGCGCGGACGGCGCAGCGTATGCCGAGATAGGTCATAGATTTGGTGGTCGGAATCGGCTGGTTGATCGCTCCCTTCACCTGCTCGGAGGTGCCGGTCCAGTCGACCGCGATGCCGTCGCCGGCGATGGTTATCGTGACCTTGAACCGGATCGGCTGCGGCGCCGTCCCGAGGCCATCGATCCAGTCCTCAAACTCGTAGATGCCGTCCGGTAGCGCCTCGATCTCGCGGCGCATCAGCCGTTCGGCATAGTCGTGCAGTTCCTCGACGTAACGGCGGAATTCCGGCGCGCCGTATCGCTTGACCAGTTCCTTCAACGCCCGCTCGCCGCTCTCGCAGGCGGCAAGCTGGGCGCGCAGGTCGCCGAACACCTCGATCGGAACCCGCACGTTCTTTTCGATGATGTCGAACAGCGTCTGGTTCGGGCGACCTTCGTCGTAGAGCTTCAACAGCGGTATGCGCAGGCCCTCTTGGTAGATCTCGGTCGCGAACACCGCCATGCTTCCCGGCGCGATCCCGCCGATGTCGCACTGGTGCCCCAGGGTTGCCGCATAGCCTTCGACCTCGCCGTCGACGAACACCGGCTTGATGACGAAGACGTCCGGCAGATGCATGCCGCCCGAGCCGTAGGGATCGTTGAAGATGAAGACGTCGCCCGGCCGCATCGTCGCCGCGTGCTCGGCGACGACCCGGCGCATGGCGTCGGGAAACGAGCCGAGATGGATCGGGTTGGTCAGCCCCTGGGCGATCGAGCGGCCCTCCCGGTCGCATACCGCCGTGGAGTAGTCCATCGAATCGCGCAGGATCTTGGAATAGGCGGTCCGCATGACCACCAGGGCCATTTCGTCCGCCGTGGTGCCGAGAGCGTTCTTGATGACTTCCAGCGTGATGGGATCGATGCCGCGGTTCATGATCAGGCCTCCATTCGCATGTCGATGTTCGACGAGGCGTCCACGCTCACCCGGCATCCGGGCGGGACCACGCAGGTGGCGTCGTATTCCTCGACGATGAGCGGTCCGGTGCGCTCCTGGCCGACCAGCTCGCGCCGCGTGACGATCGGCGTCATGTGCGAGCCGGTTCCGGCGCCGAAATAGACCATTCGTTCCTGGCTGCTGCGTCGTGCATCGCCGCGCGGTGCCAGCAGCCGGGCGGGATCGAAACGCGCCGTCCGCCGCGCCGCGGCACTGGCGATGACCCGGATGTTGACCAGCTCGACCGGATCTTTCTCGGCCATATGGCCGTAGGTTCGCAGGTGCTCGGCGTGGAAATCGGCGACAACGCGGTCGATGCTCGGCAGCTCGCTGCCGTTGCCGCGCACCGGCACCGTCAGCTCGAAAGCCTGGTGGCAGTAATGGACGTCGGCAAGGCGCTGAATCGCCACCTGGTCGCCGGTGTATCCTTCTTCGGCCAGGATCGATCTGGCCTGGTCCTCGATGCGGGCGAAGGCCTCCTGCAGGTCCTGGTCGGAAAACGCGTCGGCGCGGCCGTACAATGTCTGCATGACCTCGTGCTCCACGTCGGAAAGCAGCAGGCCGAAGGCGCTGAAGACCCCGGGGCTGGGCGGGATCAGCACCCGCGTCATGCCGAGCGCGCGCGCGATTTCGAACGCCACCACCGGGCCGTTGCCGCCGAAGGCGAACAGAGTGAAACTGCGCGGGTCGCGCCCGCGATAGGTCGACACCGCCTTGACGGCGCGCGTCATGTTGGTCACCGCAATGGTGAAGGCGCCGTGCGCGGCCTCCAGCACCGAGCGTCCGAGCGGCCGGGCGATCTGGCTTTCGATCGCGGCGCGCGCGCTTTGCGCATCGATCGCCAGCGCGCCGCCGACCAGATACTCCGGATTGATATAGCCCAATGTGACCAGGGCGTCGGTCAGCGTCGCCTGCGTGCCGCCGGCGCCGTAGCAGACCGGGCCGGGGACGGAGCCGGCGCTTTGCGGGCCGACCTGCAGAAGGCCGCCCTTGTCGAACCAGATCAGGCTGCCGCCGCCGGCGCCGATCTCGGACAGATCGATGACGGGAAGTTTCACGGCGTAGCCGGCGCCCTGGATCAGCTTGCTGGAAAGGTTGATGCCGGCGCCGACCTCGTATTCGGTGGTCTTGATCGGCACGCCGCCTTCGACCATCGAGGCCTTGGCGGTCGTTCCGCCCATGTCGAAGGTGATGACGTCGGGCACGCCGGCATCGCTGGCGACACGGGCGGCGGCGACCACGCCGGCCGCCGGTCCCGATTCCAGAATGCAGGCCGGTTTGACGACCGCGAGCCTGGCGCTCATCAGCCCGCCGTTGGACTGCATGATCTGCACCTGGCGGCGGATGCCCATTTCGGCGAGCTGGCGGGCCAGCGACTCCAGGTACTGGCTCACGATCGGGCCGAGCAGGGCGTTGACGACCGTGGTGCTGGTCCGCTCGTACTCGCGGATTTCGGGCAGGATCTCGTGCGAACAGCTGATGTAGACGTCCGGTGGCAGCATTTCCCGCAGGAGTTCGGCAATCCGCTTCTCGTGGGCCGGATTGGCGTAGGAATGCAGCAGCGCGATCGCCACGGCCTTGACGTCTTCCTGACGGAACAGCTCGGCCGCGGCCGCGATGCCCTCCTCCTCCAGCGCCACGCGAACTTCGCCGCGCGGCCCCGTCCGCTCCACCACTTCGCGACGCAACCGGCGCGGCACGAGCGGCTTGGGCTTCTCGTAGTCGAGATTGTACAGTTCGGGAATGCGGATGCGCCTGATCTCGAGGATATCGCGGAATCCGGCGGTGGTGATCAGCCCCGCCTTTGCCCCCTTGTCCTCCAGCACGGCATTGGTCGCGACCGTGGTTGCGTGCACGATGCTTTCGACCTCGGCGGGCGACGCTCCGATCTCGCCGAGCAGTTCCGCAAGACCGGACACGATGCCCCGGCCGTAGTCGTCGGGCGTCGAGGGAAGTTTCTTGACGTGCATGGAACCGCCGCTTCCGACCACGACGATATCGGTAAAGGTGCCGCCGATATCGACGCCCGCGCGGAAACTCTGCTTTTGCGACATGCGTTTCCCCTTCTTCAGCCCTTTGCAATGAGGTGGCAGCTCGCCGCGTGGGTCGCGCTGATGGGAACGAGCTCGGGCGGGTTTGTGCGGCAGATATCCATCGTGTGCGGGCACCGTCCCGCGAAAGCGCAACCGTTGGGGGTGGGTTCCATCCGCGCGTTGCCTGCCGCCGGCGGCCGCGGGCGGTCCTTGCTGCCGCCGGGAATCGCTGCAATCAGAGCCTGGGTGTAGGGATGCGCGGAAGCCCGCAATACATCCGCCGGCGTTCCGCTCTCGACGATCCGGCCCGCGTACATGACGGCGATGCGATCGCAAAGATGGTTCACCAGTGCCAGGTCATGGCTGATGAACAGCATCGTCAGTCCCCGGTCCGTGCGCAGCGCCTGCAGCAGATTGATGATCTGGGCCTGCAGCGAGATGTCGAGCGAGGAAACCGGTTCGTCGGCGACGATGAACTCCGGATCCATCGCCAGAGCGCGGGCAATGCCGACGCGCTGGCGTTGTCCGCCCGACAGCGCATGGGGATGGCGCCCCAGAGCTTCCCGGCCCAACCCGACGGTCGCCAGAAGCGCGACGGCGCGGTCCTCGAGGTCGGGTGCCGGGCCATGCCGAAGCTTCAGCGTTTCGGTGAGAGTGCGGCGGATCGTTTTGCGCGGGTTGAGCGCGGACTGGCTGTCCTGAAACACCATCTGCGCGCGCTGGCGGAAGGGCCGCAAGGCCGGTCCGGTCTTGTGCGTGATGTCTTCTCCGCGATAGCGGATCGTGCCGGCGGTCGAGGTGATCAGGCGCAATATCAGCTGCGCTACCGAAGTCTTGCCGCTGCCGCTTTCGCCGACCAGGCCGACGACCTCCTCCTTCGCGATCGTCAGGTCGACCCGGTCGACCGCGCGAAACACCCGCCGCGGCAGGATCAGGCGCCGGAACGGGTTGGATTCGAGGACGAAATCCTTGGTCACGTCGCGCAGTTCGAGTAGCGGCTGGGGCGTCATGCCGGCGCCTCCCAGCAGGCGACGAGACGTCCGGATTTGCGTTCGAGGGGTGGCCGCTCCTCGCGGCAGTGTTCGATCGCGATCGGACAGCGCGGCTCGAACGGACAGCCCGCTGCCGCCGTTCCGAGCGCCGGCGGCATGCCGGGGATCACGGTCAGCTCGTGCTGCACGTCGTCCAGCCGGGGCAGGCAGTCAATCAGCATCTTGGTGTAGGGATGTCGCGGCTGGGCGAACAGCGCCTCGATCTGGTCGCTTTCGACGATCGTGCCGGCATACATCACGATCGCCCGGTCGCAGATCTCGGCCATGAGCTTGAGATTATGGGTGATGAACAGCAGGGTCAGGTCGAGGTCGCGTCGCAGCTGACGGAACAGGTCGACGATCTGGGCCTGAATCGTAACGTCGAGCGCCGTCGTCGGTTCGTCGGCGATCAGGAGCTGCGGCTGGCAGGCGATGGCCAGGCCGATCAGCACCCGCTGGCGCATGCCGCCGCTCAACTCGTGCGGATAGCTTCGCATCACGCGCGCCGGGTCGGGAAGGCCGACCAGATCGAGCACTTCCAGCGCCCTGCGCCGGGCATTCGCTTCGGACAGGGACTGGTGGGCGTGGATGACATGCAGCAGCTGGTGGCCGATCCGGAACACCGGATTGAGGGCGGTCAGAGGGTCCTGGAATACGATCGAGATCTGCTTTCCGCGGACCGTGCGCATTTCCTCTTCGGACATGGCCAGCAGATTGCGGTTGCCGAACTGAATTGATCCGCAGGTGACGCGGCCACCGGACGGAATGAGGCCCATGATGGCCAGCGCCGTGACGCTTTTCCCCGAACCGGATTCGCCGAGCAGCCCGACCGATTCGCCTTTTCCGATCTCGAGGCTGACGCCGCGCACGGCATCCGCCATTCCGTGGCCGATGGGAAAGGCGACGCGCAGATCGGCGACGCGCAGCAGGGGGTCGTCCGTCATCCCAGCAGGCCCGCCCGGGTTGACCGGCGTGGATCGAGGATATCGCGCAGCGCATCGCCGAACAGATTGAAACCGATGACCGTCAGGGAAATGGCCAGTCCGGGGAACAGGGACAGCCACCACTCGCCGCTGAAGATGAAGTTGCGGGCTTCCGCCAGCATTCCGCCCAGGCTCGGCTGCGGCGGCTGCACGCCGAGGCCGATGAAGCTCAGGGATGCCTCGATCAGGACGCCGGATGCGATGAGAAGGGTTCCCTGAACGACCAGCGGCGACACGCAGTTCGGCAGGATGTCGCTGACCATGATGGTCAGGTCCCTGACGCCCTGGACCCGCCGGGCCCGGACATAGTCGGCCTTCGCTTCGACCGCTGCGACTGCATGCGTCAGCCGGGCGACGCTGGGGACGTAGAGGATTCCGATCAGGATGATGATCTTCAGCTCGTTGGAGATTACCAGCGGACCGATGATGATCGGCTTGACCCCCAGCACCCCGATGACCGCGATGGACCAGATCAGAAGCGGAATCGAAGCAAGAATCTCGACGCCGCGCATCAGCACCGTGTCGACCGCGCTGCCGTAATAGAAGCCCGCCATCAGTCCGATCGCGATTCCGATCGGCAGCCCGATCATGGTCGCGCCGACGCCGACCATGAGCGACGGCCGCGTGCCCCAGATGATCCGGCTCAGAATGTCCCGCCCGACATGGTCCGTGCCCATCCAGTGGGCGGAGTCGGGCGGCAGCAGCTTGGCGCCCAGCTCCATGCTGGCAGGATCATAAGGGGCCAGGAGAGGCGCCAGCAGCGCCATTCCGAAGATCAGGATCAGCGTCAGAATGCCGATGCTGCCCCCCACATGCCTGGTCAGCACGCGGCGAAGGGGCGGTCGCTGCCGCATTTCGGGGGCGATGGCGGGCGCGTCCGTCGTCACAGCGTTCCTCATCCCAGTTTTGGATTGATCGCCCGGTTGATGATGTCGGCGGCAAGGTTGGCGAGGATGAAAATCGCTGTCACGAGCAGCACGATCATCTGAATCATCGGGTAATCACGCTCGCGGATCGCGTTCAACAGCGAACGGGACATGCCGGGGATGCTGAAGACGTGCTCGATGATCAGCGCCCAGCCGAACGCGTAGCCGAACGCGATCGCGCTGATCGCCACCACCGGCGCCGCCGCATTCTTCAATGCGTAGGCCAGGATCAGAGGGCGGCTGAGCCCCATTGCCCGCGCGGTGCGGATGTAGTCCTGGGACAGGACGTCCAGCATGCTCGATCGGGTCAGCCGGCTGATGACGGCGACGTAGTGCAGGGCGAGCGTGCACACCGGCAGGACCATGGAATAGAGGTTGGCCCAGATTCCGCCCGACATCGGCACATATCCGCCGGGCGGGAACCAGCCCAGCGCGACCGCAAAATTGGCGATCAGCAGGAGTCCGAGCCAGTAGCCGGGCACCGAGACCCCGACGACGCCAAAGAGCCCGGCAAGGACGTCGGCTGTTCGTCCCGCCATCACCGCCGAGATCGTGCCGAGCGACACGCCGAGGATGACCGCAAGGGCGATGGACAGGACGACCAGTTCCAGCGTGATGGGAAAGGTCCGCGCCAGTTCCGGCGCGATCGGCCGGCCCGTCATGTAGGAGTTGCCCAGATCGCCGCGGACCATCTTGCCCAGCCACTGGCCATACTGCTCGTGCAGCGGCCGGTCGAGGCCATGGTCTCTCTCGAAAGCTGCGTGCTGCTCGCGCGTGGTGTCGATGCCGAGGACGATGACCGCCGGCGATCCCGGCACTGCCCGGGTCAGCCCGAACAGCAACATCGACACGGCGATAAAGACGACGCAGGAAAAAAAGAAACGCGTAGCGACTTCGTACATGCCGGGGCTCCCCGCTCGTGGAGCGGCGCCGGGGAGGCGGCGCCGCTCCAGGTGGCGCTTGGCCTACGCCGGAGGCACCGTGTCGCGCAGCCGCATCGTAATTCCGGTATTCACCTGAAAGCCCTGCACGGCCGATCGCCAGAGATTTGATGCATGCGCCACGCCGAGATAGACGTTCGGACAGTCCCGCGCGAGTATCCCGTAAAGCTGGTCGAGAACCGCTTTCTTCTCCTCCTGCGTCTTGCTGGCGAAGTATTGGTCGACGGCGGCGTCGAAAGCCTTGTTCTCGTAGCCGACGCCCTTGGCCATGATGTTTCCGGTGTAGAAATCCTGCACGATGGGGTCGGGCGGCGTCATGAAGACGACGATTGCGGCGGTATGGGCGCCCTTGATCATGTCGCCGATCACCTGCGATGTTTCCAGAACCTGCAGGTTCACCGTAATCCCGAGATTCTTCTTGAGATCGGCCTGGACGAGGAGCGCGGCATCCTTGACGTCCACCAGATAAGGTTCGGCGGGAAGGAGCAGGTCGAAGGAAGCTCCGGTCGGATATTTCGACTTCGCGAGCAGTTCCTTGGCCGCATCAAGATTGAAATCGAGTTGGTCGTTGGCCTCCTTGTTGAACCACCAGGAGCTGGTTGGGGCGGGAATCGCGGTCGGATCGAGCAGGCCGAACAACTGGCCGGCGATCTTCTGCCGGTCGATGCCGCGCGAAATCGCGAGGCGAAAGTTGACGTCGTCGAATGGCGCCTTGCTGTGGTTCATGGAAATGAACATCCGGCTGCCAATGGCAATCTTGCTGGCACCGCCGATGCCCGGCAGAGCCTTCAGCCGCGTGTATTCGCGCGGCGGCGGCGCACTGATGATCTGAACCTTGTCGGTCATCAGATACGCCACCCGGACAGAGTCTTCGGGGACGATCTGGACCGTCAGCTTGTTCCAGGCGGGAACGCCCTTGCGCCAGTAGTTCGGGTTGCGCTTGAACTCGACGTAGTCGTTCTTCTGCGCGCCGACGAAGATGCCGGGACCGGTGCCAAGCGCAACCGGGTTCGACTTGAATGCATCGTCGCCGGGATTTTCCCGCGATCCCTTCGGGAAGATGCCCATGTACTTCGTCATGTAGAGAAGCATCGACCCGTAGGGCCTGTTCATTTCAAATCGAACACGGGTCGGGCTTTCGACCTCGATGCGCTTTATTCTGACCCAAATGGAACGCCGGGCCGCCTTGTTCTTCTCATCCAGAACCCATTCGTAGCTGTACTTGACGTCCTCCGCGGTCATTTTCTGGGAGTTCTGGAAATAGACGTCGTCGCGCAGATCAAACCACCACGTCATGCCATCGTCGGAGATCCTGTGGCTGACGGCCAGCATCGGTTGCGGGACGCCATTGACGTCGACCTCGTAGAGGTTTTCAAAGATCAGCTGCGACAGCACCATGGCGTCGTGATTGGTCTGATTGCAGGGATCGAAGGTCGCGGGATTCGAGGGCAGCGCAACCGACAAGCTGCCGTCGGCCGCCAGCGCCACGTTTTTGTCGAGCAAGGACAGGATCGATGGCGCTACGAACCCTGTCGCCAAACCAAGAAGAGCACGACGTCTGCCAATTCCACATCCATTGGGCATAGCGAACCTCCAGGTTGGAAATGTCGAGCGGCCTATGTAAGCGGGTCTCCAAACGTGCGAAGGCACTGACTGTCAGCCGGTATTGCGGACTTCTCTGTCGGGCTGACGTACTGAAATACTCCGTTAGGTGATCACCTTTTGACTGGCGCGACAATGGAAAACGTCGTCAAGGCCCGTCGACGATACAGTCAAGAAAGCACGGCGCCGTCGCTGTTTCTTGGCTTGAAGCTCGACACGTCCTGGCCGGAATGCGCTGCGACGCGCGCGCTGCGGTCCGTAGGTTTGCGCGGCACAGTTGTGGCGTCGGTGACTTCGGCGCGTTCGAAGAGCGGTGAAGGATGATCCCGGAATGAGCGGCGAGCGAGCATCCGTTCGTGCAACTCGTCGACCATCGCGCTGCCGGTCCTCACGAACAGGAATGGAAGGACGGCATGAACCAGACAGGCCATGCCGGCCAACACCAGCTTGACGCCGAAGCCCGACGCGATCGCGGCGTGTTCGGTGTAGGTTTCGCCGACGCTTCGCGGATGCCGGGTGAATTTTTCCATGATTGCCATGGCCGCATGATGCCGGCGATCCACCGCAAAGTTTTTCCGATTATTCGACTCCATTGGAGTTTTATGGAACAATTTTCCACGCAATGACCAAAAAGAGAAAAATCGCTCTAGACGCGATCGACAAACGCATCCTGCGCCTGCTGCAGGAAGATTGCTCACTGTCGCTGCAGGAAATCGCCCGCAAGGTCGGACTGTCGGCGACGCCGTGCTGGCGGCGCATCGAGCTGCTGCAGCAGCGCGGCGTCATCGCCCGCCGCGTGGCGCTGCTCGATCCCGACCGGCTCAATGTCGGGGTCACGGTGTTCGTGGCGGTGCGGGCGGGCGCGCACAGCCAGGCCTGGCTCGACAGGTTCGCCAAGGGCGTGGCGGAGATCCCCGAGGTGGTCGAGTTCTATCGCATGAGCGGCGATACCGATTACCTGCTGCGCGTGGTGGTGCCGGACATTGCCGGCTACGACGCCGTCTACAAGCGGCTGATCAAGGTCGCCGACCTCTCCGACGTGTCCTCCAGCTTCGCCATGGAGCGCATCAAGTTCACCACCGCCCTGCCGCTGGATTACGCCGATCGCGCCGATTGAGGGGCGGCGAAGTAGAGACGGAACAGCCGCAGCGCCTGGCCCAGGAAATAGCCGCTCATCAGGCCGCGATAGATAGATGCCAGCGCCAGGGTGACGACATCGCTTTTCAGCTCGGGATAGCGGGCGAAGAGATAGCCGAAATAGAAGCCGCCGGCGAAGGCCGCCAGCATCAGCAACAGGGGCACGATGCTGCCCGGCACGGTGATCCGCCGTGCCGGACGGTCGATGGCAATGCGCTGCGGGCGAACCAGGAACCAGCCCGGGATGAGGCCGACCAGCAAGGCGGCCACCCAGACCCCGATGCGCAGGGGCGACAGCTCATCGAGCGGCAGCAGGTTGGAGATCGACAGGCCGAAGAACGCCAGCGGCAATGCGATCAGGCTGGCGACCGGGATGGAGCGCGTGCGCAGGCTGCGGATGCCGAGAAAGAGCAGCAGCGCCAGCAGCGCCCAGACCCAAAGCGGCGCGCCTTGCAGGATCAGCAGCAGCCGGTTCACTGCCGCCGGATCGGGTGGCGCATCAGCCACAGCCCGTAGGCCAGGCCGGCGAAATAGCCGCCCATATGCGCCACCCAGGCGATCTCCACCGTCTCGTCGCCCGGCACGCCGACCAGGCCGAAGGCCAGGTTGAGGCCCAGCCACAGGGCGGTGACGGCGAACAGCCGCCGCCAGCCGCCCGAGCGCATGGCCAGCGCGAACATGGTCAGGCCGAACAGCGCGGAAAGGCCGCCGGAGGCGCCGATCAGCGGCGTGCCGTCATGGGGGTAGATGGCGATATGCAGCAGCACGCCGCCGATGCCGCCCAGGAGCAGTGCGAACAGCATGCGCGCGCCGCCCAGCAGCCGCTCGATGCCGGCGCCGAAGGCGATCAGCGCCACCAGGTTGAACGCCAGGTGCATCCAGCCGCCATGCAGCAGCATGTAGCTGACCAGGCTCACCAGATCGAGCAGCCCCGGCCCGCCGGTGACGCGGGCGGGGATGACGCCGAAGGTCAGGATCAGCCAGATATCGCTCTGGACGTCGAGGAACTCGCGCAGCACATGGATCGCCAGCAGCAACAGGGCCAGCACGCCCGTCAGCGGCGGCAGGTTCAGGACCGGCTCGCTGCCGTCCTCCCGCGTCTGTCGCTGCTCACGCCGCCATGGATCGCTCATCGATCGCCGCGCACGCTCTTCAGCAGGCGCAGGCGCAGCGCGTTGAGCTTGATGAAGCCGGCTGCGTCCTTCTGGTCGTAGGCGCCGGCGTCCTCCTCGAAGGTGACGTGCTTCATCGAGTACAGGCTCTGCGGCGACTTGCGGCCGACCACCGTGGCGTTGCCCTTGTAGAGCTTCAGGCGGACGGTGCCTTCGACCCTCTCCTGGCTCCTGTCGATCAGCGCCTGCAGCATCTCGCGCTCGGGCGAGAACCAGAAGCCGTAATAGACCAGCTCGGCGTAGCGCGGCATCAGCTCCTCTTTCAGGTGCATGGCGCCGCGGTCGAGCGTGATGCTCTCGATGCCGCGATGGGCGTGGTGCAGGATGGTGCCGCCCGGCGTCTCGTAGACGCCGCGGCTCTTCATGCCGACGAAGCGGTTCTCCACCAGGTCGAGCCGGCCGATGCCGTTGGCCGCACCCAGCTCGTTCAGTTTGGTGAGAATGGCGGCGGGCGACATCGTCTTGCCGTCGATGGCGATGGGATCGCCCTTAAGGAACTCGATCTCGATATAGGTCGGCTTGTCCGGCGCCGCCTCGGGCGAGACGGTGCGCTGGTAGACGAATTCCTCCGGCTCCTGCCAGGGGTCTTCCAGCGCCTTGCCCTCGGAGGAGGAGTGCAAAAGGTTGGCGTCGACCGAGACTGGCGCCTCGCCGCGCTTGTCCCTGGCGATCGGGATCTGGTGCGTCTCGGCGAACTCGATCAGTTTCGTCCGCGAGGTCAGGTCCCATTCGCGCCACGGGGCGATGATCTTGATGTCCGGCTTCAGCGCGTAATAGCTGAGCTCGAAGCGCACCTGGTCGTTGCCCTTGCCGGTGGCACCATGGGCCACGGCGTCGGCGCCGGTCTGCCTGGCGATCTCGATCTGGCGCTGGGAGATCAGCGGCCGGGCGATCGAGGTGCCGAGCAGGTACTGGCCCTCGTAGAGGGCGTTGGCGCGGAACATCGGGAAGACGAAGTCGCGCACGAATTCCTCGCGCAGGTCGTCGATGAAGATGTTCTCCGGCTTGATGCCCAGCAGCTCGGCCTTCTTGCGCGCCGGCTCCAGTTCCTCGCCCTGGCCCAGGTCGGCGGTGAAGGTGACGACCTCGCAGCCATAGGTGGTCTGCAGCCATTTCAGGATCACCGAGGTGTCCAGACCGCCCGAATAGGCCAGCACTACCTTCTTCACGTCGCCGCGCTTCATCGCACACTCCCGGATCGAAACCGGCGCGGAGTATAGTCGGGGAGCCGGGCAGGGCAAGGCCGTGCCGGATCGCGGCAAAAGGCGTAACCGGCCCGATTTTCCCGGTTTCGGGGCCCGCCGGGCCTTACTTTTGCCGGATCAGCCTGTACCATCGACGGCAAATCTGGTCCGCCCGGAGGGCCGGGGAGGAAAATCGTGGCCGAAGCTTCCGCTTCGATGGCGCTTGTGCCGACCAATCTCGATCCCAGCGTGCCGCCGAAACTGGCCGCGCTGCTGGTGCAGCTCATGCGCAAGAGCGGCGAGACGGATTTCGACTACGACGAGGAATCGATCGAACAGATCTCGGGCTGGATCAACCATGCGCGGCGGCGGCCGGACGAGCCGGAAACGCGGCAGATGGCGCAGCTTGCCGCCGCCTTCGTCGGCGACTGCCTGTGCCGCCTGCAGGGCGGGCGCTGGACCAGCAAGGACGGCGAGAGCGCCGTCCACCTGCCCAACGGCATCATCTGCCATCCGTTCGTGAAGGCGCAGAAGCACCTTGCCAATGGCGATGGCGACAGCCTGATCCGCTTCTACCGCAGCACCTGCGTGCTGGGCGCGCTGACCATGGAGGAGCTGCAGAAATTCGCCTCGGGCGAACTCGACCTGGGCCAGCGCCTGGCCGAAGCCGGCCTCACCATCGCTGTCGCGCCCTCGCACTGACCAAGCGTTATATTTCTCGTCGGATAGAAGACGGAACCACAGAGACACAGAGGCACAGAGATCGATCCCCTCTGTGTCTCTGTGGTTAAGTTTTTCTCGTCTTCGCCCGGCTTGACCGGGCGACCCATTCTGCAGCCCGAGCGATTTCGTCGAACGAATGCCGGTGCCGGTATGAATGCTGGTGTCGGTATCGGCATGGGTGCCCCGGTCAAGCCGGGGCATGACGGGAGAAGACGGTCGGGTAAGAACGGAACCATAAGAGGCACAGGGATCGATCCGCTCTGTGTCTTTGTGCCTCTGTGGTTAGGCTTTTCTTTGTTTTCGTCCTCGCCTGCTTCGCCCGGAGCGGGCGCAAAAAAAACCGGCCAGGAAAACGACCTGGCCGGGGGGTTAGTTTGACGACAGGGAGCGGAGAACTCAGTGGAAGCTGGTCGGTTGTTCGACCCTTTCGCCGGGCAGTTCGACCGACGGCTTGGGGATGCCCACGTAGTTCAGGACCGGGCCGGTGATACCGGCAATACGATAGAAATTGTCCAGGATGCTGCGGTCGACCGTCGCCAGGCAGGCGATGCAGGTACCTTCGCGATAGGGCGTCGGCAGGCCCAGCGGGCGCAGCTTCCAGCCGAATTGCAGGCCCTTGGCCACCAGGAAGGCGTCCGTGACCATGCTCATCTGGCGCAGTCCCAGCGCCAGCGCATGTTCGAACAGGCCGCAGACCAGCTTGTCGAGCACGCCGCCCTGGCCGGGCTGCCGGTACTCGGGATAGGCGCAGAGCCGGGTGATCTCGTAGACCTCCTCGTTGCGCGGCACCGGCTGGGATTCGCACAGATGCGGGAAGACGTCGCCCAGCAGATGCGGGCCGGTGGTCGGCAGCAGGCGGACGCAGCCGCTGACCCGGTTATCGTCCATCGCCAGCAGATAGGTGGCGTCGGGACCGTCGAACTGGTCCTTCTCCAGCCCGTCCGGCCGGTCGAGTTCGATCCAGTTCCGTTCCTTGACGTAGATATCGTGACGCAGCCGGAACATCTCTTCCAGGGCTTCGCCGTAGAGATGGGCGTTGTCCTTGGTGACAACCTCGATCATTTTGAAATACCCCATGTTGGTGACCGGATAGTGGTGTGGAACCGGGCGGGCGCACACCCCGCCGATTAGAGGGGGTTCTTATCGTCGAGAGGTTTTCGAGGGAAATAATATTAAGAAACAATATGTTACAAAGAGAATGTCGTCTTTAGCGGTAACTGATTGAAATACAAGGCCGCAGACAACAAAAAACCCGGCGCGGATGGCCGGGTTTCTTTTTGTAACTCGGTGAAGATTTTTTTTTTCAGATGTTCAGTTCGCCGGCCCGGAAAGCGGCCAGGACGGCCTGGACGCGGGTGGCGACGTCGAATTTGCGCTTGGCGTTCTCGATGTGCCAGTGGGCGGTGGTGGCGCTGATGGTCAGGATCGAGGCGATCTCGTCGTCGGTCTTGCCGATCGCCGCCCAGTGCAGGCATTCGCGCTCGCGCGGCGTCAGCTTCTTGCGCTCGCCCGTTTCCTCGCTCTGCTGGCGCAGCCGCGACAGCTTGTCGTGGCAGTAGATGGCCATCAGGTGGATGGCCGCCTTGCTGCGCGAATCGAGGGCGACGTGTTCGCCGGCCACGGTGACGATGCCGCGGTAGCGGCGGGCGCCATGGATCGGGATCACGTAGCCGTGGCGCATGCCGAACTCGCGCGCCTCCTGGTAGAAGCGCTCGGCGAAGGGCGAATTGTGCCGCTCCAGCGATTCGGCCCAGGTGAACGGGTCGGTGCGGTGCAGCGTGTCGAACACCACCGGATCGCGGTAGAAATAGCCCTTTTCGCGATAGCGCACGCGCCACGCATCCGGCCAGGTGACCAGTTTCTGCGGCTGCGCCAGCGGATCCTTCAGGTCGGAGACCAGGATGCGATCGTAGCCCATGCCTTCCAGCAGCGAACGGAACTGCCGTGCGATGCGCTCGGCATCGTTACAATCGGCAATCTGCTCGACGAAGGAAAAGGCAGCGGTTTCGATCGACATCGTGCGGTCTCCTTGCGCCCGCCTAGTTGGGCGGCATCGAACCATCCGTCGGAATGCCCTGCAGCGCAGCCCAGTGCTTGCTGTCGGTTACTCCGGGGATGTCGGCCGAAATGATCTGTTCAGGGGTCGGCGCGTTCTCGACCAGGTGCTGGCCGTTGAACAGCCGCGCTGCGTTGGCCATGGCGACGACCTGAGGCATCTCGGATCGTACCGCTTCCAGCAGCGAAGGATTGGCGTGCGCGAGCGCCAGGGCCGTTGCGGCCGGGAAACGCTCGCCCATCAGGATTTCAACGAGGCGGTCGGCCAGGGCGCACATGAATTCCTGCTTCATGCGCGCGGTCGCTTCCTCGAGCGCACGCACCACCAGGCTGGGGTCGAGCGCAGACATATTGCCAAGCCGCGCCATTGCGGCAGCGTCGCTCATGGCGCGAAACCGGTCACCGACGCCGCTGCGCGGCGCAGTGCTGGTCTCATCGATCGGCGTCGTAACGCCTTCCGGGATGCTCTTTTGCACCCGAGTCTCCCTGTCCCGAGAAATTGTATTTCTTTTACACTTACGCGACTAATGGTTTTAACCCCGCATTAATAAAAGCACGTTCGCTTTGTGCGGAGCAATGAATCATCACAGTATTAGGACCATCGCACCTCAGCATACCGCTTTAGTATATCAGCCTGATTGCAAAGCGTTTTTGCTCGACTTCGAAATGAATCTCATGGAGTCAATCGTCTAGGGAAGATTGTTGATATCCCGAGGCAGGATAGTACCGCGCAATATTATGATTCAAGGACTGGTCAGGCGCCCGTCGCGCGGTTGAGATCGCCCGTTTTCGTCCGCCGCTGCCGCTGCGAGGCCGACTTCAACTGGCCGCAGGCGGCCAGAATGTCGCGGCCGCGCGGGGTGCGGACGGGGGCGGCCAAACCGGCCTGGTTGAGGATCTCGGCGAAGCGGTGGATGCGGTTGTTGGACGAGCATTCGTAGGGTGCGCCGGGCCAGGGGTTGAACGGGATCAGGTTGACCTTGGCCGGGATGTCCTGCAGCAACCGCACCAGCTCGCGCGCGTCGGCGTCTGAATCGTTCAGCCCCTTAAGCATCACGTATTCGAAGGTGATGCGGCGGGCGTTTTTGGCGCCGGGATAGGCGCGGCAGGCCTCGAGCAGCTCGGCGATCGGCCATTTGCGGTTGATCGGCACCAGCTCGTCGCGCAGATCGTCGCTGACGGCATGCAGCGACACGGCCAGGTTCACGTTCAGCTCCTCGCCGCAGCGGCGCATCATCGGCACCACGCCCGAGGTCGACAGCGTGATGCGCCGGCGCGACAGGGCGATGCCCTGGTCGTCCATGACGACAGTCAGCGCCTTGGCGACGTTGTCGAAATTGTACAGCGGCTCGCCCATGCCCATCATCACGATGTTGCTGAGCAGGCGCGGCGCCTCGCCGGTGGGCGAGGGCCATTCGCCGTAGGAATCGCGGGCCACCATGAACTGGCCCACGATCTCGGCCGGGTTCAGGTTGCGCACCAGGGGCATGGTGCCGGTGTGGCAGAACGAGCAGGTCAGGGTGCAGCCGACCTGGCTGGAGACGCAGACCGCGCCGCGATCCTCCTCGGGGATGTAGACGCTTTCCACCTCGTTGCCGTCGGCCAGGCGCAGCAGCCATTTGCGCGTGCCGTCGCTGGAGCGCTGCTCGGTGGCGATCTGCGGCCGGTCGATGACGTAAAGCTCGTCCAGGCGCTGCTGCACCTTGCGCGCGATGTTGCTCATGCGCGCGAAATCGGTGACGCCATGCCAGTAGATCCAGTGCCAGATCTGGCCGGCGCGGAACGGCTCCAGCCCCTGGGCGGCAAGCTCGGCCTTCAGCTCCGCGCGCGACAGCCCGACCAGGTTGCGGCGGGTGTCGTTGCGGCGCATCGGCTCGAGAATGGTCTGGATCGGCTCGTGCATGGCGCCTGACATAGTCCCTGCCGGGCGTCCGGGCAATGCCGGCGCTTGCGGTCGCTACCGCGCGGGGCAGGCCTCGCCGATCCGTCGCAGGGCGGCGACCACCCCAAGCAGCGAATAGACGTCGGCGGTGGCCGCCCCCTCGGCGGGTGTCGACCGCACCGTCATGCTCCTGCCCGCCCGCATGGCCCGCACGATGCGCTCGTCGGTCTCGGAATCGGCGGCCCAGGCGGTGCCCTCATGGGTGAACAGGGTGAACTTGCCCCGGCCGATTTCCACCGTCGCCTCGCTGCCGGCTTTGAACGTATAGCCGGCCGAGGCCATCACCACGCCCATCGCCTTCTTGCCGGGCCGGTGGGTGATATAGACGGAAGCCTCGCGATCGCCGGCATCGGGCTGGCGCGCCTCGGGCGTGCCGACGATGTAGCAGACCTTGTCCGTGCCGGCGCCCGAGGCATAGGCCGTCCAGTCCTCGAATTCGCCAAGCTTTACAACATCTTGGGCGAATGAGGACGGGCTTGCCGCCATGGCAATTAGCAAGACGGCGCCAATGGCGCCCCAATATCTGGCCATATGGAAAAAATATCCCTTCGCTACCCTATACGCCAGCATGGCTATTCCCTGACCGCATTTGCCGTGGCTGCCTTCTCCTCCGCCGCCGCCCGCCGGCGGCGCTTGCGTTGGTAGAGCGGGGCGCCGAACACCGGCACCGGCGGCGGTTCGACCGGGCCGCCGGCCGCCACCGGCCGTGGCGCGTGCCGGCCCAGCGACAGCAGCCGGTCATACATGACCAGTGCTCCGGCCACCGACAGGTTGACCGAGAACCGGGTCGGGATGCGGACCACGAAATCGCACAGCTCGATCATGCCCGGCGACAGGCCTTCGCGCTCGGCGCCCAGCACATAGGCTGCCTGGCGCGGATGGCGGAAGCTGGGCAGATCGATGGCATCGTCGGTAATCTCGATGCCGATCAGCCGGCAGCCGACCGGCAGGCGCAGCTCCTGTAGCGAGGGGAAATCGTGGTGCGGCAGGCTGGTGGTGCTGTCGGCGGTATCGGATCGCCGCCCCTCGCGCCGGGCGTACTGGGCGTCGACGGTGAAGACGAAGCTGGCGCCGAAGGCGTGGGCGGTGCGGAACAGCGCGCCGACATTCATCGCCTTGCTGATACGCTCGACACCAACCCCGAAATAGCCTTTCATGCCGCCCTCCCGCGCAACCCGCTTTATCGTTCCCGCCGCCGCATGACAAGCCACAGTGACGACCACGATGCGAAGCGGCGCGCTGCGGCTGGGCGCGATGCGGCGGTGCAGGCGCATTACGAGGCGCTGCCCTATCCCGCGCGCGATCCGCGCGAGGAGGCGAAGCGGCTGGTGGTCGGCTCGCCCAGCCAGCTGATCGAAATCGACCATTATCTTTTCGCTGGCAGGCGCGACTGGTCGCAGCCGTTTCGCGCGCTGATCGCCGGCGGCGGCACGGGCGATGCCTGCATCATGCTGGCGCAGCAGCTCGCCGACCGCCGCTGTCCGGCGCAGGTGCACTACCTCGACCTCTCGCACGCCGCCCGCGCCGTGGCCGAGGCGCGTGCCAAAGCGCGCGGGCTGGACAACATCGTCTTCCATACCGGCTCGCTCCTGGACGTCGCCGCGCTGGGCATCGGCACGGTCGACTACATCGACTGCACCGGCGTGCTGCATCACCTGGAGGAGCCGGAAGCGGGCCTGCGGGCGCTGGCCGCTATTCTGGCCGACGACGGCGGCATGGGGGTGATGGTCTATGGCACGCTGGGCCGCACCGGCGTCTATCCGCTGCAGGCGGTATTGCGCCAGATGGCGCCCGACAGCCTGGCGCCGGCCGAGAGGGTGAAGCTGGCGCGGCGCGTGCTGGAGGCCCTGCCGGCGACCAACTGGTTCAAGCGCAACCCGTTCCTGGGCGATCACGTCCAGGGCGGCGATGCCGGGCTGTACGACCTGCTGCTGCATGCCCGCGACCGCGCCTACAGCGTCGGCGAGTTCGCCGCCCTGGCGGCGGCCGGCGGGCTGGCGATCGTCGGCTTCATCGAGCCGGTGCGCTACCAGCCGGAGACCTACCTGTCCGATCCCGCGCTGCGCAAGCGCTTCGCCGAACTGCCGTTGCTGGAGCGGGCGGCGCTGGCGGAACGGCTGGCGGGCAATCTGACCAAGCACATCGCCTATCTCGCAAAGCCATCGCGCCTGCCGGACTGCGTCGCCCGGCTGGAGGGGCCGCATGTCGTGCCGCTGCTGCGCGAGATCGACGGGGCGGCGCTGGCGGCGTCGGTGGCCAAGGCCGGCGCGCTGTCGGGCGATCTCGATGGCGTGAAATGGCGCGTGGCGCTGCCGCCGCTGGCTGGCGCCATGCTGTCGCGCATCGACGGCCGGCGCAGCCTGGGCGAAATCCATGCCGAGCTGCAGGCGCTGGACGGCGCGCTCGACTGGCCGCGTTTCAGCCGCCAGTTCGAGCAGCTCTACGCCGCCTTCAACGCCGCCAACCGGATGCTGCTGCGCACCGCCTGACGCCATCATGCATCCTTCCGCCCTTTCCGTGGCCATCGCCGCGACCATCGCCTGGGCGGTGCTGATGGTTACCACGCGGGTGGTGCTGCTGACTTTGGGCATCAACGCCTGGGGCTTCACCCTGGTGCAGCTTATCACCGGCGGGCTGGCGATGATGCTGATCGGCCGGCGCGGCGCGGTCGACTGGCTGGCGCTGCTGTCGCCCTCGATCTGGGCCTATGGCGCGCTGCGCGTGGTGTCGGCCGGCGCCACTACGGCGGCGCTGCTCTACGTGACGGTGATGCAGGATGCGCTGCTGATGGCCATGAACGTGCCGCTGGCGGCCCTCATACTGGTCCTGATCCTGCGCCAGCCCCTGCCCGGCCGGCAGCTCATGGCCCATGCCGTCATCGTCGCCGGCATTGCGGTGATGGCGTTCTCGCTGCCCGGCGGGCTGGCCAATCCCGCTGTGCTGCTGGAGATAATTTCCGAATCGGCGGTGGTCGCCTCGACCTTGCTGATCGAACGGCACCCGGAAAACCGGCGCGAGGACATCGCCGCCCGCTGCCGCTTCACCGGTGCGGTGCTGATGGCGACCGCAGCAATGTTCATTCTGGTCTGGGCCGTCTCGGGTCTGCTGGGCCTGCGCCTGGGCAGCGATGCGCTGGAATTCGGCGATCCCGCATCGCTCTTCGCCTCGACCGAACTGCTGGTGGCGGGGGCGCTGGCCGGCGTGCTGCTGCGCGGGCCGACCATGTATCTCACCCTGCTGGCGGTGAAGCTCGCCGGCACCCAGACCTATCTGGCGACCCTGGCGCTGCTGCCCTTCGCCTGCCTGGTGCTGGAGCTGATATGCGCCTGGAGCGGGCTGCTGCCGTGGCCGACGCTGGGCGTGGCGGAGATCGTGGCCGGGACGCTGGTGGTCGGCGGCTCGTTGCTGCTGGTGCGGTTGCGCTCCAAGTTGACTTGATTCCGGCCGCCCCGCATAAAAGGCGGGAACCCACGGCAATTCCCGGCAGACAAGGAAAATCGATGGCCAGCAAGGTCTATGCGGACGCCAAATCCGCTCTCGATGGGCTTGTGTTCGACGGCATGATGGTGATGGCGGGCGGCTTCGGCCTGTGCGGCATCCCGGAAAAGCTGATCGTCGCCCTGCGCGACAGCGGCGTGAAGAACCTGACCTGCGTCTCCAACAACGCCGGCGTCGACGGTTTCGGGCTGGGGTTGCTGCTGGAGACGCGCCAGATCAGCAAGATGATCTCCTCCTATGTCGGCGAGAACAAGATCTTCGCCCAGCAATATTTGGCCGGCGAGTTGGAGCTGGAATTCAACCCGCAGGGCACCCTGGCCGAGCGCATCCGCGCCGGCGGTGCGGGCATTCCCGCCTTCTTCACCAAGACCGGCGTCGGCACGCTGGTGGCAGAGGGCAAGGACGTGCGCGAGTTCGACGGCGAGAAATACGTCATGGAGCGCGGCCTGGTCGGCGATCTGTCGCTGGTCAAGGCGTGGAAGGGCGACACCGCCGGCAACCTGGTGTTCCGCAAGGCCGCCCGCAACTTCAACCCGATGATGGCGACGGCCGGCAGGAAGACGGTGGCCGAGGTCGAGATCCTGGTCGAGCCGGGCGAGATCGATCCCGACCACATCCACACCCCCGGCATCTACGTCGACCGCATCATCCTCGGTACGCCCTACGAGAAGCGCATCGAGAAGCGCACCACGCGCAAGGCCTGAGTAAAGAGCAGAGGAGGGCATCGCAATGGCCTGGACCCGCGAACAGATGGCCGCCCGCGCCGCCAAGGAGCTGCAGGACGGTTTCTACGTCAATCTCGGCATCGGCATCCCGACCCTGGTGTCGAACTACATCCCCGACGGCATGCATGTGGTGCTGCAGAGCGAGAACGGCATGCTTGGCATGGGCCCGTACCCGCTCGACAACGAGGTCGATCCCGACATCATCAATGCCGGCAAGGAAACGGTCAGCGAGCTGCCCGACACTGCCTATTTCAGCAGTGCCGACAGCTTCGCCATGATCCGCGGCGGCCATATCGACCTGTCGATCCTGGGTGCCATGGAAGTGGCGGAGAACGGCGACCTGGCCAACTGGATGATCCCGGGCAAGATGGTCAAGGGCATGGGCGGCGCCATGGATCTGGTGGCCGGGGTGAAGAAGGTCATCGTGGTGATGGAGCACACCTCGAAGGACGGCGCCTCCAAGCTGCTGAAATCCTGTTCCTTGCCGCTGACCGGCGCCAATGTCGTGGACATGGTGGTGACCGAGCTGGGCGTCTTCACCATCGACAAGAAGGGCAGGCCGGGCGTCACCCTGATCGAACTGGCGGACGGCGTTACCGTCGAGCAGGTGAAGAAGGCGACCGAAGCGTCGCTGGCGGTGAAACCGGGACTGCACTGAAGGCGTTGTCGCAGTCGCGAGGCTGCGACAGAGCGACCGTGGGACAATCTGGCAGGCTGCGCGCGCCGCCTGTGCACTGGACATTGAGGGGGAACGACGGACGATAGCGGCGCTGCAGCGCCAGGAGGCCCGACATGGAGCAGGAGCTTGCTCTCAATCTGGCGCGGTTCCAGTTCGCCTTCACCATCGTCTGGCACTTTATCTTTCCCGCCTTCACCATCGGGCTTGCCTCCTACCTGGCGGTGCTCGAGGGCCTGTGGCTGCTGACCAGGCGCGAGCACTACCTCGACCTCTTCAAGTACTGGGTGAAGATCTTCGCCGTCGCCTTCGCCATGGGCGTGGTGTCGGGCATCGTCATGTCCTACCAGATCGGCACCAACTGGTCGGTGTTCGCCGACCGCACCGCGCCGGTCCTGGGCCCGCTGTTCGGCTACGAGGTCCTGACCGCCTTCTTCCTGGAGGCGGGATTTCTCGGCGTCATGCTGTTCGGCCTCAACCGCGTCGGGCCGCGGCTGCATTTCGCCGCCACCTGCCTGGTCGCCATCGGCACGCTGATCTCCGCCTTCTGGATCCTGGCCGCCAATTCCTGGATGCAGACGCCGACCGGCCACGCGATCACGCCCGAAGGCTTTTTCGTGCCGCAGGACTGGTGGGCGATCGTGTTCAACCCGTCCTTCCCCTACCGCTTCGTGCACACGGTGATCGCTGCCTACCTGACCACGGCGATGATCGTCGGCGCGGTCGGCGCCTGGCACCTGCTGCGCAACGCCGGCAACCTGCATGCGCGCACCATGTTCTCCATGGCGATGTGGATGGCGGCCATCGTGGCGCCGCTGCAGCTGGTGGTCGGCGACATGCACGGGCTGAACACCTTGGAGCACCAGCCGGCCAAGGTGGCGGCGATGGAGGGGCATTTCGAGACCCGCGCCGGCCAGCCGCTGATCCTGTTCGGCTGGCCCGACATGGAGCGCGAGGAGACGCGGTACGCGATCGGCATACCCAGGCTGGGCAGCTTCATTCTGGCGCATGATTTCAATGCCGAGATCCGCGGCCTGAAAGCCTTCCCGCGCGAGGAACGGCCGACCAAC
This sequence comes from Alphaproteobacteria bacterium, assembly GCA_037190765.1. Taxonomy (GTDB): domain Bacteria; phylum Pseudomonadota; class Alphaproteobacteria; order Reyranellales; family JAQSWP01; genus JAQSWP01. The sequence goes on from JBBCJW010000081.1 coordinate 99,953, forward strand.
GTGCCGCTGGTGTTCTGGTCGTTCCGCGTCATGGTCGGTATCGGCCTGGTGATGATCGGGCTGGGGCTGGCCAGCCTGGCGCTGCGCTGGGTCGGCAAGCTCTACACCATGCGCCCCTTCCTGGCCTGGGCCGTCGCCATGGCGCCGTCCGGTCCGATCGCCGCCACCGCCGGCTGGATCGTGACCGAAGCCGGCCGCCAGCCCTACACGGTCTACGGCCTGCTGCGCACCGCCGACAGCGTCTCGCCCATCGCCGCGCCGGCGGTCGTCACCTCGCTGGCGGCCTTCGTCGTGGTCTACTTCATCGTGTTCGGCGCCGGCATCTGGTACCTCATCCACCTGTTCGGCAAGCCGCCGCATCCGCAGGAGCCGGGGCTGCAGCCCGGCGAGGTGACGCGCGCCGCCGGCGTCACGCCCGCGCCCGGCATGACGCGCGCCACGAAGGAGACGCGGCCATGAGCATCGACCTCACCTTCGTCTGGGCGATGATCATCGCCCTTGCCGTCTTCCTCTACGTGTTCATGGACGGCTTCGACCTGGGCATCGGCATTCTCTTCCCGCTGCTGCCCGCGCGTGCCGATCGCGACGTGATGGTGAACAGCGTGGCGCCGGTGTGGGACGGCAACGAGACCTGGCTGGTGCTGGGCGGCGCCGGCCTGTTCGCCGTCTTCCCGCTGGCCTACGCCACCATCCTGCCGGCGCTCTACATGCCGCTGATCTTGATGCTGCTGGCGCTGGTGTTCCGCGGCGTGGCGTTCGAGTTCCGCTTCAAGGCGCATACCGAGCGCGGCCGCAACCTGTGGGACCTGGCGTTCTGCGGCGGCTCGATCCTGGCCACCTTCACCCAGGGCATCGCGCTGGGCGCGCTGGTGCAGGGCATCCGGATCGTCGACCGCGCCTATGCCGGCGGCTGGTGGGACTGGCTGACGCCGTTCTCGCTGCTGACCGGCGTGGCGCTGCTGGCGGGCTACGGGCTGCTGGGCGCGGGCTGGCTGATCTGGAAGACCGAAGGCGCCCTGCAGGCGCGCGCGCGCCGCCTGGCCCGCTACTTCGCCGTGGCGACGCTGTGCTTCATCGCCCTGATCAGCCTGGTGATGCCGTTCCTGCAGGAAAGCTTCTACCAGCGCTGGCTGACCCTGCCGAACATGCTCTATGCCGCGCCGGTCCCAATCCTGGTCGTGCTGCTGGCGCTGCGTCTGTTCTCCGCCCTGAAGCAGGAAGACCGGCACCTGACGCCGTTCCTCTGCGCGCTGGGCCTGTTCCTGCTGTCCTATGTCGGGCTGGGCATCAGCCTCTACCCGATGATCGTGCCGCCCAGCATAACGATCTGGGATGCCGCCACCGTGCGCAGCAGCCAGATTTTCCTGCTGGTGGGGGCGGCGGTGCTGGTGCCGGTGATCCTGGCCTATACCGGCTACGTCTACTGGATATTCCGCGGCAAGGTCACCCGGGACAGCGGGTATCACTGATGCGCCCGGGCCTGCGACGCTGGGCCTGGTTCGTCGGCCTGTGGGCGGCAGGCGTCGCCACGGTGGCGGCCGTCGGCTACGCCATCCGGCTGGCGCTGCTGTAGCAAAAGCGGCACTGGCTTTCTGCACTGGCTTTCTGCGAGGGCCAGGATTAGGGTGCGCGCCGCGCCATGCCCACCCGCCTCAAGGCCCGCATCAAGGATCGCTTTGCCGCCCTGTCGCCGAACATGCGCGGCGCGCTGTGGCTGATCGCCGGCAGCTTCTGCTTCACCGGCGTCAGCATACTGATCAAGCTCCTGGGCCGGGAACTGGACAGCATCCAGGTCGCCTTCTTCCGCTGTCTCTTCGGCGCCGTCTTCGTCCTGCCCTTCGTCTTCCGGCGGAATTTCGCCGCCCTGCGTTCGCAGCGCCACATGGGGCATTTCTGGCGCGCCGCCATCGGCGTCGTCTCGATGGTGATCGCCTTCTATGCCCTGACCCACCTGACGCTGGCCGACGCCACCGCCATCTCCTTCACCACGCCGCTGTTCGTCATCATCATCGCCGTGCTGTTCCTGGGCGAGAAGGTGCGCTGGCGGCGCTGGACGGCGACGGCGGCCGGCTTCGTCGGCGTGCTGGTGATGATGCGGCCGGGGCAGGGGGAGTTCGATCCGGTCATGCTGCTGGCGCTGTTCGGGGCGTCGCTGACGGCCGTCGTGGTCTGCCTGGTGAAGAGCCTGACCGGCAGCGAGAGCACGCGCACCATGCTGGTGCTGTTCACCCTGTGGTCGGCGGCATTCCTGGTCGGGCCGGCGATCTATGTCTGGAAGGACCCCTCGCCGTGGGCCTGGGTGATGGCCGCCGCCATGGGGGTGCTGGCGACCATCGGCCAGTCCTTCGTCATCCGCGCTTACAGCGAAGGCGAGGCGACGGCGGTGTCGCCGTTCGACTATCTGCGCCTGCCGCTGTCGGTGGCGGCCGGCGTGTGGATCTTCGCCGAGGCGCCGAGCTGGTGGACCCTGGCCGGCGCCCTGATCATCGTCGCCGCCACCCTCTACATCGCCCGCCGCGAAGCCAGGCTTGGCCTGCCGGTGGTGCCGGAAGCCAAGTCGCAGAAAATCTCCCAGTAGTCAGAGCGACAGGCAGCGGCCGATCTCGTCCTCGATGTCGGCAAGCTGTCGCAGCGCCTCGGCCGCCGCCGGCCAGGCTTGCGCCACGACATGGCTGTGGCAGGCGCCGAAGGCGATGGCCTGCCGGCGCTTGAGGTCGGCCAGCGCCGGCTGGTGCCCGGCGAAGAACGCGGCGTGGTCCAGCGCCCGCTTGGCGCCCAGCGGCAGGGCGAAATGCGTCAGATGGCCGAGCTGCGGCGGGCTGAAGGCCGCCTGCCGGGTCCGATCGGCCCACAGGCGGATGAGGGCGCCGTCGATCGCCTGGCCGTCCTTTTGCGCCAGCGCCGTTGCCTCGGCATGAAGCCGGCGAAAGCGTTCCATCGCCTGCCGGCGCAGTTCCGCATCGTCGGTCGGGCGCAGCCGTCGCGGCCGGGTCCAGAAGCGGCAATGGCCGCGCCGGTAGCCGATGGCGTCCGCGTTCCAGGCCGCCGTCAGGTCGCCGCTGGCGAGCAACGCATGGGCGAAGCCGGCGGGATCGTGCAGGCGGATGAGATCGCCGTCCGTGCCCAGCGCCAGCACGAAATGGTCGACGCCGCCAACGCGCGGCCGCATCGGGTTGTAGGCCAGATGCTGCATGTCGAGCGGGCCGATCACCACCGGCCCATGCGCCAGAAGCGCGCGCAACAGGGAATCGGCATCGGCCACGGGGTGGGGCGAGGCGTCCTCCTCCCAGGCGAAACCCAGCATCTGCAGCGCAGCACTGATGCCCTGGTCGGGCAAGCCGCATAGTCCGCTGAAGAACGGCAGGCCGTTTGCGCTCTGGAAGGCGCCGATGCCGACGCCGCTCAGCACCTCGATCAGGCGCGGCGATACGCGCTCGCCGATGCCCGACAGCAGCATCGCCGTCGAGTTGGCATAGCAGTACCAGTAGCCGTCATGGAAGATTTCGTGTCCCGCCTGCATGGCGAGATGCTAGCGCAAACCAGAGTCGGTTGCGTCGGTCAGCGGCGAAGTTTCGCCAGCGCTTCGCGGGCGCGCTGGCGATGGGCGTCCTTGATGTGGCCGGAGACGGTTTGCACCGCCAGCAGCAGCACGGTGGCGTCGTCGGTGAAGCCCAGCCCGGCCACGAAATCCGGCACCAGATCGACGGGCATGACGAAATAGGCCAGCGCCCCGATCAGCACGCCGCGCACCCGCATCGGCGTGGCCGGATCGCGCGCGGCGTACCAGGCCGACAGCGCCTCGTCGGCGAAGGGGATGCGGCCGGCGACGGCGCGCAGTTTGCGCCAGAAGCCGCGATCGACCGTGGCTTCGTCCTGGCGCAGCCTGTCGGGGCTGATATCCGGCAATGCGGGGCTCATGACGTCAATATGGCCCCGGATTCCCCCGGCTCAATAGGGCTATTCCGGTTTTTCACTGTCTGGTAAAAACCGGGCCGAACTCAACCAAAACGAAACGCCGAGAGGGGAAAATCATGGACGTTAAAGGACTTGCCGCCATTGTCACCGGCGGCGCCTCGGGTCTGGGCGGCGCCACCGCTTCCGCGCTGGCGGCCAAGGGGGCCAAGGTCGCCATCTTCGACCGCAACGCGGAACTGGGCGAAGCCAAGGCGCGCGAGCTGGGCGGGATTTTCGTCAATGTCGATGTCGGCGATGCCGCCTCGGCCGAGGCCGGCGTCAAGACGGTCAAGGAGAAGCTGGGCACCCCGCGCGTTCTGGTGAATTGCGCCGGTATCGGCACCGCCGGCCGCACCATCTCCAAGAACGGTCCGCTCAACCTCGACGCCTTCTCGACCACCATCAAGGTCAACCTGATCGGCACCTTCAACCTGATCCGGCTGATGGCCTGGGAAGCCTCGCAGGGTGAGCCGCTGGCCGGCGGCGAGCGCGGCGTGATCATCAACACCGCCTCGGTGGCCGCGTTCGACGGCCAGATCGGCCAGGCGGCCTACGCGGCCTCCAAGGGCGGCGTGGTGGGCATGACCCTGCCGGTGGCGCGCGACCTGTCGTCGCTGGGCATCCGCGTCTGCACCATCGCGCCGGGCTTGTTCAACACGCCGATGATGGCGTCGCTGCCGGAAGAGGCCAGGAAGAGCCTGGGCGCGCAGGTGCCGTTCCCCTCGCGGCTGGGCGATCCGTCCGAATATGCCCAGCTTGCCATGGCCATCGTCGAGAACCCGATGCTGAACGGCGAGACCATCCGCCTCGACGGCGCCATCCGCATGGCGCCGAAATAAGGCGCTGTCGTTCTCTGGAATGCGAAAGGCCCGCTAGTGCAGCGGGCCTTTTGTTTTGGCGGCGAACGAACCGGCTGAGTGTGTAGCCTGATGCTTCGACGGGCTCAGCATGAGGGCGTTTTTTGTGGTGCGGCCAGTAAAAACATCCTCATGCTGAGCCTGTCGAAGCATGAAGAGCAACAGGCAACGCCAGCTACCCTTTCGCCGCCTGCTCGATGAATTTCGCCAGTGCGATGTCCTTCTCGGTCACGCCGCCGGCGTCGTGCGTCGACAGGGTGATGTCGACCCGGTTCCAGACGTTGAACCACTCGGGATGGTGATCGCTCTTTTCCGCCATCAGCGCCACCCTGGTCATGAACCCGAAGGCGGCGTTGAAGTCGGCGAACTTGAACGACTTGGCGATGGCGTCGCGGCCTTCGACCGGCTTCCAGCCTTTGAGCCCGGCCAGCGCCGCCTTGCGCCGGGCGGGGGGCAGTTTCCTGGTCATGTCCTGTTCCTCCGCGGCACAGCGCGCCCTTGGCGAGCGCGCGATACCGCCTTATCTATGCAGCCATGCAACTCTACAGCACCCCGCCCTCGATTGCCGACTGCGAAGACATCGCCCGTCGCGCCTATGCCGAACTGCCGGAAACCTTTCGCCGTTTCGTCGGCGACGTCGTGATCCGGGTGGTCGATTTCCCCGACGAGGACACCGAGCGCGAGATGGGGCTGGAGACGCCGTTCGACCTGCTCGGCCTCTACCGCGGCGTCGACATGGGCCGCAAGAGCGTGGCCTGGACGCCGCAGGACGTCGACATGATCTTCCTCTACCGCCGGCCGCTGCTGGATTTCTGGTGCGAGAGCGGCGAGGACCTGGAACATCTGATCCGCCACGTGCTGATCCACGAGATCGGCCATCATTTCGGCCTCTCCGACGACGACATGGAGGCACTGGAAGCGGAGGCCGAGGCGGAGGAGGGGCGGCGCCTACCCTCGTAGCGCCTACCCTCGTAGCGCCTTGTAGCGGGCGGCCAGCGCCTGCCAGGGCGCGATGTTCCAGTGCGAGCGGGCCAGGCCGGAAGGCGAGGGCAGCACATGCACCTCGCTGTCGCCGATGGCGAGCGGCTGCTGGCCGAAACCGATTTTCCGGTCGCCGAAGAAGGTGGCGCCGGCATGCTTGCTGGTGAAGGCGATCAGCTTCGGCTTGTGCCGCTTCATTTTGCGTGTGAATGCCACCACGTCGAAGGCGTCGGCCGACAGGTCGCTGTCGATGCCGACTTCGGTCTTGTTCAGGTCGGTGTAGCCGATGCCGTGCTCGACCATGCGCGGGAACTGCGCCGGGTCGAACTCGGCCGGGAACACGCCCAGCCTCTTCAGCGTCGGCCAGAAGGCGTTGCCGGGATTGGCGTAAGGGTAGCCACGCGCCTGCGACACGCGGCTGACGGCGGTGCCGCAGAACACCAGGACCAGCCCCGGCTTCAGCACATCGGGCAGGATCATCAGGCTGCGGCCAGCTCCACCGCGCGCGCCAGCGGCACCGGTTTCTCGTCCAGCAGATGGTCGATCACCGCGTCCTCCCAGGAGGGATCGGGCGGCGCCATCGGGTCCTGCGCCTTCAGCCGGTGCTCGGCCACCAGGCGCGCCATCAGCAGCCGGCGCGCATCGCCGCCCTTGGCGCCGATGGCGGCGCCCTCGCTGGCCATCAGGGCGGCCGACACGGCGTGATAGAGGGCGCTGGAGGCGGCGCGGCTGAGCTTTTCCTTCTTCGGATCGGCTGCCACGTCGCGGGCGAAGCGGCCGGCGCGCTCGACCAGGGCGGCGAACTCGCCGCGCATCTGGCCCGGCAGTCCGTCGGCGCTCTTCAGCATGTCGTCGAGCGCCGTGCCTAGCGCTTTTTCGCCGCCGCTCTTGCCGACGGCGCGGGTGATGACGTCGAGCGCGTTGATGTTGGAGGTGCCCTCCCACAGTGTGCCGACCTGGGCGTCGCGGTAGAGCCGGGCGGCGACGAATTCCTCGATATAGCCGACGCCGCCGCGCACTTCGAGCGCCTGGGAGGCGACGCGGATATTGTCGCGGCAGGCGCGGAACTTGAACAGCGGCGTGAGGATGCGCAGCAGGGTCTCCGCCTTGGCGTCGCCCCCATTGGCATCGCCCATGATCTTCGAGGCATAGAGCGACATCGACAGCGCCTGCTCGGTCGGCAGCAGGATCTTCATCAATTGCCGGCGCAGCAGCGGGAAGCGCATGATGGGGCCGCCGAAGGCGGTGCGATAATTGGCCACCACCAGCGATTCGTTGAGACAGCGGCGCATCATGGCGGCGGCCCGCACGCCATGGCTGAGGCGTGAGAGATTGACCTGGTGCATCATCTGCTTGAAGCCGTTATGCACGTCGCCGATCAGGTAAGCGGTGGCGCCCTCGAACCTGATCTCGCCCGAGGCCATCGACTTCGTTCCCAGCTTGTCCTTCAGCCGCACGATGCGATAGGCGTTGCGGCTGCCGTCCTCCAGCCGGCGCGGCGTGGCGAACAGCGCCAGCCCGCGGGTGCCGGCGGGCGCGCCCTCGGGGCGCGCCAGCATCACCGCCACGTCGGCGTCGGCGTGGCTGCAGAACCACTTGTCGCCGGTGATCGACCAGCGTTCGATGCCGTCGCTGCCCTTGCCCAGCGGCCGGGCCGTGCTCTCGACCGCGCCGACATCGGAGCCGCCGGCCTTCTCGGTCATGAACTGCGTGCCCTTCCACAGGCTCGCCATGTCCTGCGACAGCAGGCGTGGCAGCAGGTAATTCTTCACCGCCTCGCTGCCGTAGCGCTTGATGACGAAGCTGGAGGTGTCGGAGACCGAGATCGGACACATCAACCCGAACTCGCCTTGCACGAAGAGATAGGTGATCAGGTACTTGCCGACCGGCGGGATCGGCTCGGGCCAGCCCAGCACGCCGCCGCGATGGGTCATGGCGTGCATGCCGAACTCGCCGAAGGCGATCTGCTCCATCTCGCGGTAGGCGGGGTGGTACTCGATCCAGTCCTCGTCGCGGCCGAAGCGGTCGCGCTGGTGCAGCACCGGCCCGTTCCGGTCGGCGATCGACGCCAGCTCGTCGAGGCGGCCGCCGGCCAGCTCGCCCAGCCGGTCGAAATGCGGCTCCAGGTGCCGGCGCAGCGTCTCGGGCATATAGAGCGGCAGCAGGTCGTGCAGCGAGCGGTCGATGCGGTAGAAGTTCATGCCGCGGCAATCGGGCGCCACGTGATCCGAACCGGTGCGCGGCTTTTCGCGGCTGGCGGCGAGCTGCAGATTGGCCTGTGTCATGTTTCCTCCTACCGGCCCCCGTTACCAGTTCCGTTACCAGCCTTCCCGCAGGATCTTGTCGACATAGGACGGCACCAGCTCGCTGGCCGGCCCGTAATGGCGCTCGGCGAACAGCGAGTGGCCGTCGGACGGCTCCATGTTGAGCTCGACCGTGTGGCCGACGCCCGCCATGCGCACATGCTGCACGAAGCCGGCGGCGGGATAGACCGTGCCCGAGGTGCCGATCGACATGAACAGGCCGCAGCGGTCCAGCGCCGCGACGATCTCGTCCATGTGCAGCGGGATCTCGCCGAACCACACCACATGCGGGCGCAGGCCGCCCTTGCCCTGGCAGGTGGCGCACACGGTGTCGGGCGACAGTTCCATCTCCGAATCGATGACGGCGTCGCAGTGCATGCAGCGGATCTTGCCGGCCTGGCCGTGCATGTGCAGCACGTTGCGCGAGCCGCCTTCCTCGTGCAGCAGGTCGATGTTCTGCGTCACCACGATCACTTCGCCGGGCCATTCCTGTTCCAGCCGGGCCAGCGCGCGATGGGCGGCGTTGGCGCGGATATTGGCGGAGCGGAAGGAGGCGCGGCGCTCGTTGTAGAAATCCAGCACCTTGCGCGGGTTGCGGCGGAAGGCCTCGATGGTGGCGACTTCCTCGAGATCGTACTTGCTCCACAACCCGTCCTGGTCGCGGAACGTGTCGATGCCGGACTCCTTGGAGATGCCGGCGCCGGTGAGGACGACGATGGTGTCGAGCGAGGTGGAGAGGCTGGGTCTTGCCATGGGCGATCGACGTTTCCTGCGATGCTTTTGCCGCTATCATAGTGCTTTCGCGGGCGGGAGAAAGGGCAAGGCGTGGACCGCAAGATCGGCGTGCTGTTCGTCTGCACCGGCAATATCTGCCGCTCGCCCACCGCCGAAGGCGTGCTGCGCCACCAGGCGGAACGGGCCGGGCTGGCGGCATGGCTGGCGATCGATTCCGCCGGCACCCACGGCTATCACGTCGGCGACCCGCCGGACCGGCGCAGCATCGCCGCCGCCCGCCGGCGCGGTATCGACATTTCGGGCCTGCGGGCGCGCCGCGTGTCCAGCCGCGACTTCGAGGCCTTCGACTATGTCATCGCGCTCGACCGCGGCCATTTCGACCTGCTGCGGGCCGATTGCCCGCCGGCGCGCCATTCGCGCCTGTCGCTGTTCCTCAGCCATCTGGACCAGGAAGACCTGTTCGACGTGCCCGATCCCTATTACGGCAACGCCGGGGGATTCGAGGCGGTGCTGGACCTGATCGAACGCGGCTGCGCGGCCCTGCTCGACCACATCAGGCGCACGCATTTCCCCGCCCATGGCTGAGCTGAAGGCGCGGCTGGGCGACATTCTCGGCCGCAGCGTGCGCCGGCTGCAGCCGGTCGGCGGCGGCCATGGCGCCACGGTGTGGCGCTGCCAACTGACCGACGGCACGACCTTGGCGGTCAAGAGCGCCGGGCGGCTGCTGGCCAGCGAAGGGCGGATGCTGCGCGATCTGGCCGGCAAAGCCCCGGTGCCGTTTCCCGCCGTGCATTTCAGCGACGACACGCTGCTGGTCAGCGACTGGATCGAGCATGACGGCTCGCCGCTCGATACGCGTGGGCAGGAGGAACTGGCCGAGGCGCTGGCCGGGCTGCACGCCCACACGGCGGAGGATTACGGCTATGCCTGCGACGTGATGATCGGCGGCATGCCGCAGATCAACGAGCGCCAGCGCGACTGGCGCACCCTGTTCCTGCACAAGCGGCTGCTGAGCGCGGCCTTTCTGGCGCATCGCGTCGGCAACCTGCCGCTGGACACCCTGCGCCTGGTCGAGCGTTTCGCCGCCACCCGCGGTGATCTGGTGCCCGAGCCGGCGCGGCCCGCGCTGCTGCACGGCGATCTGTGGCAGGGCAATGTGCTGACGCTGAACGGCCGGCCGGCGGCGTTGATCGATCCCGCCATCTATTTCGGCCATCCCGAAATGGATCTGGCCTTCAGCGAGATGTTCGGCGGCTTCGGTCCGCGCTTCATCGCCCGCTATGCCGAGATCGCGGGATTGGACAACGGCTATGCCGGGCGGCGCGACCTGTGGAACCTGTGGCCGCTATTGGTGCATGCCTATCTGTTCGGCGGCGCCTATGCGCAGCGCGTGGCGCGCACGCTGCAGCGCTATCTCTGACCCTATTCCGAGAACACCTGCAGCGGGTATTCCGCCTCGACGCGGTAGAGCGAGCCCTCCGGCCGCATCAGCGACGAATAGAGCGAGAAATGCTCGACGTCGAAGGGGGCGGGCCGCCACAGGCTGTGGGAGGCCACGAACTGCGCCAGATGGTGGCCGGCATCCTGCCGGCCGGAGAACCGAGCCAGGGTGACGTGCGGCACGAAGCGCTTGCGGTCGGTCTGGATGCCGGCGCGGGCGATGGCGGTGGACACTTTCTGCTGCAGGTGGTCCAGCGCGGGGTTGTTTGCCACCGCCGCGTAGAGCGCGTTCAGCTTGGCCCCGTCGGCGAAATAGTCGACGCCCCTGATCGCCAGCTCGAAGCCGATGGCGGAAATGCGGCTCAGCTCGTCGTCGATGTCGCGCGCCACGCTGTTGTTGGCTTCGCCGATGAAGCGCAGCGTCAGATGGAAATTCTCCGGCTCGACCCAGCGCGCGCCGGGCACGCCGTTCTGCAGCCGCGCCAGCTCGGAACGCAGCGCCGGCGGTATCTCGATGGCGACGAACAGCCTCATGCCGCGCCCCATATGGGTATGCCGGCCGCCGCTTTTAAGGGCAGGGCGAGCCGACGCGCCTGTAGATGTCCTCGATGCCCTTCAGCACCTCGTCCGGCAGCCTCACCTCGACGCTGTCGATGTTGCTCTTGAGCTGGTCGAGATTGGTGGCGCCGATGATGGAGCTGGTGACGAATTCGCGCGAATTGACGAAGGCCAGCGCCATCTGCCCCGGGTCGATGCCGTGCTGCCGCGCCAGCTCGACATAGGCGGCGATGGCCGGCTGGGCATGGGCGCCGGCATAGCGCTGGAAGCGGGTGAACAGCGTCATGCGCGCGCCGGCCGGCCGGGCGCCGTCGAGGTACTTGCCGGTCAAGGTCGCCATCGCCAGCGGCGAATAGGCCAGCAGCCCGACCTGTTCGCGCATGGCGATCTCGGCGTTGCCGACCTCGAAGCTGCGGTTGAGCAGGTTGTAGGCGTTCTGGATCGAGGCGACGCGCGGCAGTCCGCTGGTCTGCGACAGGTGCAGGAAATTCATCAGGCCCCAGGGCGTCTCGTTGGAGATGCCGACATGGCGCACCTTGCCGGCCTTGATCAGCCCCTGCAGCGCCGCCAGCGTTTCCTCGATCGGCACGCCGCCGTCATCGGCCGCATCGTGCCGGTAGCCGAGCTGGCCGAAAGTGTTGGTGCGCCGGTCGGGCCAGTGGAGCTGGTAGAGATCGACATAGTCGGTCTGCAGCCGCTGCAGCGAGGCGTCGATCGCCAGGTTGATGTTCCTGGCATCCAGCCGCGGCCCGCCGCGCAGCCATTCGAAGTCGCGGCCGCGCGCGGCGACCTTGGTCGCCAGCACGATCCTGTCGCGATCCTTGCGGTGCTTCAGCCAGGTGCCGATGAACTGTTCGGTGCGGCCATGCGTTTCGGCGCCCGGCGGTACGGGGTAAATCTCGGCGGCGTCGATGAAATTCACGCCGCGGCCCAGCGCATAGTCGAGCTGGGCGTGCGCGTCGGCCTCGGTGTTCTGGCGGCCCCAGGTCATGGTGCCGAGACAGATCAGGGAAACGTTCAGGCCGGTGCGGCCGAGCGGACGGAACTGCATGGGATGGGCGGTGCTTGTGGCTGGAGAACGGAAGGGGAAGCCTGCTATAGCGCGTTCCCGCAGCACTCGGCAACGCCTCAGCCCCCGCCGTTGTCCTTCACCGGCCGTCGTCCTTCACCGGCCGTTGTCCTTCAGCAGCGCCTCGACGCTGGGCAGGATGCGCTGCACGATGATTTCCACGCCCGCCGCGTTGGGGTGGATGCCGTCCTGCTGGTTCAGCTTCGGCTCGAGCGCCACGCCGTCGAGGAAGAACGGGTAGAGCGGCACGCCATGCTTTTCGGCCAGGCGGGGGAAGACGGCATCGAATTGCTGCTGGTACTCCCGCCCCCAGTTGCTCGGCGCCAGCATCCCGGCCAGCAGCACGCGCGCGCCGGCCGCCTTGGTGCGCGCGACGATGTCATCGAGATTGGCCTCGGTCTGCGCCGGGTCGAGGCCGCGCAGCGCGTCGTTGGAGCCCAGCTCGACGATCACGATGTGCGGCCGGTCGGCCAGCGTCCAGTCCAGCCGCGCCCTGCCGCCGGCCGTGGTATCGCCTGAGACCCCGGCATTGATCACGCGCACGTCGTGGCCGCGATCCTTCAACGCCGCCTCCAGCCGCGCCGGGAAGGCCTGGTCTTCGGGCAGTCCGAAACCGGCCGTCAGGCTGTCGCCGAACACCGCTATACGCAACGCTTCTTGCGCTGCGGCGGAGAAACCGCCAAATGAGACCAGCCAGATCGCCGCCAGCAGGATGATGGCCCGTGTCCAGTGCCCGCGAAATGAGCAAAAGCGCAACGCGGGCGGGACACGCCGCAAGGCGTCGGCCTTGCTTTGGTCATAGTTTTCGGGTGGTCTCGTGTGCAATGCAACAGGAGCGACTGGCATGATCCGCCTGCGTGACGTTCACCTACAGTTGGCGAGCGCAGCCGGTCCGGTCAATATCCTTCGCGGCATCGACCTGTCGATTGGCGCCGGCGAGACGGCGGCGATGGTGGGGCCGTCGGGTGCCGGCAAGTCCAGCCTGCTGATGATCATCGGCGGGCTGGAGCGCGCCACGCGCGGCGAGGTCGAGATCGCCGGCGCCGATCTCATGCGGCTGGACGAGGACGGCTTGGCCCGCTTCCGGCGCGATCGGGTCGGCATCGTCTTCCAGGGCTTCCATCTCATTCCGACCATGACCGCACTGGAGAACGTGGCGCTGTCGCTGGAATTCGCCGATGCCGAGCGGCCGTTCGAGCGCGCCGCCGAGGCGTTGCGGCAGGTCGGCCTGGCGCATCGCGTCGATCACTACCCGGCCCAGCTCTCCGGCGGCGAGCAGCAGCGGGTGGCCGTGGCGCGCGCCTTCGTCGGCCGCCCGCAACTGCTGCTGGCCGACGAGCCCACCGGCAATCTCGACGGCGCCACCGGGCGGGCCATCATGGACCTGCTGTTCTCGCTGGTGGCCGGCACCGGCGCGACCCTGCTGCTGGTGACGCATGACGAGGCGCTGGCGCGCCGCTGCCAGCGCGTCATCCACATCGCCGACGGGCTGATCGCCAAGGACACCGCCATCGCCGCCTGACATGAAAGCCTTCGCGTACAATTTCTTCGGCGGTTGGGGCCTGGCGGCGCGGCTGGCGCGGCGCGAGCTGCGCGGCGGGCTGGGCGGCTTCCGCATCTTCATCGCCTGCCTGGCGCTGGGCGTCGCCGCCATCGCCGCCATCGGTTCCTTCTCGCGCGCCGTCGAGGAAGGGCTGCGCGCCGACGCGCGCATGCTGATGGGCGGCGATATCGAATTGCGCCTGACCCATCGCGCCGCCACCGACGACCAGAAGGATTTTCTCGCCGGCCTGGGGCGGCTGACCGAGGTGCTGGAAATGCGCACCATGGCGCGGCCGGTGCAGCGCCCGCCGCAGGGCGGCGGCGCGCCGTCGCTGGTGCAGCTCAAGGCGGTGGACGCCGCCTATCCGCTTTATGGCGGTCTGGAACTGCGGCCGGCGATGCCGCTGGCGCGGGCGCTGGAACAGCGCAACGGCGTCTATGGCGTCGCGGTCGAGGACCTGGCGCTGCGGCGGCTGGGCGCCAGTCTGGGCGAGCGCATCCTGGTCGGCGACGGCGAATTCGAGGTGCGCGCCGTCATCGCGCGCGAGCCGGATCGCGGCTTCAACGTCTTCGCCGTCGGCCCGCGGCTGATGTTGTCGCATGACGGCATCGGCGCCACCGGCTTGCTGCAGCCGGGCTCGCTGGTCAGCTACGAATATCGCCTGGGCCTGCAGCCCGGCGTCAATTTCCGCAGCACCATCGCCACCATCAACCGCGAGTTTCCCAGCGCCGGCTGGCGCGTGCGCGGGCTGGACGAGGCCGGCGGCGGCCTGCGCACCTGGATCGACCGGCTCACCCTCTATCTCAGCCTGATCGGACTGGCGGCGCTCCTGGTCGGCGGCGTCGGCATCGGCAATGCGGTCGACAGTTTTCTCACCGGCCGGCGGCGTACCATCGCGTCGCTGAAAAGCCAGGGCGCGCCGGCGGGCCTGGTGTGGCGCATCTACCTGACGCAGATCGGCGTGCTGGCGCTGATCGGCGTCGGCATCGGCCTGGTGTTCGGCATCGGCCTGCCCTTCGTCGCCAACTGGCTGATCGGCGACCGGCTGCCGGTGGCGGCGCGGGTCGATCTCTACTGGCGGCCCTTGCTCACGGCCGGGCTGTTCGGCCTGCTGGTGTCGCTGCTGTTCGCGCTGTGGCCGCTGGCGCGGGCGCGGGCGGTGCCGGCGGCGACGCTGATGCGGGGACTGTCGGGAACCGACAATGCAAATCCGCGCCTGATCGACATGATCGCTATCGCGGCGGTGGGGCTGCTGCTGGCGGCGATCGTGGTGGCGACGGCGCCGCAGCGCATCGTGGCCCTGTGGTTCGTCATCGGCGCCATCGGCGCCTTCATCGCCTTTCCCGCTTTGGCGCGGCTGGCCATGGCGATCGCCCGCCGCATCCGCCATCCCTCGCATCCGACCTTGCGGCTGGCGCTGGCCAATCTGCACCGGCCGGGGGCGGCGACGGTGACGGTCATGCTGTCGCTGGGGCTGGGCCTGACGGTGCTGGTGGCGACGGCGCTGATCGAGAACAACCTGCAGCGCCAGGTGCAGCAGCGCCTGCCGCAGGACGCGCCGGCCTTCTTCTTCGTCGACATCCAGCCCGATCAGGTGATGCCGTTCGATGCGGCGGTGCGCGAGGCCGGCGGTTACGGGCTGGAACGCACGCCCTCGCTGCGCGGCCGCATCAGCCGCATCGACGGCGTGCCGGTCGCCCGCGCCGCCATCGCCCCGGATGCACGCTGGGCCGTCGACAGCGATCGCGGCCTGACCTATGCGCCGACCCCGCCGGAAGGCTCGCGCATCGTCGCCGGCGAATGGTGGCCGTCGGACTATCGCGGCACGCCGCTGGTCTCCTTCGACGCCGCTCTGGCGCGCGGCTTCGGCATCGGCATCGGCGACACCATCAGCATCAACATCCTGGGCCGCGAGATCGAGGCGCGCATCGCCAACCTGCGCTCGATCGACTGGACGACGCTGAACATGAACTTCACCTTCGTCTTCGCGCCGGGCGTGCTAGAGGCCGCGCCGCAGACCTGGATCGCCACCGTCAAGGCCAAGCCGGAAGAGGAGGAGAAGGTCTATCGCGCCATCACCGACCGCTTCGCCAACATCACCGTCATCCGCGTCAAGGACGCGCTGGATACGGTGGCCGGGCTGCTGGCCAATATCGGGCTGGCGGCGCGCGTGGTCGGCGCGGTCAGCATCGCCACCGGGCTGATGGTGCTGGGCGGGGCCATGGCCGCGACCCAGCGGCGGCGGGTGCACGATACGGTGGTCATGAAGGTGCTGGGCGCCACGCGCCGGCGCATCCTGGAAGCCTTCGTCTACGAGTTCGCCGCCCTGGGGTTCATCACCGCCGTGGCCGCCATCCTGGTCGGCACCCTGGCGGCGTGGCTGGTCATCACCGAGGTGATGAATTTGCAGTGGTCGTTCCCGTTCCCGGTGGCGCTGCTGACCGCCTTCGGCGCGGTGATTCTGACCCTGGCGCTGGGCCTGGCCGGCACTTTGGGCGCATTGCGGCAGCGGCCGCTGTCGCTGCTGCGCAACGAATAATGCTTTAAATCCTTACGTTTGTTCGCTTTTCCGGGAATCCCGCCGCGCCTCGGCGAAAGGCGCCGTCGCAGCCAAGCGGTTGAAACTTTGGAGAAATGCCCCAATATAGGGCCAGAAAAACATCGCTCACGGAGGCTTGCTGAAAAATGGCTGACAATTTCACCCGTCTGAACGCGCAAGGCACGATCGCGCGCCCCGCCGAGCAGGCGCTGTTTGATGCCGGCCTGCGCAAGCACATGCTCAGCGTCTACAACTACCTGGCCTCGGGCCTGGCGCTGAGCGGCATCGTTGCCCTGCTGGTGTTCTCCAACACCGGCATCGCGCAGATGTTCTATCAGTTGAACCCGCAGGGCCGCCTGGTCGGCATGACCGGGCTGGGCTGGGTCGTGACCTTCGCCCCGCTGGCCATGCTGTTCGGCTCGGGCATGGTCATGCGCGGCTCCCGCGGCGCGGCCCAGGCCTTCTACTGGGTGTTCGTCACCCTGATGGGCATCAGCCTGACCACCATTCTCTACCGCTACACCGGCGAGAGCGTGGTGCGGGTGTTCTTCATCACGGCGGCCGCCTTCGCCGGTCTCAGCCTCTACGGCTACACGACCAAGCGCAGCCTGTCGGCGATGGGCAGCTTCCTGATCATGGGCCTGATCGGCCTGATCATCGCCATGATCGTGAACATCTTCCTGCAGAGCTCGGGCCTGATGTTCGTGATCTCGGGCCTGGGCGTGCTGATCTTCTCGGGCCTGATCGCCTACGACACGCAGCGCCTGAAGGAGCAGTACAGCGCCAACTGGGACGGCGGCACGGCCGACAAGATCGCCATCTTCGGCGCGCTGAGCCTGTACCTGAACTTCATCAACCTGTTCCAGTTCCTGCTGATGTTCTTCGGCAACCGGGAATAGGGCCGAACCGATCCAAAGCAAAACGCCCGGGCAAAACCCGGGCGTTTTCGTTTGTAGGTCCGCCGGCTGGCGTCAGATGCAGCGTCCGCCATCCACCTCCAGCGCCACGCCGGTGATGAAGCTCGATTCGTCCGACGCCAGGAACACCGCGGCATTGGCGTGATCCTGCGGCTGGGCCAGGCGGCCCAGCGGCACGGTGCTCTCGAACTTGGCGCGGTTGTTGGCGTTGTCGCCGCCCATGAACTGCGGCAGCAGCGGCGTCTCGGTCGCCACCGGGCAGATGGCGTTGACCCTGATGCCCTTGGGGCCCAGCTCCACCGCCATCGACTTGGTGGCGATGATGGCGGCGCCCTTCGACGCGTTGTACCAGCACAGGCCCGGCCGCGGGCGCAGGCCGGCGGTCGAGGCGATGACGATGATATTGCCGCCCTTCTGCGCCTCGAACACGGGGATGGTGGCGCGGGCGGCCTGGAACAGGCCCTTGACGTTCACCGCCATGATCTTGTCGAACTCGTCCTCGGTGACATCGAGGATCGGCTTGTTCCAGTGCGCCACGCCGGCGTTGCAGACGATCACGTCCAGCCGGCCGAAGTTCTTTTTCGCCGCCTCGACCAGCGCCTGGTTGGCCTGCAGGGTGGAGACGTCGCCGCCGGCATAGACCGCCTTGCCGCCGCCCTCGGCGATCGATCTGGCGACCTTGTTGCCGGTCTCCGCATTCATGTCGTTGACGACGACGGCGGCGCCCTCCTTGGCCAGGCTGCGCACGATGCCTTCGCCGATACCCTGGCCGGCGCCGGTGACGATGGCGACTTTCCCCTGCAGACGCATGTGACGTTTCCTCGTTTTCGTTGCGGCGTTCAGCCGTGGTTGATGGCGACGGTCTTGATGGCGGAGAACTCGAACAGGGCGGCGAAGCCCTTCTCGCGTCCGAAGCCCGAACCCTTGAAGCCGCCGAACGGCAGTTCGATGCCGCCGCCGGCGCCGTAATTGTTGATGAAGACCTGGCCCGCCTTGACCGCGCGCGCCATGCGCATCTGCTTGCCGCCGTCGCGGGTCCAGATGCCGGCCACCAGCCCGTAGGGCGTGGCGTTGGCGATGCGGATGGCGTCCTCCTCGTTCTTGAAGCGGATGGCGGCCAGCACCGGGCCGAACACCTCCTCCTGCGCCAGGATGTGCTCGGCGGGCACGTCGCCGAAAATCTGCGGCGGCACGTAGTAGCCGCCCGAGGGCGCGTTGGCGGCAACTTCGCCCGACGCCACCAGCTTGATGCCGTCCCTGCCGGCATCGCCGATGAATTTTTCGACCCGCTCCTTCTGCTTCTTCGAGATCAGCGGCCCGACGTCGAGATCGCGGTCCCACGGGCCCGCCCGCAGCGCCTTGAACTTCTCCGCCACGCGACCGACGAACTCGTCGTAGACGCGCTCCTCGACCAGCAGGCGCGAGCCGGCCGAGCAGGTCTGGCCGGCATTCTGGATGATGGCACGGGTGATGAAGGGCAGGGCGGCGTCCATGTCGGCGTCGGCGAACACCACCTGGGGCGACTTGCCGCCCAGCTCCATCGTCACCGGCCGGTTGAATTTGGCCGCCGCCGCCTGCACCAGCGAGCCGACCTGGCGCGAACCGGTGAAGGAGATGTGGTCCAGCCCCGGATGCGCCGACAGTGCTGCGCCCGCTTCCTCGCCCAGCCCCGGCACGATGTTCACCGCGCCCGGCGGGAAGCCGGCATCGAGCATGAGCTGGCCGACCTTCAGGATCGACAGGCAGGCCTCTTCCGCCGGCTTGACCACGATGGCGTTGCCCATGGCCAGCGCGCCGGCGGCGGAGCGGCCGAAAATCTGCATCGGGTAGTTCCACGGGATGATCTGGCCGCACACGCCATGCGGCTCGCGGATGGTCATCACCGTGTAGCCGGCCTGGTAGGGGATGGTATCGCCATGCACCTTGTCGGCCGCACCGCCATAGAATTCGAAATAGCGCGACAGGGCGCTGGCGTCGGCCTTGCCCTGCGACAGGGGCTTGCCGGTGTCCTTGCATTCCAGGATCGCCAGTTCCTCGGCGTGCTCGGCGATCTTCTGCGCCAGCTTCAGCATCAGTCGGCCGCGCTCGGCCGCCGGCATGCGGCCCCAGGCGCCGTCCATCGCCTTGTGCGCCGCCTTTACCGCGGCATCGATGTCGGGCTCGCCGCCGCGGGCGATCTTGCCGAACTCGCTGCCGTCGGACGGGTTGAAGACCGGCAGGGTGCGGCCGTCGCTGGTCTGTTTCCAGTCGCCGCCGATCAGAATGTCGCCATCGGGCATGGTGTCCTCCTGCACAAGCTTTTTGGGAATTGGCGACAGGCTAGGACGGGGCCGGGGAGGGCGCAACCAAAACGCTGTCATCCCGGCCAAGCGCCGCCGGCGGCTCGTCCGACGGTTCCCCTTCACCTGTCATGTCGAGCGGAGCGAGACATCTTCGCCGGCTTGTACAATCAAGGCGGTTGCCGGCAACTGTGGAACCGCGGTCCAGGATTCCTCGCTGTGCTCGGAATGACGAAGAGGGGGTACGCCAGGCCGGGGTTGTGCCCTACAGTAGCCGCCTCCACTCCTTCGACCATGCGTCCGACCATGCGCCGGCGGCTCGTCCGACAGTTCCCCTTCACCTGTCATGTCGAGCGGAGCGAGACATCTTCGCCGGCTCGTGCAATCAAGGCGGTTGCCGGCAACTGTGGACCCGCGGTCCAGGATCCCTCGCTGTGCTCGGAATGACGAAGAGGGGGTACGCCAGGCCGGAGCCGTGCTCTACAGCAGCGTTCCCCACTCCTTCGACCATTGCAGCGCTTCCTCGTCGGGCAGCGGCTGGGTGCAGGCGTCGATCTCCAGCCGCTCGCCCAGCTTGCGCGCGCCGCAGGCGGCGAACAGTGCATCGAGCTTCTTGCCGCCGAAGCAGAAAGTCTCCGAATAGGTCTGGTCGCCCAGCGCGATCACCCCGTAGCGCAGCGCCGACAGGTCGGGCTTGCCGCTTTCCAGGTGCTCGGCCAGTTGCAGGATGTTGCTGGGAATGTCGCCATTGCCGTGGGTCGAGCAGCAGATCAGCGCCACCTCGTGGCTGGCGAAATCGGCTTCGCTCTGGGCGCGGTCGGTGACGCTGACGGCATGGCCCTGGCCCTCCAGCTCGTCCTTCAGGACGTCGGCCACCATCTGCGCATTGCCCGATTCGGTGCCGACCAGGATTACGATATCCGCCATGGTTCCGCGTGTTTCCCGCCGCCGGCGCGACCCGTCCGCACCGGCGGTTGGTGATAGCGCGGTGGACGCTTCAAGTCCATGATGGCCGGAAACGCGCGGAAAATCGGCACGGCGAATGCCGAAATCGGGAGGAAACCATGCGCGACGAGCAGGCTCTGATCGATCATGTCGCCGGCGGCGGCCGCATCGAGACGGCGGCGGAAATGTCCGCCGCCTATCGCGGCGAGATCGTGCGGGTGATGACGGTGCTGGTCGATTCCGGGCTGGCGGCGGCGGCCGGTTTCGCCGACACCATCAACCGCGCGCCGGGCCTGGCGGAGCGGCAGGCCATGGTGCGTATCGTCGGCGAGAAGCTCGCCCATGCCGGAAGGCTGCTGGAGCTGCTGCAGCCTTTCGGCGTTCAGTCCGACCTCTATCTGCGCACCCACCCCTGGGCCGCCCGCATCGGCCGCGACATCGACCTGGGCCTGCGCCGCATTCCCGGCGACAAGCGGCTGAACGTGTTCCATTACCCGCTGCAGTCCTGGCACGATGCGCTGCTGGTCAACTGGCTGGTCGGCCTGTCGCTGTCGATCCAGCTCGAGGATTTGTCGAACAGTTCCTACGCGCCATTGGCGCGGGCGCTGGCCGGCATGGCGGCGGCCGAACGCGAGCTTGCCGCCTTGTCCGAGCCCCTGCTGGCCACCGCCATCGAGCGCGACGGCAAGGCGCTGCCGGCGCAGACGGCGCTGGATTACTGGTATGCCCGCGCCGCCGCCACTTTCGGCCATCGCGAGTCCGACCGTTTCGCGCTCTATCGCCGATACGGGTTGCGCAAGGAGGCCAACGACGTGCTGCTGGGCCGCTGGCGCACCCTCATCGACCCGCGGCTCGCTGTGCTGAAGCTGATGGTGCCGCCGGTTTGACCAGCGGATTGGCGCTGTCCGGCACGGCCAGCGGCACGTTGAAACGGCGCGCCTCGAGGATGAAGGCGCGCGTCATCTGCACGATGTCGGTGCGCCAGTAGAGCTGGTGCAGCTCGTTCCACAGGAAATCCTGCGGCAGCATGGCGTAGGCATAGACCTCGACGTAGCGCGCATCGGGGTCGAACGGATCGGCGGTATCGCGCCAGCCGATCTGCCAGCCGACATGGGCCGCCCCCTTCTGCCAGCGGCTGAACAGCGCTTCCAGGCCGGCGA
Organism: Alphaproteobacteria bacterium; assembly: GCA_037190765.1. GTDB lineage: Bacteria > Pseudomonadota > Alphaproteobacteria > Reyranellales > JAQSWP01 > JAQSWP01. Next base: position 121,233 of record JBBCJW010000081.1, read on the forward strand.
CCTCGATGCCGGCGGCGGCCGGCACGCGATAGAGCACCACGAAACGGTAGGCGTTGAGCTGCACCTGCATGGTCAAGGTCGCGCCGAAGGCGCGCAGCCGGTAAAGCGCATCGGCGCTGCCATGCACATAGGCGATCTCGACCCCGGCGCAGGCCATGTCCTCGCTGCCGGCCTCGGGCGGTTGGGCAGCGAAGGCGACGCGCCGCATCTCGACTGCGCGCAGCGCCTCGAACAGGTGGCGCGACAGGAAGATGTCGGTCTGGCGCTGGGCGTCGCTGAGGTTTGGCATGGCGGCTCCGGGCTGTTGCGGACAACGCCCCAGGCCGGGTTCCGGTTCAACGCGTCTTTTTGGTTCCAGCCGGCGCGGCGCCGTAAAGCCCCTGCCGCAGCAGTTTCATGTAGGCGGCCACCACCTTCTCCGGCAGTTTTTCCTTCCAGCCGGTCTGGCTGCCGTAGCGCAGGCAGAGATAGTGGCGGGCGCCCATCAGGATCAGGCCCAGCGCCTCGATCTGCGCTGCGTCGTAGCCCCTGATGTCGCCGCGGTCGCACGCCTTGGTCAGGATGCGCACGAAACCGTTCAGCACCATCTCGGTATGCCGCCGATAGGCTTCCGGCGCGAACACTTCCGCCTCGTACATGACGCGGAAGAATTCGGGATGCTCGGACAGGAAATCGAAGAAGGCGCGGAAGCTCCTTTCCTCGCGGTCCTGCTCGTCGCCGGCGGCTTCGGCGCGCTGCTTGATGAAGTCCAGCATCCGTTCGGAGATGGCGGGCAGCAGCTCATCGAACAGCGCCGAGCGCGACTCGAAATAATTGTAGAACGTGCCCTGGCCGACGGCGGCGCGGCTGGTGATTGCCGTCACGCTGGCGCCGGTATAGCCGACCTCGCCCACGACCTGGGCGGCCGCCTGCAGCAGGGCGGCGCGGGTGCGCTGCACCTTCTGCGCCCGGGTCGGTTTGGCGCGCCGGGCGCCACTTCTGGCCTCGGTCTGGACAGCGGAATCGGGCACGAAAACCTCAGTATTTCCAATCGCAGCATACAGGATCGGGCCGGTTTCGGTCGATAAAATATGAAAGGTGAACCGTTATTCGCTTTTGATTGACTCGCGCCGGCGGAAGCGGCAGCATGGCGGCAATCGGCAGGCGCGCCAGGCGCCAGTAGCGAACGGGTCAGTCATGCTTCGGGAAACGCAGGTCGAGCTGGTCAATCGGGTGCTGGGCTATATCGATAACCGCACCACCCAGATGAACGAGCGCGTCTATCTCAACGACGTCTCGACCTATACCAGCCTCGAGCAGGCCCGGCTGGAGCGGCAGAAATTCTTCCGCGACATGCCGCAGTTCTTCACTATGTCCTGCCAGGTCCCCAATCCCGGCGACTATTTCACCGACGATTTGGGCGGCGTGCCGATCTTGGTGGTGCGCGGCCGCGACGGGGTGGCGCGCGCCTTCCTCAATGTCTGCCGCCATCGCGGCGCCAAGGTGGCGACCGGTTCGGGCAAGGGCCAGCGCGCCTTCGTCTGCCAGTACCATGGCTGGACCTACAACACCGAAGGCGGGCTGGTGGCGCTGACGCCGCCCGGCGGCTTCGAGGGCCTGACCTGCGCCGAGCGCAGCCTCACCCCGCTGCCGCTGGCGGAAGGGCACGGCATGATCTGGGTGCGGCCGACGCCGGGGGCGGATTTCGACCTCGACGAGACGCTGGGCGGGCTGGCGCCGGAACTGGCGAATTACAGTCTCGACACTTTCGTGCCCTACAAGACCGCCACCATCACCCGCAAGATGAACTGGAAGCTGGTGATCGACACCTTCCTGGAAACCTGGCACGTGGCGACCCTGCACAAGCTGACCGTGGCGTCGGTGTTCCAGCCCAACGTCAACGCCTACGACGCCTTCGGCCGCAACGGCCGGCTGATCATCCCCCGCCGCAGCTTCAAGGACATGAAGGGCCAGCCGCAAGCGGAATGGGACGTGCCGCGCCATTCGGCCATCGTCTATACGCTGTTCCCGCACACGCTGATGGTGTGGCAGGGCAAGCATCTGGAAACCTGGCGCTCCTTCCCGGCCGGCGACGGCGCCAACGAATGCATCACCGAGGCGACGCTCTATCTGCCCAAGCCGCCGGAGACGGAGAAGGAGATCCGCTACGGCGAGGCGAACATGAAACTGCTGCTCGACACGGTCGAGCAGGAGGATTTCCCGGTCGCCACCGACATCCACATGGGGGCGCATACCGCGGCGCAGCCCTACACGACTTTCGGTCGCAACGAGCCGGGCTTGCAGCACTATCACCGCTCGGTGCGCCAGGCGCTGGGGCTGCCGGATACGCCCAACAACTGAGATCGTTGCGGAAGTCGTTCCGGTGTGCGGCTGGCATGGCTAAACAGGCATTTACCGGCCTGTCGAGCGCGTGCCAGACTGGCGTTCCTGGAGCAAATCATCTTTGGATGGGATCGCAAGCGATCCCATCCAAAGATGTGAATTTGCTCCAGATGTTAATGAGTAGAGCGGATTCACACGAACAGGCGGCAGCGCATACGCTTCCGCCTGTTCGTGATCCGCTCTAGGAGAACGCCATGACCTACACCACGCTCGAATTCACCGTTAACGACGGCATCGGCCGCATCCGGCTGAACCGCCCAGACCGGCTCAACGCCATGTCGCTGGAGATGATCGGCGAGATCATCGACGTGGTCGACCGCTGCGCCGCCGACGCCAATGTGCGCTGCGTGGTGTTCACCGGCACCGGCCGCGGCTTCTGCGCCGGCGCCGATCTCACCTCGCTGGCCGAGCGCACGCGCGGGCCCGACGGCAAGGTCGATGTCGGCGCCTCGATGGACACGCTGTTCAATCCGATGATCCGCAAGATCCGCGCGCTGGAGAAGCCGGTGGTGGCGGCGGTCAACGGCGTGGCGGCCGGCGGCGGCGCCAACCTGGCGCTGGCCTGCGACATCGTCGTGGCCGCCCGCTCGGCGCGCTTCGACCAGGCCTTCGTGCGCATCTCGCTGATCCCCGACCTGGGCGGCACCTGGTTCCTGCCGCACATGGTGGGCGATGCGCGGGCGCGGGCGCTGGCCATGCTGGGCGCCTCGGTGCCGGCGGAGCAGGCGCAGGCATGGGGCATGATCTGGCAGGTGGTGGACGATGCTGCCCTCGACGCCGAGGCGACGGCGCTGGCCAAACGTCTGGCCGATGGGCCGACTTTGGCGCTGGGCAGCATCAAGAAGGCGATCAACGCCTCGCACACCAACGATCTGGCTGCCCAGCTCGACATGGAGCGTGACCTGCAGCGCAAGCTGGGCGCCAGCCACGATTTCGAGGAGGGCGTCGCCGCCTTCCTGCAGAAGCGGCCCGCCAAATTCGCCGGGAAGTGAGCGCCATGAGCTACGAGACCATCCGGCTTGAGACCGGCGACGGGCTGGCAACGGTGACCCTGAACCGGCCCGAGCGATTGAACGCCTTCAACCGGCAGCTTCTGGTCGACCTGAAATCGGCCTGGGCGAAAATTGCCGACGACAGCGCGGTGCGCGCCGTGCTGCTGACCGGGGCCGGCCGCGGCTTCTGCGCCGGCGCCGATCTGGCGGCGGCGGCGAGCGAGCAGAGTGCCGGCCCGCGCGATGCCGGCGCGGTCCTGGAGGAATTCTACAACCCGATGATCCTGAAGATGCGCGGCCTGGGCAAACCCATCGTCGCCGCCGTCAACGGACCGGCCGCCGGCGCGGGCATGTCGCTGGCGCTGGCCTGCGATATCGTGATCGCCGCCAACTCGGCCTCCTTCCTGCAGGCCTTCGCGCGCATCGGGCTGATGCCCGATGCCGGCTCGACCTGGTTCCTGCCGCGGCTGGTGGGCGATGCGCGGGCGCGCGCGCTGGCGATGCTGGCGCCGCAGTTCGATGCGCAGCAGGCCCTGCAATGGGGCCTGGTGTGGCGGGTGGTCGAGGATGCCGAGCTGCTGGGCGAGGCGCGCAAGCTGGCGCTGTCGCTGGCCAGCGGCCCGACCCTGGCGCTGGCCGGCATGAAGCAGGCGATCGGCGCCGCCTGGGGCAACGACCTGACGCAGGGGCTGGCGCTGGAACGCGACCTGCAGAGCAGGCTCGGCCGCAGCGACGATTTCGAGGAAGGCGTCGCCGCCTTCCTGCAGAAGCGCCAGGCCAACTACCAGGGCCGCTGACGGCCGATCCGCCGGGGGAAATCGTCCATGACCGGGTTCAGGGAAATCGCTTCGGGCCTGCTGTTCCCCGAAGGGCCGGTCGCCATGCCGGACGGGTCGGTGATCCTGGTCGAGATCGCGCGCGGCACTTTGACCCGCGTCATGCCCGACGGCAGGACGCATGTCATTGCCGAGCTGGGCGGCGGTCCCAATGGCGCCGCCATGGGGCCGGACGGCAAGATTTATGTCTGCAACAATGGCGGCTTCAGCTGGCACCAGCGCAACGGCGGGCTGATGCCCGGGCCGCAGCCGGACTCCTATAAGACCGGCTCGATCCAGCGCGTCGATCCCGAGACGGGGAAGTTCGAGACCGTCTACGATTCCTATGACGGGCGGAAGCTGAACGGTCCCAACGACCTGGTGTTCGACCGCAGCGGCGGCTTCTGGTTCACCGATCTGGGCAAGACGCGCGCCCATGACAGCGATCGCGGGGCGGTCTACTACGCCCGTCCCGACGGCTCCTTCATCCAGCAGGTGGTGTTTCCGCTGGAGCGGCCCAATGGCTGCGGCCTGTCGCCGGACGAGAAGACGCTCTATGTGGCGGAAACGCCGACCGCGCGGATCTGGGCGTTCGACCTCGAAGCGCCGGGCAAGATCAGGAACGCCAACGGTCCCTATCGCGGCGAGCAGGGCCGCGTGCTCGCCGGCCTCGGCGGCTACCAGATGTTCGATTCGCTGGCGCTCGATGCCGAAGGCAATGTCTGCGTCGCCACGCTGGTCACCGGCGCGCTCTCCACCATCTCGCCTCGGGGCGACTTGCTGGAGCAGGTGAAGTTCCCCGACCTGTGGCTCACCAATGTCTGCTTCGGCGGTCCCGACCTGCGCACCGCCTATGTCACGCTGTCGAGCACCGGCAGGCTGGTGGCGATGCCGTGGAAACGGGCCGGACTGAAGCTGAACTTCCTGAACAAATAGGCCGCGGCCTCGCGTCTTTTGGCGATCCGCGCCGGCATGCTACAAGGCGGCGATAATCGTTGCCGCTGTCAGGAGGACGCCATGGAAGAGGCTTTCATTTGCGATACCGTGCGCACGCCGGTGGGGCGCTACAACGGTTCGCTCTCGACCGTGCGCACCGACGATCTCGCCGCCCTGCCGATCAAGGAGCTGATCCGCCGCCACCCCAATGTCGACTGGGCCAGGGTCGACGACGTGGTCTATGGCTGCGTCAACCAGGCGGGCGAGGACAATCGCAATGTCGGCCGCATGGCCGCACTGCTGGCCGGATTGCCGGTCGAATCGGGCGGCCAGACCGTCAATCGCCTGTGCGGCTCGGGCATCGAGGCCACCGGGTCGGCGGCGCGCATGATCAGGACCGGCGAGGCGCAGTTCGTCATCGCCGGCGGCGTCGAGGGCATGACCCGCTCGCCCTATGTCATGGGCAAGCCGGCCGGGCCGTTCGACCGCTCGATGAAGCTGGAAGACACGGTGCTGGGCTGGCGCTTCGTCAATCCCGAGATGAAGCGGCTGCATGGTGTGGACGCCATGGGTCAGACGGCGGAGAACGTCGCCATGGAGCACCAGGTCAGCCGCGAGGACCAGGACGCTTTCGCGCTGCGCAGCCAGCAGCGCGCCGCCAAGGCGATGCAGCGCGGCTTCTTCAAGAAGGAAACGGTCGCGGTCACGGTGAAGGCGGGCAAGAAGGAATTCGTCTTCGACACCGACGAGCATCCGCGCGCCGACACCACGCTGGAGGGCCTGGCCAAGCTGCCGGCCGCGTTCCGTGACGGCGGCTCGGTGACGGCCGGCAATTCGTCGGGCATCAACGACGGCGCCAATGCCATGATCGTGGCGTCGGAGGCGGCGGCGAAGAAATACGGCTTCACCCCGCGCGCCCGCGTCGTCGCCACCGCGGCGGCCGGCGTGCCGCCACGCGTCATGGGCATCGGCCCGGTGCCGGCCACGCGCAAGGTGCTGGAGATCGCCGGCCTGAAACTCGCCGACATGGACGTGATCGAGCTGAACGAGGCCTTCGCCGCCCAGGGCCTGGCGGTGCTGCGCCAGCTCGGCCTGCCCGACGATGCGCCGCATGTGAACCCCAATGGTGGCGCCATCGCGCTGGGCCATCCGCTGGGTGCGTCCGGTGGCCGGTTGATCACCACGGCGCTGAACCAGCTCGAGGAGACCGGCGGCCGCTACGCGCTGTGCACCATGTGCATCGGCGTCGGCCAGGGCATCGCCATGGTGATCGAGCGGGTGCGCTGATTCCGCCGGCATTCGCCATCGATCGTGTGACCGGACGGGCTGCCCGCCTGGTCACACGAATGTGATGAGACGCGGGTTCGGCTGTCTTTTGCTGGTCCTTTGATCATCAGGACCATCGACATGGGGTGGCGCGAGAGGCCGGCAATCCGGCCAACTCGCTTTAACCGTCCTGATCCTTTGGATTTTTTGTCGCCGCTCCCCCCGCAGGCGGAGAGGGCTATTCAGTGGCTGATTTTATCTATTGATCATACGATCAATTTGACAAGCAAATTTCTGAAATAATCGAGTGATTATTAATAGATGAGCGCCAATCCCAAGTAATAGATTTTGCATTTGAACTAAAAAATCATACGGTCAGAAAATTCATTGGCCGTGCAATAACAGTCCGATCTCAAGCGGCCATTCCTTGCGTTTTTCAACGCCATTGATTTGGAGGCCGCATGCGCATTGCGTCTGTTTCCCGTCACAGCCGTATTTTCGGCATCCCCCTTCATCAGCCCGGCATCGGTACTCAAGGCGCGCCTGACCGCCTTGGCGGCGATCGCGCCGGTCGCGTGGAGGGCTGAGCCATGGTCTGGACCATCGACCGCACCAACGGCACCGACCTGCTGATCAACACCGGAATCGTATTCGGACCGGCGGCCGGCACCCGCATATACGCGCCCGGTTCGGTCAACCCGGTCACCGACATAAACGTCACCGGCCACACCTGGCTGACCATGCCGGCGAACGAGGTCGGCACCCTCAACGGCGACGGCGCCACCGACCGCCTCATCACCGGTTCGACCAACGATCTGGTGATCTGGGACGCGGCGACGATCCACGACCTGCTGTTCCATGACCTGACGGTTTTCGGTCGCGCGCGCCTGCCGTTTGCGTCGGAAGCCGTCCGTCTCGAGATTTTCGAGCTGGGCGCCGGCAACGACGTGCTCAATCTGACGGCGCTCGACGCCGATCTGCCGACCGGCAATTCGCCGGGCACCTACAACTGGGCGGTGACCGCCTATGGCGGCGACGGCAACGACGTGATGGCCGCCGGCGAGGCGGGCGACATACTGGTGGGCGACGCCAATGACGGAATGTCGTCCTCCGGCGTCCGCAGCGACACGATCTGGGGCTTCGGCGGCAACGACACGATCTTCGGCGACGACGGCAGCAGCGCCATCGACGAGGCGGTGGGCGGCGCCGACACGCTGTACGGCGGCGCCGGCAACGACCTGGTCTATGGCGAAGGCGGCGACGACTACATCGAGGGCCAGTCGGGCAGCGACACGCTGTACGGCGGCGCCGGCAACGACCTCATCTACGGCGAGGATCCGTCCGGGGTCGATCTGATCAGCAACTTCCCGGACACGCTCTATGGCGGCGCCGGCAACGACACCGTCTATGGCGGCGTCGGCGGCGACCTGATCTTCGGCGATGCCGGCGCCGATCGGCTGTTCGGCGGACTGGGCGACGATTCGATCGTGGGCGGCGCGGGCAATGACACGCTGTTCGGCGAGGCTGGCTCCGATACGCTCGACGGCGGCGTCGGGCCCGATCTGCTGTTCGGCGGCGACGGGGCCGATTTCATCCGCGGCGGCGCCGGCGGTGCAAGCCTCGTCGATACGCTCTATGGCGGCGCCGGCAACGACACGCTCCAGCTCGATCCCGACCTGATCCTCCCTGACGGCGAATTGCGCGCCTGGGACGGCAGCAGCGCTGCGGCGATCCTGATAGGTTTCGACGGCGCCGCCAACGTCTCGCCGGACCTGTTCTTCGGCGACGCCGGTTTCGACACGCTGCTTCTCAACAACGGCACCGACGTGCTGACCGGCTGGGACGGCGACGTCAAGGGCGGCACGCTGGTCTACGGCAATGGCGGCAACCAGCGGCTCACCGGGGTGGAGCTGGTGCTGGCCGGCGGCGGCGCCGATTTCATATTGCTGAACCATCTTTCCACCGGCGGCGGCGATCCCAGCCGGATCTTTTCCGAAAGCATCACCATCGCCGGCATGGGCGGCGACGACACCGTGTTCTCGGGCAGCGGCAACGACGTGCTATGGGGCGATGCCCTGGGCAACGGCACCGGCGCCCCCGGCGACGGCAACGATTTCCTGGTCGGCGGCGCGGGCAACGACACCCTGTTCGGCGCCGGCGGCAACGACGTGCTCTACACCGGCGGACTTGCCCAGGCCGATCCGCTGTCGTCCAACACCGCTTTCGGCGGCGACGGCAACGACACGATCTATGGCGGCGCCGGCGCCGATTCGCTGTTCGGCGGCGCCGGCGACGACCTGATCTTCGATGCCGGCTCGTCCTCGGCTAACAACACCGTCTCCGGCGGCGCCGGCGCCGACGTGCTGGTGCTGGAAGTTTCCTCGCACGCCACGCCGTTCGCCATCAGCGCCGGACCGAACGACCTCACCGATGGCGACGATCGCGTCTTCGTGTTCGGTGCCTACCAGACGGTGACCGCCACGCTGGGCGCCGGCAACGACACCTATATCAGCGAGCCGGTGTTGCGCGTCGGGGCGTCGCAGGTCGACATCGTCGCCGGCCAGATGGGCGACGACGTGATCTCGACCTGGTTCGGCGATGACGAGATCACCGGCGGACAGGGCAACGATGCGCTGTGGGGCGGGGCGGGCAGCGACACGATCTATGGCGGCCCCGGCAGCGACTATCTCTATGGCGGCGAGGGCAATGGCGATGTGCTGGTCGGCGGCGCCGGGGTCGACTACTACTACTGGTCGCGCATCGACGGCAACGACCTGATTGACGATGCCGATCCCAATGCGCTGCCCGGCCAGCAAAGCGAGAACTACATCGTGGTGTTCCCGGCCGGCGATCCAAACGAAACGGGTCCCAACGCCGACTGGCTGCTGGATGGCACCGGCGTGTTCGAGATCGACCATGACCTCTACGACAACGATGGCAACGACATGGTGCAACTCGTTGACCTGGACGGCGCCGGGCCGGGCACGATGCACGAGCTGCGCATCCTGCAGGGAGCGGGGGCGGGCAGCGTGCTGACCTTCGACCAGACGGAGATCAGCGCCATCGCGCTGTGGAACAACGACGCCACCACCGGCACGCCGGTGATCACCGTCTATGCCTGGGACGAGGACGCCGGGCGTTACCTCTATCAGGGCTGAGCTTGCCGGCGGCGCGGCGGCAAGCACCATAGTCGGCGAAACGGATCGTGGGCGGATGGAAGCGGCGGCGTTTCCATCCGCTCGTGTCCAGTTCGTTCCCGACTCTTTCCCGCCACATCGGGTTGGCAGGACCGGTGCGCCTTGAGGGCCCCGGAGCCGATTTGCGTTGTACCTGCAATCGACTGCACGGCCATTTTCATCCGGGCTTTCGCATATCCGGTGCAATTATTGATAATCAATCGATAATTTGCCAGAATCGGTCTATTTATTGTTTTATTTCATATACTTAAAAAGTTTTGACTCGCCACTTTAGGTGGAAATCCCCTACAAAGATGCATTAGGAAACGAACCGTTTCCCAATTTTTTAGCCGGTTCGGGCCAGTCCCTCGGCACATCCGGCCATGAATTTTGGAGCAGTCATATGGGCAAACGACTCTTCATGGGTGGCGATGTCGACCCCGGAACCATCGACCTGACGGTCGGGACCATCATCGGCGTCGGCAGCACGCTGCGTCACGATGACAACGGCAACGTCATCCCCGGCCAGGTCAACAGCGCTCCCGTCGGCGGCCTGAGATACATCATCGCGACGGCCGAAAACATCGCCGCCCTTGTCGGCGTCGACGGCAACGACGTGCTGCTGGGCAGCGACGCGGGCGACCTGATCGTCTGGGAACACCAGTTGACCGGGCTTGGCGGACCGCGACACATCCTGCCGTCCGGCGGCGACGCGGCGATCGACGTCTTCGACATGGGCGCCGGCGACGATGTGGTGAATCTCACCTACATCAACGACGGCAATCCATCGACGCCGGACGATCCCTACACCGCCAATGCGGTGATCGACGGCGGCACCGGCAACGACGTCATCTTCTCCGGCGCCGGCAACGACAGCATTTTCGGCGGCGGCGGCTCGTCGTCGCAGGAGATCCTGTTCGGCGGCGCCGGCAATGACGTGATCGTGGGCAACTTCAACGCCTTCAACCAGATTGGCGGCGATTCGGGCAATGACGAGCTCTATGGCGGCGTCAGGACCGACGCCATCACCGGCGGCACCGGCGACGACACCGCTTTCGGCGGCAGCGGCAACGATTTCGTCGACGGCGAGGCCGGCAACGACACCCTCTTCGGCGGCGGCGACAACGACAATTTGATGGGCGGCGACGGCAACGACACGGTGTTCGGCGAAACCGGCGACGATGCGGTCGATGGCGGCGGCGGCTTCCTCGACACGCTCTATGGCGGCGCCGGCAACGACCACATCACCGATTTCGACGGCGCCAGGCTGGTCTATGGCGATGCCGACAACGACCGGATCGAGGTCAGCTACCTGGCGAGCTGGAACGAGGGCGTGCCGACCCTGTTCGGGGGCAGCGGGTCGGACACCATCGCCTTCACCGGGGCGCAGAACAGCACGATCAATATCGTCATCCGCGCCGACGAAACCACCGGCGTCGGCGACGGCAACGACATCGTCAGCATGCGCGGCAGCTATGCCGGCGCCACCACCTCGCTGGGCGGCGGCAACGACGTCTACGAGTACATCGCCTTTGCCGGCTCCAACGGCAGCCGCAGCGACACGGTCTATGGCGGCGCCGGCGCCGACACGATCAGCACCGGGGCGGGCATTGACGTGCTGTACGGCGACGCTGGCAACGACGTGCTGCAGGGCGGCGCCGGCGCCGACACCATGTATGGCGGCAGCGATATCGACGTCATCAGCTACTCGACTTCGGCTGCCGGCATCACCATGGGGCTGACCGGCGTGGCGGGGATCGGCGGCGATGCCCAGGGCGACGTGGCCTGGACCGACATCGAAAACCTCATCGGCTCGGAACACGCCGATTCGCTGTACGGCAACGCCTCGGCCAACACCATCCTGGGCCTGGGCGGCAACGACACGATCGAGGGGCTGGGCGGCGCGGATTCGCTCGACGGCGGCGGCGGCGTCAACTGGCTGAGCTACGCCAATTCCGATCTCGGCGTGAACATCAGCTTCTTCACCGGCACCGGCAGCGGCGGCCATGCCGATGGCGACGTCGTCGCCAATTTCCAGAACCTGATCGGCTCGGGGTTCGACGACGTGCTGACCGGCGGCATCGGCAGCAACGTGATCCAGGGCGGCGCCGGGGTCGACACCATCGAGGGCCGCGAGGGGGCGGACTCGCTGTTCGGCGGCGGCAATGGCGATTTCCTGAGCTATGCCGGTTCGGATGCCGGCGTCACGGTCAGCCTGCTGGCCAATACGGCCAGCGGCGGCCATGCCACGGGCGACGTGTTCACCGGCTTCCGGCACCTGATCGGATCGGATTTCGGCGACACGCTGACCGGCGATGCGCAGGCGAACTCGATTTCCGGCGGCGCCGGGGTCGACACCATCGAAGGCGGCGCCGGCGGCGACGTCATGTTTGGCGGCGGCAATGGCGACTGGCTGAGCTATGCCGGTTCGACCGCCGGCGTGACCGTCGATCTGGCGGCCGGCATCGGCAGCGGCGGCGATGCCACGGGCGATTCCTTCGCCGGCTTCCAGAACCTGATCGGCTCCGGCCAAGCCGACCGGTTGACCGGGTCGGCGGCGGCCAACACCATCAATGGCGGCGGCGGCAACGATACGGTCGAAGGCGGCGGCGGGGCCGATTCGCTGATCGGTGGCGCCGGCATCGACGAGCTGAGCTATGCGCACGCACCGTCGTCGGACGACGATCGCGCCGGCGTCACGGTGACGCTGGGCAGCGGCACCGGTGTGGGCAGCGACGCGCAGGGCGACACCAACACCGGCTTCGAGAACCTGACCGGGTCGGAATTCTTCGACACGCTGACCGGCGACGGCGGCGCCAATGTCATCAGCGGCCTGGGCGGCTTCGACCGGATCCTGGGCGGCGGCGGCAACGACACGCTGTATGGCGGCGTCGGCAACGACACGCTGGCCGGCGAGGCGGGGTTCGACACGCTGTTCGGTGGCGACGGCATGGACTGGCTGCAGCTCAACAGCGACGGCACGGTCGGCGGCGGCGGCATCACCGTTGCCGGCTGGGACGGCGAGGCCGGCTCCGGTCCGATCAACGTCGCCGTGGCGGCGGGGGCAGCGCTTTACGGCGACACCGCCTTCGGCGGGCTGGACCAGGACACGCTCGATCTCAGCGGCGTGTCCAATGCCAGTCCGCGCACGGCGTATTTCTCCGCCAACGCCAACATCTCCCAGCTGCTGGCCGGGGTCGAGATCATCCTGGCCGGCACGGCGGCCGACGTCATCAACCTGACCTTCAACGACGGCGTCACGCGCTCGGCCTATGCCGAGAACGTCACCATCTTCGGCGGCGCCAATGCCGACGTGGTGTTCTCCGGTTCCGGCAACGATCTGATCGTGGGCGGCCGCGCCGCCGGCATCGGCGGCGGTGAGAGCGGCGACACGCTCTATGGCGGCGCCGGCAACGACACCATCGTCGGCGACGATCTCGATTCCAGCCTGTTCGGCGGCGCCGACCTGCTCTATGGCGGCCAGGGCGACGACACCATCGCCGGCGGCATCGGCGGCGACACGCTCTATGGCGGGGCGGGCATCGACAGTCTCGACGGCGGCACCGGCGACGACCTCATCTTCGACAGCGACGGCGCCAGCTTCATCTCCGGCGGCATGGGCGCCGATCTCATCGTGGTGAACTTCGCCAACCCGGCCTTCGTGGGATCGGGCGGCGATCAGGACGGCGAGCAAGGCGGCGTGCCGATCGTGATCTATGGCGGCAACAACCAGACCCTGGAGGAGGTCGACGGCGACGACCGGGTGTTCGTCTCCGGCACCTATGACGAGATCGTCGCCGGCCTGGGATTCGGCAACGACCTCTATATCTCGTCCACCGGCGGCGGCGGCCTGCTGCGCGATCTGGTCAGCGGCCAGGACGGCACCGACGTCATCTCGACCTGGCAGGGCGACGACCAGATCGACGGCGGTTCGGGCAATGACGCGCTGTGGGGCGGGGCGGGCAGCGATACCATCTATGGCGGGCCCGGCACCGACTATCTCTATGGCGGCGCGGGCAATGGCGATGTGCTGGTCGGCGGCGCCGGGGTCGACTACTACTACTGGTCGCGCACCGACGGCAACGACCTGATCGACGACGCTGATCCGGACCGGCTGCCCGGAACGCAGGGCGAGAACTACATCGTGGTGTTCCCGGCCGGAGATCCGAACGAGAGCGGCCCGACGGCCGACTGGCTGCTCGACGGCAGCGGCGTGGTGGAGACCGACCGCGACCTTTACGACAACGATGGCGACGACATGGTGCAGCTGGTGGACCTGGACGGCGACGGGCCGGGCACGATGTACGAGCTGCGCATCCTGCAGGGGGCGGGCGCGGGCAGCGTGCTGACCTTCGACCAGACGGAGATCAGCGCCATCGCGCTGTGGAACAACGACGCCGCCACCGGCACGCCGGTGATCACCGTCTATGCCTGGGACGAGGACGCAGGGCGATACCTCTATCAGGGGTGAGTGACGGCGCCGATCGGGCTGTCCTGATCCATCGGCTCTTGATCGCCAGCGTCGCGCCTGCGGCTCAAACCGGCGGGGGAAATGCTTATTTGGCGCGGTTTTCGCCCGCGCTAAGCTTGCGCCCATGTCGCGCGCCATCGCCATCATCGGCAGCGGTCCGTCTGGGTTCTACGCCCTGGACGGCCTGCTGCGCGCTCTGCCCGGCGCCAGCATCGACCTCATCGACCGCCTGCCGACGCCTTACGGGCTGGTGCGGTCGGGCGTTGCGCCCGACCATCAGGGCACCAAGGCGGTGGCGCGCCAGTTCGAGCGGCTGGCGCAGAAGCCGGGCGTGCGCTTCCTCGGCAATGTCGAAATCGGCCGCGACGTATCGCTGGAGGAGCTGCGCCAGCTCTACGATGCGGTGATCATCGCCACCGGCGCGGCGCATGATCGCCGGCTCGGCGTACCGGGCGAGGACCTGCCCGGCGTCTACCCGTCATGGCCGGTGGTCGGCTGGTACAACGGCCATCCCGATTTCGCCACGCTCGACTTCCAGCTGCGCGGTCCGGCCGTGGCGGTGATCGGCAACGGCAATGTGGCGATCGATCTGGTGCGCGTGCTGGCCAAGACGGCGGCGGAGATGAAGGCGTCGGATCTGTGCGCTCACGCCGCCCGGGTGATCGATGCGGCCGCACTGACCGACATCTACATGATCGGCCGCCGCGGTCCGGTCGAGGCCAGCTTCACTTCGGTCGAACTGGCGGAGCTGGGCCATCTGGCGCGCGTGCGACCGGTGGTGGAAGGCGCGCAGATACCGGAAGCGTCCGGGATCGCCGATCCGGTGGCAGCCAAAGCCAAGGACCGGAATCTCGAAATCCTGCGCGGTTTCTCCTCGGCGGCGGACGACCGGCCGATCACCCTGCACCTGCTGTTCAATGCCACGCCGGTGGCGTTCGAGGGCGATGGCGCGCTCGAACAGCTGGTGCTGCGCCACAGCGGCGGCGCGCGGCAATGGCGCATCGCCGTGCAGACCGCCATCACCGCCATCGGCTATCGCGCCACAGGCCTGGGCAACGCGGCCTTCGATGAAACGGCCGGCGTCTTCGTCAACCAGGCGGGCGAGATCGAACCCGGCCTCTATGTCGTCGGCTGGGCCCGGCGCGGGCCCTCGGGTGTCATCGCCACCAACCGCGCCGACTCGCTGGCCGTGATCGAGAAGGCCTCCGCCTGGCTTCGCACGGTGGAGCCCAGGGACAAGGGCCCCGCCGCCCTCGATGCGCTGCTCGCCGCCCGGTCGGTCGAGGCCATCGATTTCGCCGGCTGGCGGCGCATCGACCGCAACGAGGTCGAGACCGGCGCCCAACAGGCCCGGCCGCGCGTCAAGACCGTGTCCTGGGACGGTCTTCTGGGCACCGCCCGCTCCTCCTGATCCTTCCCTGAGACGAGGCGGCTGGCGGGGGGTCTTCCTGCTCCCATACCTGTTGCAGGCACCGCGTCGGAACCGGTTTCCGGCCCACTTCCGGGATTTCCCGATAGCACTCTTTTTGCACCGTTAGATCAAAAATGTTTATCTCTGTGCCTTGTTTATCGTATGATCACGTGCATATGCGCGTGTCTTCAAAAGACTTTATCCCTTCAATCTATTGAAATAATTGAGGATTCCGATGGCCCGCTGGTCCTTCATCAATTCTCTCGACGGCTTCACCACCATCCCGTTCGGCACCATCAACCTTCCCGGCCCGGTAAGCGGGGGCTCCCTGACGGTTGTCAGTTCCCTCTATGTGAACGGCATCAGCCGGGTGCCGTTTGGCGACATCTCGGGCTGGACCGTGATGCGCAATCCGCAGGCCTTCGCCGGTGACGGCAACAACGACGTGCTGTGGATGGGCTCGGGCAGCGACCATGTCGCCATCATCTGGGACGAGCGCACCACCGGTCAGGGCGGCGGCTCGGGTCCGTTCTTCGACATGTATGAGGGCTGGATCGGCGATCCGGCCGGCAACAACATCCGCTACGGCCTGCCCGGCGGCAGCATCGGCCAGGAGACGATCTCGATCGAGACGATTCTCGGCGGCGACGCGCACGACTTCATCAATCTCAGCTACGACGGCGGCACCTACAACTACATGATCGGCGGCGTCAGCACGCCGGTGGGGCCGCGCGCCTACGAACTCGACATCACCATCGATGTCGGCGCCGGCCGCGACCTGGTGGTCTCGGGTGAAGGCAACGACGTCATCTATGGCGGCGACGAGAATTTGGGGCTCGGCGACGGCCTGATGGGCATGGGCGGCAACGACACCATCTATGGCGGCCGCAATTTCAGTTCCACGGCCGGCGACGATCTCTACGGTTATGCCGGCAACGACACGCTCTACGGCGCCAATGGCGGCGAGGTCTATTACGGCGATTCCGGCAACGACGTGATCTACGGCGGCGGCGCCTTCAGTTTCGATCCGGGCAATCCCGCGATCCCCATCGCGCCCGGCATCACCGACAACACCTTCTACGGCGGCGACGGCGACGACCTGATGGTGGCCAACGCCACCTTCGTCAACAGCCGCGAGTTCTTCTTCGGAGGCAACCCGGGCACCGACTGGATCGACTGGCGCTTCGTCGAGAATCCCAACGGTCTCGACGACAGCCAGAACGACACGGTCAG
Source organism: Alphaproteobacteria bacterium (assembly GCA_037190765.1). Lineage (GTDB taxonomy): Bacteria > Pseudomonadota > Alphaproteobacteria > Reyranellales > JAQSWP01 > JAQSWP01. The sequence goes on from JBBCJW010000081.1 coordinate 137,915, forward strand.
CTACGCCAACTGGACGACGGCGGCGATCCATGTCCGCCTCGGCACCGGAACCTACGGCTCGACCGGCATCATCATGGGCACCGGCGCCGGCGCCGCCGCCCAGGACGTCTTTGTCGGCATCGAGCACATCATCGGCAGCAACAGCGTCAATTTCGGCGACACCATCTTCGGCAGCAGCGCCAATAACCGCCTCGAGGGCATGGCCGGCAACGACACGCTCGACGGCCTGGGCGGCAACGACACGCTGTTCGGCGGCGACGGCAACGACCTGCTGATCAGCGGCGACGGCGCCGATTCGATGGCCGGCGGCGCCGGCATCGACACGCTCACCTATGCCACCTCGCCCGGCGCGGTGACGATCTCGATGTCCGGCGGCACCGGCGTCGGCGGCCACGCCCAGGGCGACACGGTTGCCGGCGATATCGAGATCCTGATCGGCTCCGCCTTCGACGACGTGCTGACCGGCAGCGCCATCGCCAACACCATCTTCGGCGGCAACGGCAACGACACCATCGACGGCGGCGCCGGCGGCGATTCGCTGGACGGCGGCGCGGGCGCCAATTTCATCAGCTACGCCAGCTCGACCGGCGCGGTGACGGTCGATCTGGGGGCGTCGACCGCGACCGGCGGCTTCGCCACCGGCGACGTCATCGCCAATTTCCAACATGCGATCGGCTCGAACGGCAACGACACGCTGATCGGCAGCGCCGGCGCCAATTCGCTGGTCGGCGGCGCGGGGGTCGATACGATCCAGGGTGGGGCCGGCGGCGACACCATGTTCGGCGGCGGCAACGGCGACTGGCTGAGCTACGCCGGCGCGGCCGGGGTGCTGGTCAACCTGGCGACCGGGGCGGCCAGCGGCAGCCATGCCGCCGGCGACGTGTTCAGCGGCTTCCAGCACCTGCTGGGTTCTGACGGCAACGACACGCTGACCGGCGACGCGCAGGCGAACTCGATCGTCGGCGGCGCCGGGGTCGACACCATCGAAGGCGGGGCGGGCGGCGATGCGCTGTTCGGCGGCGGCAATGGCGACTGGCTGAGCTATGCCGGATCCAACGCCGGCGTGTCGCTCAACCTGGCGACCGGTGCCGCGACCGGTGGACATGCGACGGGCGACGTGTTCAGCGGCTTCCAGCACCTGATCGGCTCCGCCCACGGCGACGTGCTCACCGGCAATGCTGCGGCCAACACCATCTTCGGCGGCGCCGGCGTCGACACCATCGAGGGCGGGGCGGGGGCCGATTCACTGGTCGGCGGCGGCGAGGGCGACTGGCTGAGTTATGAAGGGTCGGCGGCCGGGGTGCAGGTCAATCTCGGCATCGCCGCCCAGACCAGCACCGGCGATGCCAATGGCGACGTGATCTCCGGTTTCCGCCACCTGATCGGCTCGCTGCACGACGACGTTCTGACCGGCGATGCGCAGGCCAACACCATTCTCGGCAATGACGGGCTGGATACCATCCTGGGCGGCGGCGGCGACGACGTGCTGTTCGGCGGCGCGGGCAACGACACGCTGAACGGGCAGGCCGGCCTCGACACGCTGTTCGGCGACCGCGGCGACGACGTGCTGCAGCTCAACTCCGACGGCGCCGTCGGCCCGGGCGGCATGATCGTGCAGGGCTGGGACGGCGAGACCGGGTCCGGCCCGGTCAATGTCGCGGTGGCGGCCGGCGCCCGCCTCTATGGCGATACCGCCTATGGCGGCATCGGGATCGACACGCTGGACCTGTCGGGTGTGTCCAACGCCAACCCCGGCACGGTCTACACCGCCGCCAACTGGAACACCCTGTCGCCGACCATCTTGGCCGGCGTCGAGATCATCATCGCGGGCTCCGCCGCCGACATCATCAACCTCACCTTCAACGACGGGGTGACGCGCAGCGCCTACGGCGAGAACGTCTCGATCTTCGCCGGCCTGGGCAACGACGTGGTGTTCTCCGGCTCGGGCAACGACCTGCTGGTCGGCGGCCGCCAGAACAGCACCGGGCTGGGCGGCGCCGACGGCGGCGATACGATCTATGGCGGGGCTGGCAACGACACCATCTACGGCGACGACCTGACCTTCACGGTCGAGACTGGCGGCGACGACCTGCTGTATGGCGGCTCGGGCAACGACACCATCGACGGCGGTATCGGCAACGATACGATCTTCGGCGGCAGCGGGCTGGACCTGCTGTTCGGCGGCGCCGGCCACGACCTGCTGGTCGATATGGACGGCGCCAGCCAGATCGACGGCGGCGCCGGTGCCGACACGATCGTCGTCAACTACACCAATGCGGCCGGCGACTACACGGTCAACGGCGGCAAGGACGAGTTTCCCGACGAGGGCGACCGGGTGTTCGTGTCCGGCGCCTACAACAGCGTCCAGAGCGGGCTGGGGGCGGGTCCCGACCTCTACATCGCCAGCAACGTCGACAGCGGCACGCCGCAGATCGACCGGGTGGCCGGCGAGAGCGGCGACGACGTGATCTCGACCTGGTTCGGCAACGACACCATCGACGGCGGCAGCGGCAACGATGCGCTGTGGGGCGGGGCGGGCAGCGACACCATCTATGGCGGGCCCGGCAGCGACTATCTCTATGGCGGCGCGGGCAATGGCGACGTCTTGGTCGGCGGCGCCGGGATCGACTACTACTACTGGTCGCGCACCGACGGCAACGACCTGATCGCCGACAACGATCCGGACCGGCTGCCCGGGGCGCAGGGCGAGAACTACATCGTGGTGTTCCCGGCTGGCGATCCCAACGAAACGGGTCCCAACGCCGACTGGCTGCTCGACGGCAGCGGCGTGGTGGAGACCGACCGCGACCTTTACGACAACGATGGCGACGACATGGTGCAGCTGGTGGACCTGGATGGCGCCGGCCCGGGCACGATGTACGAGCTGCGCATCCTGCAGGGGGCGGGGGCGGGCAGCGTGCTGACCTTCGACCAGACGGAGATCAGCGCCATTGCCCTGTGGAACAACGACGCCACCACCGGCACGCCGGTGATCACCGTCTATGCCTGGGACGAGGACGCAGGGCGATACCTCTATCAGGGGTGAGTGACACAGAATCGAGGTGAAGCGCTGGCGCTTCCCCTCGATCCCGTCAATCTTCTCTGTCCATGACAGCATTGAATTTGCTTCGGCCGGCAAACCGACAAGCGTTGCCGCAAAACGGGGATGCGCGGCCTGCGACAGTGAGACGCGTGTAAGCCGGTCAACCGAGTTGGTTTTCTCGGTGAGCCGGTCAGGTGGGTCCACGGCCGTGGAGGACCGCCGGCGCCGTCGCGGCTCTTCAGTGCGGGAATCCGGCTGCCGCCGGGAACTCCAACATCTGCTATGAGCTGAAGATGCAGGCTCCGCCGCCGGCGTCGGCCCATCCGGGCTGCCGGACGGGCGCCGGAGCCGCCTGAACCCTGATCTCCGGACGGAAGGAGGATGCCATGGCTCAGAAGATGAAGGCGGCGATCTTCGTCGAACCCAACCGCATCGTGCTCGACGACAAGCCGGTCCCCGATGTCGGGCCGCTCGACGCGCTGATCCGCATAACGACCACCACCATCTGCGGCACCGACGTGCATATTCTCAAGGGCGAGTATCCCGTCGCGCCCGGCCTGACCGTGGGCCACGAGCCGGTCGGCGTCATCGAGAAGCTGGGCTCGGCGGTCCAGGGCTACCGCGAAGGCCAGCGCGTCATTGCCGGTGCCATCACGCCCAGCGGCTACAGCGCCGCCTGCCTGTGCGGCTACCACTCGCAGGACGGTGCCGGCACCAGGCACGGCTTCAAGCCGATGGGCGGCTGGCGGTTCGGCAACACCATCGACGGCGCCCAGGCCGAGTATCTGCTGGTGCCCGACGCCATGACCAATCTGGCGCCCGTGCCGGACGGCCTTACCGACGAGCAGGTGCTGATGTGCCCCGACATCATGTCGACCGGCTTCTCTGGTGCGGAAAGCGGCCGGATCAAGATCGGCGACTCGGTGGCGATCTTCGCCCAGGGGCCGATCGGGCTGTGCGCCACCGCCGGCGCGCGGCTGCTGGGCGCCACCACCATCATCGGCGTCGACGCCGTGCCGGCCCGCCTGCAGATCGCCCGCGCCATGGGTGCCGACATGGTGGTGGACTTCACCAAGACGGATGTGGTCGAGGAGATCATGCGGCTCACCGACGGCCGCGGCGTCGACGTGGCGATCGAGGCGCTGGGACGCCAGGAGACATTCGAGGCGGCGCTGCGCGTGCTGCGTCCCGGCGGCACGCTGTCCTCGCTCGGCGTCTATTCGGGCGACCTCAAGATTCCGCTCGGCCCCTTCCTGGCCGGGCTGGGCGACCACACCATCGTCACCACGCTCTGCCCCGGCGGCAAGGAGCGCATGCGCCGGTTGATGGAAGTGATCGCCTCGGACCGGCTCGACACCCGGCAGCTCGTCACCCATCGCTTTCGGCTCGACCAGATCGAGCAGGCCTACGACCTCTTCGCCAACCAGCGCGACGGGGTTCTCAAGGTGGCGATCACGCCGTGACGGCGCAGCGGTGGAGATCAGGGGAGCGAATGTCGGATTGGCGGCATCGTTAGTACCGCGCTGGCGTCCCCGAGAGGATTCGAACCTCCGACCTCCGGTTTAGGAAACCGCTGCTCTATCCGGCTGAGCTACGGGGACTTGTGCTGCCAGGCCAAGGGGTTATAGCGCCATTTCCGGCGCCGGCGAAAGCCCCGTCGCAGCCCGGCGCGAGGCTGGCTTTTTCCGTTCTTCCCCGTGCTAGACTGATGTATGAACGGCTGTTCACACAGGCGGGATCTGTTACGACAATGGCGGACAGCAAGGCAGCGCAAAAGGTCATCGGCGTCGAACGTCGCGTCGATCAGATGCACGCGGGCGAGTACCATCCCTATCGCCGGCCGCGGGATGCGGCGACCCTGATCCTGGTCCGCCGCAACAACAACGTGCCCGAAGTCCTGCTGGGCTGCCGCGCCGGCAGCAACGCCTTCATGCCCAACCGCTACGTCTTCCCCGGCGGCCGCGTCGATCCGGCCGATACCCGCGTGCCCTATGCCGCCGACCTGCGTGACGACGTCGCCGAGCGCCTGTCGCGCGCCTGTCCGATCACGCGCGGCCGGGCGCTGGCCATTGCGGCGATCCGCGAGACCTACGAGGAAACCGGCCTGATCATCGGCAAGCCCTGGCAGCCGCGGAAATCGGCGGACGTGGCCGAGCACTGGCGGGGCTTCATCGATGCCGGGTTGGCGCCGGCGCTGGATTCGCTGGACTACATCGCCCGCGCCGTCACCCCGCCGGGCCGGCCGCGGCGCTTCAACGCCCGCTTCTTCATGGCCGACGACTCCGTCATCACCGGCGGCGAGATCAAGAGCAACGGCGAGCTGGGCGACATTCGCTGGGTGCGGCTAGACGAGGCGCAGCAACTGCCGGTGCCGACCATCACCCAGCTCGTGCTAGGCGAGGTGGCGCGCCTGCTGAAGGAGCCGCCCCGTCAGGTGGGCGACCGCCGCATTCCCCTGTTCAAGACGGTGCACGGCAAGCATCTGCTGATGGAAGAGTAGGTTTTTGCAACTGTTTACTTTGTCTGCCTTTCAGGCGACAAGGTAACCGGCTGCATCCGGAAGCAGGGCGTTGCGACAGAAGAATTCGGTTCTCATGGTGACCCTGCCGCCCGGGCTGGGCGGCGTCGCCCGGCAGGCGCAGATGGTCGATGGCCTTCTGCGCGCGCACGGTTACGACGTCACGTCGGCCTGGCGGGCGCATTACTCCACCGCGCCGCATCTTTCGGCGCCGAGCTGGCGCTTCTGGCAGGCGGCGCGCTGCGAGCAGGCAACCGGTGTGACCGGCGATAACGCCTGGGCGGTGGGAACGCCGCTGCCGGAATTCGAATGGGCGCATCACCTGGCGTGGCGGAACTGGCGCCGGCTGATCGACGCGCATGAGAGGATCGTGGTGGTCTCCGGCAACAACCTGCCGGCCTGGGTGCCCTACGCCATGGGCCGCCGGAGCCTGAACTGGATCGCCAGCCCCTACTGGGGCGACCGGCAGGCGCGGGTGGAGGCCTGGCCGCGCTGGCGGCGGCTCTACGATGCGGCGCTGAACGCCTGGGTCACCCGGCGGCAGGAACGGATATTGCTGCAACGGACCGATACCTGGGCCATCGGCGACTATGCGCTGAAGGAGCTGCGGGCCCTGGCGCCGTCCAGCCGGTCGGTTCATGGCATCATCATCATTCCGGTCGACACGGCGGTCTTCCGGCCGCAGGACAATCTCGATACGGCCGCGGATAGCGCGCCGTTCCGCATCGGCATCACCGGCCGCGTGTCGGACCCGCGCAAGAACATGAAGCTGCTGGTCGACGCCTTCGCCCGCTTCGCGCGCCGCCATGAGCGGGCGGAGCTGCATGTTCGCGGCGACCTGTCGCGTCAGGAATTCATTGACGCTTACCAGGCCGGCGGCATCGCCGATCGCCTGCATGTCGGGCCGCCTCTGCCGCGCCAGGAACTGGCCGGTTTCCTACGCTCGCTGCATTGCTTTGCGTTGATGTCGCACCAGGAAGGCCTGTCGCAGATCGCCATGGAGGCCATGGCCTGCGGCGCCTGCGTCGTCTCGACCCGGTGCGGCGGGCCGGAGGAATTCGTCGTCGACGATGAGACCGGCGTGCTGACCTCGTTCGATCCGGCCGAGGTGGCGGACGCCTTCGCGCTTCTGGCCGGCGATTCCGACCGGCGGCTGCGGCTTGCCCGCGCCGGTGCTGTGCGCATTGCCGCCGACTATTCGCCGTCCCGCTTCGCCGGCCAGTTCATGGCGGCGATGGAAACGGTCTTTCCTTAATTTGCCAGCTTGTACCGGCTGGCCACGGTCGGCGGGCCGTCGCTGATGACGCGGCCGGTCTCGATCATGTGGATCATGTGCGCCAGCACCGAGCGGCCGGCGGCGCCGTGCAGGCGCGGATCGACCGCCGCATACAGCTTCTTCACGATGACCGGGATGGTATCCATCCCCTCGCGCAGGCAGGCCATGATCTGGCGCTCGCGCTCCTCGCGATGGGCCATGTAGGCCTTCACGAAATTCTGCGGGTCGCGGATTTCCGCGCCATGGGTGGGGATGAGCATGACGTCCTCGCGCGGCAGCAGCTTGCGCAGCGAGTCCATGTACGACTTCATGTCGCCGTCCGGCGGGGAGATCACCGAGGTCGACCAGCCCATGACGTGATCGCCGGAGAACAGCACCTTCTCCTCGCGCACCCCGAAGCAGAGGTGGTTGGAGATGTGGCCCGGCGTGTGCACGGCATCGACCGACCAGCCATGGCCGGAGATCACGTCGCCGTCGCCGACGACCACGTCGGGGCGGAAATCGTGGTCGCCGCTTTCCTCGGCCATGCCTTCGGGGCTGGTCGGGTGCGGGCCGAAACCGTAGGTGGTGGCGCCGGTCGCCCGCTTGAGGGCGGCGGTGGCCGGCGAATGGTCGATATGGGTGTGGGTGATCAGGATATGGGTGACGGTCTCGTTGCGCACCGCGTCGAGCAGGGCCGCGACATGCGCCTGGTCCGCCGGTCCGGGATCGACGATCGCCACCTTGCCCTTGCCCAGCACGTAGGTGCCGGTGCCGTGGAAGGTGAAGGGGCCGGGATTGTTGGCCACGACGCGGCGGATCAGGGGCGTGACGTTGTTCGGCTCGCCATAGCTGAACGCCAGCTCCTTGATGAAGGGAATGGCCATGGCGGTACTCCTCCTGCGCTTACTGTGGTCGGACCGCCGCGCCGCTATTGCGGCTGTGGCGTCAGCTTGTAGATGGCGTTGCGCACGTCCGAGGCGACGTAGATGGCGCCCGACTTGCCGACGGCGACGCCGGTCGGCACATAGGCCGGCGGGCCGCCCTGAAAACCGGGCAGGCCGATGGCCAGGTTGCTGGCCAGCGGCGTGATGGCGCCGTCGGTCGGATCGATGGCGATGACGCGGCGCAGCCCGACTTCGGCCACGATCAGCCGCCCGTCCGGCGCCACGTCGATGCCCTCCGGCCCCTTCAGCCCGCTGACGATGACGTTCTTGGCGCCGTTGGCCAGGTTGATGCGCACGACGGCGCCGGTGGCGTATTCGGTCACGTAGACCGCGTCGGCGCCGGCGCTGGCCATGGCGACCGGCGCGTTCAACTCGCCGGCGACCGTCGCACGGTCCTTGCCGTCGGCGCCGTTGACCCGGATCAGCGAGCCGCTGCCCAGTTCCAGCACCAGCAGCGAACCGTCCGCGGTCTCGATCGCATCGACCGGCGCCTTGAAGTCGTGCAGCACGGCCAGCGGCTTGCCGCTGGCGCGGTCGACGCGCTGGACCGAGTTGGTGAACCAGCTGGTCAGGATGGTGTGCTTGGCATTGACCGAGACGCCGAACGGATATTCCAGCGTGTCGCCATGCATGCGCAGCACGGTCGTGACCTCGCCGGTGGCGCCGTCCACCGTGCGGTAGGAGAATATGTCCGGCACGTGCAGCGTTTCGCGGTCGCCATCGGAATGGACGGCGATGTCGGCCGGCACCGCCAGCTTGCCCTCGACCACGGTGCGGGTCTGGCCGGTCGCGGTGTCGACCTGGTAGATGCCGTTGTCGGCCATGTTGGTGATGAACAGCCGGTCGCGCGAATCGATCGCCAGATTGTCGATCGACGGCCTGACGGTGGCGATCAGGGTTTTCTGGCCGCTGCTGGGCTCGACCCGCACCACCTGGCCAAGGGCGGTGTCGACCACGTAGAGATTGTCCTTGGAGTCGAAATTGACGGCGGCCGGCACCTTGAAGCCGTCGGCCACCGTCGTCATCGTGCCCTTGTCGACGTCGACCTTGACCACCTGGCCCCTGAACCACAGCGGGCCGTAGAGCAGTCCGTCGGGGCCGAACTGGAAGCCGTTCAGCCCGCCCATGCCTTCCATCACCTTGCGCGGCGCCTTCAGCGGCGCATTGGGCTGGGCATCAGGCTTCAGCGGCGCGGTGTCGATCTCCCACAGCGCGTCGCCCAGGAACACCTGGGTGGCGAACAGCCGCCCGTCCCTGGTGAAGGCCAGCGAGTTGATGCCGGGCAGGCCGGTGGCCAGCGGCTTGATCGGCTGGTCCGGCTTGGCGCGGGCATGGACGATGCCGGTCAGGAACGAGGTCCAGGCCATGGCGCCGTCGGGGCTGAAAGCGATGTCGTCGGCCATGCCTTCCGGCGGTGGCACGCGGGTCTCGACCTCGCCGGTGTCGACCTGCACCTTGTACAGCGCCTGGCCGACCACGCTGCCGGCGAAGAGCTGGTCGTCGCGGTCGAACGCCAGCCCGTGCACGCCATGGAAATGCGAGCCGGGCACCAGGAACTGCGTCAGATAGGATTTCGGCGCCTGTGGCGCGCCCGCCGCAGGCTGTTGCTGTTGCGCGGTGGCCGGACAGGCGGTCAGCAGGATGGCTATGGCGAAGGCGGCCGGTTGCAGCAGGCGGTGGGAGCCCATGGACGTTTCCTCGAAGTCGTTCCGGCGGATGTTACGGCGATGCCCGGCGGAGGTCCACGCCCGACGGGTTGCGATCGGTCTGGCGTCATGCGGTGCGTCATGCAGTGCGGCAATGCCGCAGCGGCAGTCGGGACCGACGGTCGGCGCAAAGCAAGCCTGTGATTCGGATACTTGGGATGGGAAAAGGCTTCCGCGCAGCGGAAGGGCAAAACGACTTCTTCACAAAACATGAACGGGCGTTAACATCCGACCTTCGTTTGTACGTTCAGTGAAATTCAGGAGGAGACTATGGGACCGCTTTCCGGGCTTCGGCTCATTGAGGTTGCCGGCATTGGGCCCGGGCCGATGGCGGCGATGATGCTGGGCGACATGGGCGCCGACATCATCCGCGTCGATCGCACGGTATCGCATGTCATGGATCGGCTCTCCGATCCCAAGTTTGCGGTGCACAATCGCTCCCGCCGCTCGGTGTCGGTCGATCTGCAGAAGCCGGGCGGGGCGGAAGTGGTGCTGCGGCTGGCGGAAAAGGCCGACGGGCTGATGGAGCCGTTCCGGCCCGGCGTCGCGGAGCGGCTGGGCATCGGTCCGGAAGTCTGCCTGAAGCGCAATCCCAAGCTGGTCTATGGCCGCATGACCGGCTGGGGCCAGGAAGGGCCGCTGGCTAAGGCCGCCGGCCACGACCAGAACTACATCGCCCTGTCCGGCGCGCTGCACGCCATCGGCCGCAAGGGCGAGAAGCCGGTGCCGCCGCTCAACCTGGTCGGCGATTTCGGCGGCGGCGGCATGCTGCTGGCCTTCGGCATGGCCTGCGGCCTGGTCGAAGCGATCCGCTCCGGCAAGGGCCAGGTGGTGGACGCCGCCATGGTCGATGGCACCGGCGTGCTGCTGGGCGGCATCTGGGGCATGGCGGGCGCGGGCCTGTGGGACGACAGCCAGCGCGAGAGCAACATGCTCGACGGCGGCGCGCATTTCTACGACACCTACGAGACCAAGGACGGCAAGTACGTGTCGATCGGCTCCATCGAGCCGCAATTCTACGCCCTGCTGCTGGAGAAGACCGGGCTGAAGGGCCAGGATCTGCCGGCGCAGCACGATCGCGCCAAGTGGCCGCAGATGAAGGCGAAGTTCACCGAGGTCTTCAAGACCAAGACGCGCGACGAATGGTGCGCCATCATGGAGGGCACCGATATCTGCTTCGCCCCGGTGCTGACGATGAGCGAGGCGCCCAACCATCCGCACGCCAAGGCGCGCAACGCCTTCATCGACGTGGCCGGTTTCATGCAGCCGGCGCCGGCGCCGCGCTTCTCGCGCACGCCGGGCTCGGTCAAGGGCCCGGCGCCCAAGCGCGGCGAGCACACCGAAGCGGTGCTGCGGGAGAACGGCTTCTCCGCCGGCGAGATCAAGGAACTGGCGGGCTCCGGCGTGATCGCACTGGGGAGCTGAGGGACTTCGATGTCAACGGCGTCCGGCGAGGGTGGCGGCCGCCTCGCCGACGCCGTTGCGGAAGGCTTCGTCGAAGCTGGGGCTGTCCACGCTCCAGCTTCGGCTTTTCTGCGCCGCTTCCAACCTCCAGTCGGTGCGCCAGAAAGCGCCGTCGGGTTGCCAGCGCAGCGTGCCCTTCAGCACGGCGTCGGTCGCAGTGGGGGCTGCCGCGGGAGCCGATGCGCTGGCCGGCAGGGTAACGACCAGTCCGCGCCGTTCGGCTGCCGCCGCCAGGGCCTGCCGTTGCCCCAGGCCCTGCTCGCCCGCGGCCGTCAGCAAGTAGCTTCCGCTGGGATACGCGACCGTCACCAGCGCCAGCACGGCCGGCCGGTCGCTGCTCCACGGCTGCAGGCCCAGCCCGGCCAGGGCGGCGTCGATCTTCGCCCGGTCGAAACTCATGCGCAGGTCGTAGGGCCGGTCGCGCGTGCCCTGCTCGTCGCGCACCGGCGTGTTCTTCATGCGATCCTCGTAGTCGAACCCGGTCAGAAAATCACGGCCCCGCTCAAGGATCGGCGCCACGCGCGGATCGTCCAGAAGTTTCGGTTCGGCCGCGACCTTGACCAGCACGTCGAGCAGGATCTGCCGCAGCCCGCGCGTGCGCTCCGGCTCGAACATGCCGGTGACGATGGTCTGGCCGCCGTAGAGGTTCGGCACCTCCGCCGCCATGGCCCGGCCGGCCAGCAGCGCCGCCGCCAGCGCGACAATCGACGTGAACCTGCGCATGCCGTTATGGTGCGCGCCAAAACGCGGCGCGATCAAGCCGCTTCGCCAGTGGAGGAACCATGCGTCTGATCGACTATTTCGACCGCGGCGTCGACCGCTTTCCCGAGCGCGACTGCCTGCATGACGGCAGCCGCGGCTGGACCTATCGCGAGATCGCCGGCTGGACGCATCGCATCGCCAACGGGTTGCTGGCGCTGGGCCTGCAGCGCCAGCAGGTGGCCTCCGTCTACAGCCCCAACCACGCCAATGCCTATGCCGCCCTGCTGGGCATCGTGCGCGCCGGCCTGTCCTGGGCGCCGGTCAATGCGCGCAACGGGCTGGACGAGAACATCTACATTCTCAACAACGTCGATTGTTCGTGCCTGTTCTACCATTCCAGCTTCGAGTCCTACCTGCCGCGCCTGCGCGCCGAATGCCCGCAGATCAAGCATTACATCTGCGTCGACAAGGCGGGCGCCGAGTCGCCCTACCTGATGGACTGGCTGCAGGGCTTCGCCGAACGCGCCCCCGACCTGCCCGACGATCCCGACGAGATCTGCTTCGTCGCTTCCTCCGGCGGCACCACCGGCCGGCCCAAGGGCGTGCTGATCACCAACCGGGTGATCGAGACCATGAACGCCAATTTCCTGGCCTGCATGCCGCTTACGAGCCCGCCGGTGCATCTGATGGTGGCGCCGATGACGCATGCGGCCGGCGTCTGTTCCTTTCCCATGCTGCCCTATGGCGGCACCAATATCTTCATGGCCGCCGCCGATCCGCTGACCATCATGGAGAACATCCAGCGCTTCAAGGTCACGCATATCTACATGCCGCCGACCCTGATCTACATGATGCTGGCGCATCCCCGCGTCCGGGAGTTCGACTATTCCTCGCTGCGCAACCTGGTCTATGCCTCCGCCCCGATGTCGGCCGACAAGCTGGTCGAGGCGATCGAGGTGTTCGGCCCGGTGCTGACCCAGACCTACGGCCAGGCCGAGGCCTGCATGATCTGCACCTTCTTCTCGCCGGCCGAGCATGTCGAGGCGCTGGAGAGCAACAAGCGCCATCGCCTGACCGCGTGCGGTCGGGTCACGCCCTTCATGCGGCTGGAGATCATGGACGAGGAAGGCAACCTGTTGCCGCGCGGCGAACGCGGCGAAGTCGTGGTGCGCGGCGGGCTGGTGATGAAGGGCTACTACAAGAATCCGGAAGCCACCACCGAGGCCTCCAAGTTCGGCTGGCACCATACCGGCGACATCGGCGTCGTCGACGAGGACGGCTTCGTCTATATCGTCGACCGCAAGAAGGACATGATCATCTCCGGCGGCTTCAACATCTACCCGTCCGAGGTCGAGCAGGTGATCTGGTCGCATCCTTCGGTGCAGGACTGCGCGGTGATCGGCGTGCCGGACGAAAAATGGGGCGAGGCGGTGAAGGCGGTGATCGAGCTGAAGCCCGGCCACAGCGCCACCGAAGCCGATATCCTGGCTTTGTGCCGCGACAAGCTGGGCGGCATGAAGACGCCCAAATCGGTCGAGTTCATCGACACCCTGCCGCGCTCGCCGGTCGGCAAGGTGCTGAAGAAGGATTTGCGGGCGCGCTACTGGCAGGGACGGGAACGGGCGATCTGATCGCCCTTTCTGCCGGCGGAAGCTTGCGCCATGATTGCGGGCGCTCATCTGCCGGAGCCCGCATGTCCATCCACGACTATTTCTCGCCCGACTACGTCACCGCCCGCGCCAAGTTCCGCGCCGCCTGCGCCGAGGCCGGGCTGAAGACCGAACGTTTCCTCAATCCGGAAACCGGCATGCAGGGCGAGGACCTGACCACCGACGTGGCGTGGATCGGTCCGCCGGACGCCGAGCGTGTGTTGCTGACCAATTCGGCCACCCATGGCGTGGAAGGGCTCTACGGCAGCGGCTGCCAGGTCGGCTTCCTGCGCGAGGGACACTGGAAGGAGCTGCCGCCCAATGTCGCCGTGCTGGTGGTGCACGCCATCAATCCCTACGGCTTCTCCTGGCTGCGGCGGGTCAACGAGGACAATATCGACCTCAACCGCAACTTCCTCGATTTCACCCGGGCCTTGCCGCAGAACCCCGGCTATGCCGGCATCCATGACGTGCTGACGCCGGCGACGTGGGACGAGAACACGGCAAAGGACGTGCGCGCGAAGCTGGAGGCTTTCTCGGAGAAGGTCGGGCGGCGACAGGCGGCGGCGGCCATTTCCGCCGGCCAGCACACCCATCCCGACGGGCTGTTCTATGGCGGCATCCGCCCGTCCTGGTCCAACGGCGTCATCGCCTATCTGGCCGCCCGCTACCTGAAGCGCATGAAGCACATGGTGGTGGTCGATTTCCACACCGGGCTGGGTCCGTATGGCCACTCCGAACTGATCTGCCGCCATCCGGTCGACAGCATCGCGCTGAAGCGGGCGCGGGACTGGTTCGGCGCCGACGTGACTTCGCCGGCGGCGGGCGAATCGGATTCGCCGGTGATCGAGGGCAATCTACGCATGTCCTTCACCCGCCACTGCCCGGGCAGCGAATTCACCGCCTTCGCCATCGAGGTTGGCACGCGCGACTGGCGCGACGTGGAAATGTCGCTGATCGCCGACAACTGGCTGCACAATCACGGCGAGCCGCGCGGCCAGGGCGCGGCGAAGATCAAGGCCGCGATCCGCGACGCCTTCTATCCCGACGAGGATGCCTGGCGCGACAAATGCTATCCGCGTGCGCTGGAGATCCAGCAGATCGCGCTCAAGGGGCTGGCGGGGATCTGACGATTGGAAGTTCGCTCACTGCGAATCGCCATACCCTTTTTCCGTCATGCCCCGGCTCGACCGGGGCACCCATGTCTGCAGCGGTCATCGCTTTTGGTTAGCGAAGGCGATGCAATTGAACCATGGGTCGCCCGGTCAAGCCGGGCGATGACGGCTTGGCGGAGAGGCGCGTAGCCGGGATTCAATCCCAGAACGCGATCGTCCTGATCTCGATGCTCTCGCGCGGGCGGGGATTGGCCGGCGCGGTGGGATCGTCGAAGGCGGTGTGGGCCGACAGCTTGGCCTTGGCCGGATCGCTGTCGTAGCACTTGATCAGCACCACCTCGTCCCGGCTCATGCGCGGGAAATAGAACCAGCGCTGCCCGGGGTGCCAGGCGATGGCGTAGGTCTCGCCGACGCGGTCGCGATAGATCAGGTCGGAGGCGATCAGGTCGGAAGGCCGCAGGCTGCGCGCGTCCGCCAGCGCCAGCGGCGCTTCCTCCAGCGGGCCGCTGATCGGCCGCCAGACATTGATGTAGGCGTAGCGCTTCTTCAGTCGGGCCTCCGCTTCCGCCGCCGGCAGCAGGTCGCGGATGCGCTGTGGCGCGGACTTGTCGGTGTAATCGTTGTGCACCCGCCGCACCGCCTCGCGGATGCCCTGCGCGCCGCGCCGGTCGGCGGCGTTGGAGCGGATGGTGTGATCGAATACCTGCACCTTGGCCGCACCGGTGACGTTCTTCACAAGCTGTTCGACCTCCGGCCGGTAAGTGGCGTCCAACTCGGCCTCGTCGTAGAGATCGTCGGCCAGGGTCGGACTGTGCAGCAGCTCGAAGCCCTGCACGTCGAGCGAGAAGGCGCCGCGCAGCGGCCGTCCGTCGGCGATATCGACCAGGTGCTCGACATCGTCGGCGCGGCGGCGCGGCACGCCCGCGGGCGGCTCGTACTGGTAGCTGTACGGCTTCTCCGGGCCGTGCTGGGTGAAGGTCAGCGGCGCGCGCACGCTTGCCAGCAGAGTGAGGTTGCTGTCCATCTTCAGGCTCCCACGCATGAGCGAAGCTTGCGCTTCGCCGGATCGTTACATGCTGCAAGATAGGCGCTGGAACCGCGCCGCGTGCGCGAGAAGAATTCAGCTATCGATTAGATAATTTGATGGAACCCGGTCAGCCGAGCACGATGTCGAAGCGGCCGGCGATGGCGTCCGCCTCGAGCTGCGGCGCCGGCGCGAAGGCGACGGTGAGCAGCGGTGCGGCACTGCCGAGGTTGCGGTAGAGGAAATCACGCTCGTTGCCCGGCTCGCCGGCGACGTACATCTGGGTCGTCAGTTCGCTGCTGCCGGTCTTGACCTTGAAATGGATATGCGGCGTGCGCCCCGAATACGGCACCGGCCGGATGGTGCGGAAACGGTAGCTGCCGTCGCCCGCCGTGGTGGTGGCGCCGAAGCCCTGGAAGCCGGTGTCGCGCCGGTTCTGGCGGCCGTCGCGCGGATGCAGGTAGATGCCCTGCCAGTCGCATTGCCAGATCTCGACGCGGGCATTGGCCAGGGGGTTGCCGGCACTGTCCAGCACGCGGCCCGAGACATGGGCGATGGTGCCGCGGGCGCGCGCTTCCTGGCCGCCGACCGAGACCAGGTCGTTGTCGTGATCCAGCGGCAGGGCGGTGGGATAGAACGGGCCTTCGGTCTGGCGCGGCGTCGGCGGGGCACTGGCGTGCAGCGTCGCGGGCGCGCCGAGCAGGGTCGCGCCGGCGCCGATGAGCAGGGATCGTCTGCCGAGGGGAGAAGTCATGGCCAGCCTCGCTGCGTTATCCGCAAGGCTGGCCGGACTCTGTGGCAAATCGGTGGCGGCTATTCCGCCGCCGGGCGCAGCCTGGCCTGCCGCGTTTGCTGCAGGGCGGCCATTTCCGCCAGGGCGTCGTCGTATTCGCGGGTTAGCCGCGCCACCAGTTCGCCCGCACCAGGCACGTGCTTGACCGCGCCGATGCCCTGGCCGGAGCCCCAGATGTCGCGCCAGGCCTTCGACTTGGTGTTGCCGCCGCTGCCGAAATTCATCTTGGTCGGGTCGGATTCGGGCAGGTTGTCGGGGTCGAGCCCGGCCGCCACCACCGAGGGGCGCAGGTAGTTGCCGTGCACGCCGGTGAAGAGGTTGGTGTAGACGATGTCGCCGCCGTCGGAGGCCACGATCATCTGCTTGTAGGCGTCGGGCGCATTGGCTTCCCTGGTCGCCACGAAGGCGGTGCCGATATAGCCCAGGTCGGCGCCCATGGCCTGCGCCGCCAGCACGGCGCGGCCGGTGGCGATGGCGCCGGACAGGATCAGCGGCCCCTGCCACCATTCGCGGATGTCCTGGATCAGCGCCAGCGGTGACATGATGCCGGCATGGCCGCCGGCGCCAGCCGCCACCGCGATCAGCCCGTCGGCGCCCTTCTCGATCGCCTTGCGCGCGAACTTGTTGTTGATGATGTCGTGCAGCACGATGCCGCCATAGGAATGGATCGCCTGGTTCACTTCCTCGCGCGCCCCCAGCGAGGTGATGACGATCGGCACCTTGTGCTTGACGCACGCTTCCATGTCGTGGTCGAGCCGGTCGTTCGACTTGTGCACGATCTGGTTGACGGCGAAGGGGGCGGCCGGCCGGTCGGGATGGGCGCGGTCGTGCGCGGCCAGTTCCTCCTTGATGCGGGTGATCCACTCGTCGAGCTTTTCCGCCGGTCGTGCATTGAGGGCGGGGAAGGAGCCGACGATGCCGGCCTTGCACTGGGCGATCACCAGATCGGGCACCGAGACGATGAACAGCGGCGATCCGATCACCGGAATCGACAGGCGGTCCTTGAGAATTGGCGGCAGACTCATATGCGCGTTCCTGCTTGGCGTTGGTCGCTCCCGGCACATGCTTAGCACGGTGGGCGAAAAATGAAACCGCCCTGCAACTGCGGCGGTCCGGGATGCGGAACCTGACGGTTGACGCCGCCGCCTGCTTCGCGCCAGCCTGAAGCCTCCTGTTTGCAAGGGGTTGGACATGCCGGACGGGGCGTTGCAGCAGAAGATCGTCGAGGCGGTAGCGGCCGGTTTCGCGGCCCAGACCAAATTCACCGCCGACCTGGTGCGCATTCCCTCCCGCCGCGGGCGGGAGGCGCCGGCGCAGGATTTGATGGCCCGCGCCATGGCGAGCCGCGGCCTGGCGGTCGATCGCTGGAAGGTGGAGATCGACGACATCAAGGGCATGCGCGGCTTCTCGCCGGTGAGCATCTCCTACGACGACGCCTGGAACGTGGTCGGCGCCCATCGCGCGCAGCAGCCCAGAGGCCGCTCGCTGATCCTCAACGGGCATATCGACGTGGTGCCGGAAGGGCCGATCGAGATGTGGACCAGCCCGCCTTACGAGCCGCGCATCGCCGATGGCTGGCTCTATGGCCGGGGCGGCGGCGACATGAAGGCTGGGCTGGTATCCTGCCTCTATGCGCTGGATGCGTTGAAGAGCCTGGGCTATGCGCCGGCGGCCGACGTCTTCGTGCAGTCGGTGATCGAGGAGGAATGCACCGGCAATGGCGCGCTGGCCTGCCTGCAGCGCGGCTATCGCGCCGAGGCGGCGCTGATCCCGGAGCCGACCAACGAGACCTATACCTCGGCCCAGGTCGGCGTCATGTGGTTCCAGGTCAAGGTGCGCGGCATTCCCGTGCATGTGCTGCGGGCGGATTCCGGCGCCAACGCCATCGAATCCGCCTTCCGCCTGATCCAGGCGCTGCGGGTGCTGGAGGAGGAGTGGAATGCACGCAAGCACAAGGACGCGCATTTCCACGCCCATCACCACCCCATCAACTTCAACGTCGGCAAGATCGAGGGCGGCGACTGGGCTTCGTCGGTGCCGGCCTGGTGCACCTTCGACATGCGCGTCGGCACCTATCCCGACCAGGGCCTGGCTGCGGCGCGGGCCGAGATCGAAGCCTGCATCCGGCAGGCTGCCGACAAGGACGCCTTCCTGCGCAACATGGCGCCGGAAATCACCTGGAACGGCTTCCAGGCCGAAGGCTATGTGCTGAAAGGCGCGGAGGAGCCATTGCGGGTGCTCGACGGCGCGCATCGCTCCGTGTTCGGCCAGGCGCTGGTGCCCGTCGCCTCGACCGGCACCACCGATGCGCGTTTCTTTGGCCTCTATGCCGATATCCCGGCGATCGTCTACGGACCCGTCGCCGAGAACATCCATGGCTTCGACGAGAGGGTCAGCCTCGACTCGATGCTGAAGACCACACAGGCCATGGCGCTATTCATTGCCGA
Organism: Alphaproteobacteria bacterium; assembly: GCA_037190765.1. Lineage (GTDB taxonomy): Bacteria > Pseudomonadota > Alphaproteobacteria > Reyranellales > JAQSWP01 > JAQSWP01. The sequence goes on from JBBCJW010000081.1 coordinate 156,578, forward strand.
ATGGTGCGGTCTGGAGCGGGCGGGCTGAGGAAAACCGCCTCTTCCCCGCCCGCCGGTCGGCTTGCCATAATCGGCGCATGGCAAACGCTGCTTCTTCCGCCGCGCCGGTCGAACCGGTCGAGCTCGATGCCACCGGCCTGGTCTGTCCCATGCCGGTGCTGAAGGCCAACCGGGCGCTGCGTGGCTTGCCCGTGGGCGGGCGGCTGCGGGTGCTGGCGACGGACCCGGCGGCGGCGAAGGATTTTCCGGCCTATTGCGCCCAGACCGGCCATGTCCTGGAAAGCAGTGGCAGCGAAAACGGCGTGCTGGTGTTCGTGTTGCGCAAATCGGGTTGAACCTCGGTATCTCTATTCAGTCAAACGATGGTGGTTAAGTAATGAGCGGTTTCCGCACCCTCGACGATGTCAACGTGGCCGGCAAGCGCGTGCTGATCCGGGTCGATCTCAACGTGCCGATGGAAAACGGCAAGGTGACCGACATGACCCGCATCGAGCGCACCGCGCCGACCATCCGCGAACTGGCGGAGAAGGGCGCGCGCGTGGTCGTGCTCAGCCATTTCGGCCGGCCCGGCGGCAAGAAGGTGCCGGAGATGTCGCTGCAGCCGCTGGTCGAACCGCTGGCCAAGGTGCTGGGCCGCAAGGTCGCCTTCGCCACCGATTGCGTCGGCGCCGAGGCCGGTGCTGTGGTGTCGAAGCTGGCCGACGGCGAGGTGGCGCTGCTGGAGAACCTGCGCTTCCACAAGGAAGAGGAAAAGAACGACAAGGAATTCGCCGACAAGCTGGCGGTGCTGGGCGACGTCTACGTCAACGACGCCTTCTCCTGCGCCCATCGCGCCCATGCCTCGACCGAGGGGCTGGCGCATCTGCTGCCCGCCGTCGCCGGCCGGCTGATGCAGGAGGAACTGCAGGCGCTGGGCAAGGCGCTGGGCAATCCCGAGCGCCCCGTCGCGGCCATCGTCGGCGGCGCCAAGGTCTCGACCAAGCTGGAGCTGCTGGGCAATCTGGTCGGCAAGGTCGACCGGCTGGTGATCGGCGGCGGCATGGCCAACACGTTCCTGCACGCCAAGGGCATCGATGTCGGCAAGTCGCTGTGCGAGCGCGACCTGGCCGACACCGCGCGCGAAATCATGCGCAAGGCCGACGCGGCGGGCTGCCTGATCATATTGCCGGCCGATGCGGTGGTGGCGACCGAGTTCAAGGCCGGGGCGCCGCATTTGACCATCGGCGTCGATGCCGTGCAGGGGGACCACATGATCCTCGATGTCGGTCCCAGGACGGTCGAGCTGCTGCAGCGCGAGTTGGGCCTGTGCAAGACGGTGGTGTGGAACGGGCCGCTGGGCGCGTTCGAGCTGGCGCCGTTCGATGCCGGCACGGTGGCGGTGGCAAGCTGCATTGCGGCGCTGACCAGGGAAGGCAGGCTGCTGAGTGTGGCCGGCGGCGGCGACACGGTCGCGGCCCTGATCCATGCCGGCGTGGAGAAGGATTTTTCCTACGTCTCGACCGCCGGCGGCGCTTTTCTCGAATGGATGGAAGGCAAGGTGCTGCCCGGCGTGGCGGCGCTGGAGCGGGCGGCCTGAGCGGATCTCAGCCCAGCAGCGTATCCGTCCAGTCGGTGCCGTAGCCGGCGATGTCGTGGGGCTGCAGCGACGTTTCGGGCTGCAGATAGAACGCACCCGCGCTCGGCGGCGCCATCGTGTCCTGGCCGGTGGAAGCATCGGCGTCGGCCGGCATCGTCGCCGCAGCGATCGTGGCCTCGCCGGCGGTGGCGAACGGATCGGCCTCCGCCACCACCAGGACCGCGGCGGCAAGGACGGGCAGCAGCCCCTTGCCGCTGTCCTCGCGCAGCGTGTCGATGGCTTCGCCCTCGAAAGCGGCTTCCTCTGCCGCCAGCGCCCAGCGCGACGGCGGCGCATCGTCGAAACCGGCCGGAGCGATGTCGTCGGCGAACTGGACCAGGACCGAGCCCTGCTCGGCCATGGCATCGACAGCGGAGAACGGGTTGGGAGCGATCGCGTGCGGCATATGAATGATGCTCCTGTTGCGAAGAGCGATAATGGACGAATCCTAATCCTGCTTAACGCCGCCAGCCAGTCTGCGGTTCCGTGGCGTTGGTATAGGCGGCGGCGACCGTTGCGCTGGCAGACGATTGCAACGGCGCACATGCTGCCTATGCGAACGAAATACTGCTGTCGCCCTGCCGCCGCCTTATTGTTCGCGGCGGCGGATCATCGACCGGCGGTGCGGGTTTCGAACAGGCAGTTGCCGCTGTCGCCGCCGATGACGGCGGCCGCGCGCGACCAGCGCCACAACGGATCCCAGTAGTCGCGTTTCACCTGTGCGGCGGCGGCGCGGTCGTCGATCATGATGCCGAATTCCTGCAGGTTCACCGGATAGAAATTGTCCGAGCCGATATGGAAGGCGCGCGCGTCGACCATGAAGAACTTGCTGTGGTTGGCGAAGGGCCGGTTCTCCGGCCAGCTTGCGTCCGGCCCGAAGCGCAGCGGCGCCACATGCAGGCGCCGGCAGAGCAGGCGATCGACATCCACCGCGCTCCGGCTGTCGCCGCGGGACAGCACCACGTCGCGGATCTTGCGCGCCACCGTCTCCGGCGACACGCCGTTGCTGTAGCTTTCGCCGGCCGGTGCGCGCGCATTGGGATTGGACAGGACGATGAAGAGATCGCCCGCGTCGCGCAGCAGGAAGTCGGCCAGCCGCTCCAGCGTGCTCTCCGGCCACAGCGGGTCGGCGCGACCCAGGGTGAAGGCGATGTCCTGCTGGGCGATGTAGATCGACTTGCGCGCCGATCCCAGCAGCAGGTCGCGCGCCAGATCGTTGTGGTTGGCGAAGTCGTCGGTCAGTCCCGCGCCCAGCCGCGCCACCGACAGCACGTCCAGCCGGCCGCGCGCCGGCGAAGGCGGCGGCACCAGCCTTGCCAGGCAGTCGTTGCCGATCTCGCCGCCGGGCTTCAGGCTGAACACCCAGGCCGCGCCGGTCCCGTCCGACGCGCTTCGCCGGCAGACGAAATCCCACAGCGCGTTGGCGAAGCCGGTGGCGTCCGCGGCGGCCGGCCCGTCCAGGAACAGCGACAGGTCGTGCACCGGCTCGCGGTCGAAATAATCCTGGCTCCAGAAATTGTGCCCGCCGCTGAACAGGCGCGCGCCATCGACGGCCACGAACTTGGCGTGGTTCCAGGTGAAGCTGCTGCAGCTCTCGCCGCCCAGGCACGAGCGCATGCCGGCGACATGCAGCGACAGGCGCGCGCCGTGCCCGGCCTCGATGTCGGCCGCCAGCTTCTGCAGCAGCGCCCTGGCGTCGAAATCGGGGCCGAGCGGGTAGGTGCCGACCAGCACGCGCAGCGTCACCTCCCGGTTGCTCCTGGCCAGCTCGGCGATGCCCTGACGCATGGCGTCGAGAAACGCACCGTCCGGCGAGGGCTGCAAGGCGGCGATATCGACGCTATGACGCGCGCCGGCGATCATCGCCTGCAAGCGCTGCGGCAGCAGGCTTTCGCTTTTGACGTCCCTGGCCGACCGGCCCCAGGCGTCCGGCGTCTGCACGATCCAGTCGGCGGGCAGGGCATTGCCGGCGGTCAGGTTGTAGGTGATGCCGCGATAGCGTCCCTGCGGGTCGGTCTTCGCCAGTTCGCGTGCGATCTGCGGCAGCAGGCCGGCGCGCGATTGCGGATCGACGGGCTGCACGCCATGGGCGCCGATGACGCTGGCCAACGGCGTGTCCTGTTGCACGAGCTGCGGCGGTTTCGGCCGCGCCTGATACTCCGCGATGGCCGTGTTGGGCGGGGCGTGGCTGCAGGACCAGCACAGAAACGCCGCCAGACAGGCGGCGGCCATGCTTCTTCCCGATCTTGCTGGCTCCGCCCTGTCCGCGCGCATTGCCGCCTCCGCCTGGCGGACCGGTCAACGCGCCACCGGACGGGAAGTTTCATCGCCGCGGCAGCGGCGCACCGCTTGCCAGGGCCGCGTCCGGCCCGCCATCATGCGCGATCATGAGTGACCGTGCCGACAAACCCGCGCGTCCGCTGCCGTTCGGCGTGCCTGCCGCCTTCGCCCGCCGCGTTCCCGACGGCGACAACCGCGAACGCCTGGTGTGCGGCGACTGCGGCTTCGTCAACTACGAGAATCCCAAGATCGTGGTCGGCGCGGTGGTGGTGTGGGACGACCGCATCCTGCTGGCCCGCCGCGCCATCAATCCGCGCCGCGACTACTGGACCCTGCCGGCCGGCTTCATGGAAATGCACGAGACCACGGCCGAGGGCGCCGCCCGCGAGGCGCTGGAGGAAGCCTGCGCCCGGATCGAGATCGATTCGCTGCTGGCGGTCTACAACATTCCCCGCATCGGCCAGGTGCAGATCATGTATCGCGCCAGGCTGGCCGAACCCCGCTTCGCGGCGGGCGAGGAAAGCCTGGAGGTCGGGCTGTTCGCCTGGGAGGACATCCCCTGGGACCGGCTGGCCTTTCCCAGCGTGCTGTGGGCGCTGCGCCATTGGTACGAGGTACGGCACCTGGAGAGCTTCGTCCCCTTTGGCAATCCGCCCGACGATCACGGCGCGCGGTAAGGGACAGCGATCATGCTGCATAAGCGTTGCCGCACTGCGGCGACGCGCCGAAAAAAGCGGCAGATTTCGTCCGTCGCGGCCTGTTCCCTCGTGCAACGGGGCCGTGTATAAAGCCAATCGATGGCCGTCCGGCCCAAGACATCCCGTCACAAAAACAATCGCACCCCTATCAAGATGCGAATCCACTCGGAGGACATGCTCACATGCGCAGACTTTTGATTGCCGCCGCCGTGGCGGCCCTCGCCTTCGCCGGCTCGGCTCAGGCGCAGCAGAAGATTTCGATCGGCACCGGCGGCACTGGCGGCGTCTACTACCCGCTGGGCGGCGGCCTGGCCAACGTACTGTCCAAGAGCCTGCCCAACACCCAGGCGACGGCGGAAGTCACCGGCGGCTCGGTCGACAATCTCCGCCTGCTGGGCGCCAAGCAGTCGGAAATCGGCTTCTCCATGGTCGATGCCGGCTACGACGCGCTGAAGGGCCAGGACAAGTTCAAGGACAGCATCGACCTGCGCACCTTGGCGGTGCTCTATCCCAACCGCATGCATGTGGTGACCATCGAAGGCACCGGCATCAACACCATGGCCGATTTGAAGGGCAAGCGCGTGTCGACCGGCTCGCCGGGCAGCGCCACCGAGGTCATGGCCTTCCGCGTCATCGAGGCGGCCGGTCTGGACAAGGACAAGGACCTGAGGCGTGAACGGCTGGGCGTGGCCGAGTCGGTCAATGCCATCAAGGACAAGAAGATCGACGCCTTCTTCTGGGTCGGCGGCATTCCGACCGCCGCCGTCACCGACCTGGCCGCCACGCCGGGCGTGAAGCTGAAGATGATCGACCATGCCGAGGTGGTCGACGCCATGAACAAGAAATACGGTCCGCTCTATTCCAAGGCCACCATCGAGCAGACGGCCTATCCCGGCATGGACAAGCCGGCGCAGATCGCCGACGTGTGGAACGTGCTGCTGGTGCGTGCCGACATGGACGAGAAGCTGGCCTACGACATCGTCAAGACGATGTTCGACAAGCAGCAGGACCTGATCGCCGTCCACAAGGAGGCGGCCAGCCTCAAGCTGGCGACCCAGAGCAACGACAACACGCCCATTCCCTTCCATCCCGGCGCCGTCAAGTACTACGCCGAGAAGGGCGTGACGGTTAAGTAAGGCCTGCCGTCTGTCGCAGCCGCAACCGGGACCCCGCCGCGTGACCAACCGGCGGGGTCTGCCGTTTCAAGGGCTTTGGGGAAGAGCATGACCGATACCGGCCGCAACGGCGAAGCGCTGAGCGAAGAGGATCTCAGGCGCAAGACCGAGGAGTTCATCGAGCAGGAAGAGGGCGCGGCCCACAAGATGACCGGCTGGGTGGCCAACGTGCTAGTGGCGCTGGCCGTCTCGATGTCGCTGTTCCATCTCTATGCCGCCTATTCCATCGTGCCGACCCAGACCCTGCGGCCGGTGCACGTGGCGATGGTGATGGTGCTGTCGTTCCTGATGTTCCCCATCGCCCGCCGCTTCCGCCATCGGATCATGGTGTGGGACATCGCCTTCTCGCTGCTGGCGGTGGCCTGCATCGTCTACATGCTGATGGGCGGCGACGATTTCGGCGACCGCAACACCCTGCCCAACCAGTGGGACATCGTCTTCGGCGCGGTCTTCATCGTCATGCTGCTGGAGGCCACGCGCCGCACCTCGGGCTGGATCATGCCGCTGGTCTGTGTGCTGTTCCTGCTCTATGCGGTATTCGGCAACCATCTCGACGCGCCCTGGGGGCATCGCGGCTATTCGATCGGCCGCATCGTCGGCCACATGTACATGACGCTGGAGGGCATTTTCGGCCCGGCCGTCGACGTGGCCTCGACCCTGATCATCCTGTTCACCATCTTCGGCGCCGTGCTGCAGCATTCCGGCGCCGGCCGCTTCTTCATCGACTTTTCCTTCTCCGCCATGGGCGGCAAGGCGACCGGCGCCGGCCGCACCGTGGTGCTGGCCTCCTTCCTGCTGGGCGGTCCCTCCGGGTCGGGCGTGGCGACCACGGTGACCTTGGGATCGGTCGCCTATCCGATCATGGCCAAGTCGGGCTACGGCCGGAATGCGGCGGGCGGCCTGCTGGCGGCCGGCGGCCTGGGCGCCATCCTGTCGCCGCCGGTGCTGGGCGCGGCCGCCTTCCTGATCGCCGAGTTCCTGAAGATCTCCTATCTCGACGTCATCATCATGGCGTCGATCCCCACCGTGCTGTTCTATTTCGGCCTGCTGGTGATGGTCGAACTGGACATCCGCAAGTACCGGATGCGGGAAATCCCCATGCCGCCGCCGCAGAAGCTGACCGCCCTGCTGCGCCGCTCCGGCTTCCATTTCTTCTCGCTGGTCTCGATCGTGGTGTTCATGCTGATCGGCTTCTCGCCGGTGCTCAGCGTGTTCTACGCCACGCTGATCGCCGTGCTGATGAGCTTCCTCAATCCGGCCGAGGCGCTATGGCCGCGCCGGCTGGTGCGAACCTTGGCCGACGGCTCGATCGGCATGCTCAATGTCGGCGCCACCTGCGCCGCCGCCGGCATCATCGTCGGCACCGTGACCCTGACCGGGCTAGGGCAGAAATTCAGCGTCATCGTCATCGACTATGCCGGCGGCTCGCTGGTGCTGACCGCGATCTTCACCTCGCTGGTGGTGTGGATCGTCGGCCTGGCCGTGCCGGTGACCGCCTCGTACATCATCTGCGCGGTGATCGCCGCCCCGGCCATGATCAAGCTGGGCGTGCCCGACTATGCCGCGCACATGTTCATCTTCTACTACGCGGTGCTGTCGGAAGTGTCGCCGCCCACCGCCCTGTCGCCCTTCGCGGCGGCGGCCATCACCGGCGGCAATCCCTACGTCACGACCCTGCAGTCGTGGAAATACACCATGCCCGCCTTCCTGGTGCCGTTCGCCTTCGTGCTCGACCCGTTCGGCGGCACCTTGCTGCTGCAGCTCGACAATGTCGGCTGGATCGACGGCGCCATCGTGCTGTTCGGCGCCTTCCTCGGCATTGCGCTGATGGCCGGCGCGGCGCAGGGCTGGGTATTGGCGCGCACCAACCGGCTGGAAACCATCCTGCTGCTGCTGGCCGGCACGCTGCTGCTGATCCCCAGCCTGCTGGAAAGCCTGATCACCGCCCTGACCGGCTTCGACATCCCCTACGAACGGGCGGTCGCCATCGCGCTTGCCGTCGCGGTGCTGCTCATGCACCGCCTGCGCACCGGCCGGCTGCTGGGGGCGGCGTAGAGCGGATCACGATTGGACGGAAGCCGATGCGCTTCCGTCCAATCGTGTGAATCCGTTCTCAGGCCCGCCCGGCGTCAGGCGAAGGGATTGCTGCTCCCCGCCCAGTGCCGCTTGATCAGCGGCAGCTGGGCGAAGGAGAACAGGATGGTCAGCGGCATGGCGCCGAAGAGCTTGAAGCTGACCCAGAAATCCTCGGAGAAGAAGCGCCAGGTGATCTCGTTCAGGATCGCCAGCACGATGAAGAAGCCGATCCAGCGCAGGGTAAGGATGCGCCAGCCCGCCTCGTCCAGCGTGAAGACGCTGCCGAACAGGAGCTTCAGGAAATTGCGGCCCAGCGCCAGGCCTGCGGCCAGCCCGCCGGCGAACAGCAGGTTGACGATGGTCGGCTTGATCTTGATGAAGAAACTGTCGTCCAGCAGCAGGGTCAGCCCGCCGAACACCAGCACGAAGCCGCCGCTGACCAGCGGCATCACCGGGATGCGCCGCTCCAGGTACCAGTTCAGCGGCAGGGCGATGGCGGTGGCGACGATGAAGGCGGCGGTGCCGGTCATCAGGCCGAAACGGTTGTTGACCAGGAAGAACACCACCAGCGGGCCGATCTCCAGCGCCGGCCTGATCCAGGCCCTCATGACGCCTCCAGCCCCAGCAGGTTGCGCGCGAATTGCTGCGCGTCGAACGGGCGCAGATCGTCGATGCCCTCGCCGACGCCGATCGCCGCCACCGGCAGCTTGAAGCGTTCGGCCAGCGCCACCAGCACGCCGCCGCGGGCGGTGCCGTCCAGCTTGGTGATCACCAGCCCGTCCACCTGCACCACCTCGCGGAAAATCTCGACCTGGCTGTGCGCGTTCTGGCCCACCGTAGCGTCCAGCACCAGCAGCACCGAATGCGGCGCGCTGGCGTCCAGCTTGCGCAGCACGCGCAGGATCTTGGCCAGCTCCTGCATCAGGTCCTTCTTGTTCTGCAGCCGGCCGGCGGTGTCGATCAGCAGCACGTCGGCTTTCTCCGCCCGCGCTTTCTCCAGCGCCTCGTAGGCCAGCCCGGCCGGGTCGGCGCCCTGCTTGCCGGAGACGAACCCCGCCCCGGCGCGCTCGGCCCACACGCGCAGCTGCTCGACGGCGGCGGCGCGGAACGTGTCGCAGGCGGCCAGCATCACCTTGTTGCCCTGGCCGCGCAGCAGATGCGCCAGCTTGCCGATGGTGGTGGTCTTGCCCGAGCCGTTGACGCCGGTCACCAGCACCACATGCGGCTGGCGCGCCTTGTCGATCCGCAGCTCCTGCGCCACCGGCTGCAAGATTGCGGCGATGTCGCCGGCGAAGCGCTCGCGCACCTCAAGCTCGCTGACGTCCTTGCCGAAGCGGTCCCTGGCCAGGTTGGCGATCAGCTGCTGCGACACGCCGACGCCGATGTCGCTTCCGATCAGCACTTCCTCGAGCTGGTCGAGCGTGGCCTGGTCGAGCTTGCGGGTGGTGAACAGGCCGGTGATGCCGCCGGCCAGCTTGCCGGCGCTGCGGCTCAGGCCGTCCTTCAGCCGCGACAGCCAGGATTTCTTCTCGCTCATGTCCGCACGCTCGATCCGGCGATTTTCTCCCCGTCATCGCCCGGCTTGACCGGGCGACCCATGGGTGCCCCGGTCAAGCCGGGGCATGACGGGAAAAGGAGCGGCGGCGGGAAACCAGGAACGACCATCATGCCAGCAGCGATCCGTCCAGCGTGCCGGCGAAGCTGATCGCCACCGGGCCGGTCATCTTGACGTGATTGTCGGCCAGCCACTCGATGAACAGCGAGCCGCCGTCCAGCACCACTTCGACCTGGCGCCCGGTCAGGCCGCGCCGCGCCGCTGCGACGGCGGCGGCACAGGCGCCCGAGCCGCAGGCCAGCGTAATGCCTGCGCCGCGCTCCCAGACGCGCAGCCGCAGCTTCCCGGGTGAGAGGATCTGCGCGATGCCGATATTGGCGCGCTCGGGGAAGATTCTGTGGCGTTCGAGCTGCGGGCCCAGCTCCGGCAGGTCGATGGCGGCCGCATCCGGCACGAAGAAGGTGGCGTGCGGGTTGCCCATATTGGTGCAGACCGGATCGGCCAGTGGCCCCAGGCTCAAGGGCACGTGCAGCGTGTCGCAGGCTTGCGCCAGCGGAATCTCGCGCCAGTCCAGCCGTGCCTCGCCCATGTCGACGCCGATCAGCCGCAGGCTGCCGTTCTTCACCGTCTCGGCGTCGAGCAGGCCGGCTTCGGTCTCGATGATGGCGTGCTGGGCGCCCTTTTCGTCCATCAGCACGGCGGCGACGCAGCGCGTGGCGTTGCCGCAGGCCCCGACCTCGGAGCCGTCGGCATTGCGGATGCGCATGAAGGCGTCGGCCAGGCTGCTGCCGCTGCGCTCGATCACGATGAGCTGGTCGCAGCCGACGCCGGTGTGGCGGTCGGCCACCGCCCGCACCTGGGCGTCGGACAGCGTCAGCGCCTGATTGCGGGCGTCGATGACGACGAAGTCATTGCCCAGCCCGTGCATCTTGGTGAAAGGAACCCCGTTCATCGTCCGCTATATAAGGGGAGGCGGCGAGCAAATCCATTGCCGCTTTTACCGGCCCGTGCGGCTTGCCGCCGCGATCCAGCCTTGCTTCAATTCCGGCCCGTTCCGGAGCGCCAGCCATCAAATATCGAGCGTAATCAGATACCTGCCGGCAGGGGCCTGACCTGCTGGCCGCTCTGTTAACCTGGGTGCAATACGACGGTCCCGGCGTCTCCGCCTGCATGAACCGCGGCAATTGAGGCCTTAAGATACCGGGCGGCCGAGTGCTGCGCGCAAGGCGTCGATCAGGGCTGCCCTGTCGCCGTGCGGCACCAGGACAAGGCCTGGCTGCGGCGGCAATCCGCAAGCCGGGGTGGCGATCACTTGCCGGCCGTTGGCCAACGCCGTTAGCAACGGGCGCGGGTTCTCCTCGGCGAAGGCCGGTTGCACCACGATCTGCCCCTGCAGCGGCGCACCGCGCGTGACGGCGATGCCCGACCAGAAATCCGGCGCTTCAAGATCGCGCCTCGGAACGAGCAAATCCAGTTGCAAGGCACGGGCTGCCGCGCGCATTTCGTAGGCGCCCTTGCGGCCCAATGTCGGGCCGACGAAGGCCACGCGATGGATCGGCGATGTCGTCGCGGCCGGCGGCACATGCCAGGGCAGCAACTGGGCTTTGTCGAACAACGCGGCAATCTCCGCATGGGGCGTGACGATGAGCTCGGCATAATCCAGCGCCTCGCGTTCGGCCTTGACCAAATCGGCCGGTGCGCGAAAGTCGCGGAGGGTCGGGCTGTCGGGATGCTGCGCCGCCGCCGCATCGAGACGGGCGTGCAGCAGGTCCATCGGCAGGCGACTCATCAGCACCGTGACGCGACGCCCGCCCAAATCGCCGTTGCGCCACAGGAACGGCAGCAGTGGTTGCGCCACCACAAGCTCGGTGACTTCCGGCGGCAATCGCCGCGCCAGCGCCAGCGCCAGGCGTTCGGCATGCGCGAGCAAAGCGCGCTGCCGCGCCGCGCCCTGGTCGGCCAGGCGGCGAGATTCCAGGCTGCGGCGCAAGGTGGCGAGCGGTGCGCTCAGCACCGCCGCGAAACCGTCGCTCGGCCAGGCGTAGCGCCGCCCCATCATGGGCAATGCCAGCACGTCGCCTTGGCGTCGCCGTCGCGCGACATAGGCGGCGAACTCCGGCGTCGCGCCATCGACGATGAAGGCTGTGCGTTCGGCTGGTGCGGTGCCCAAGGTGGCGTCGGGCGCGATATGGCGGAAGCAATCGACCTCGTTGCAGGTGTCGCAGCTCTGCGCCGCACGATCGCGCGGCGCGAAGGTTGCCCAGTCGATTGCCGGCCCGATTGCTGGCGTCACCGCCTCGCGCGCCAGCAACCGCACCTGCAGGTCGTGGCGGTCGAGCCGCACCTGCAGCCGCAAATCGCGCGGCGCCTTGAATCGCAGGTCGACATAGTTCCACGCCACCGTGGCATCGCGGCCGATGGCGGCTTGCGAGCCCGGCACCACGCGGGAATGCGCGTGACGCTCGACGATCGTGCAGCCGGCTTGCAGCGCCACGTCGTATAGCGCGTTGGATAGCTGGCACAGCCCGCCACCGACCGCCGGGACCATGCAGCCCTGCTGCAACATGCGGCCGGCGACATAGCCGCGGGCGCGCGAGGCGCGGCCGACTTGCCGCCAGAAGCTGAAGATCTCGCCCCGGCGGATCAACACGCCGTCCAACGCAGCGGCGGCGCGGCGCAAATTCTGGACCTTGCCCAGTTGCAGCAGTCGCTCCTGCGCCAGACCGTCGGACCACAACGCCGTGCGCGACTGGCCGGCCAGCGCGGCGAAGCCGTCGGCGGCGGCCTTGCCCAACCGGATCGGACCTGACTGCCAATCGACCAGCAGACGCCTGGCGCGATGCGCCGCCACCTTGGCGCGAAACAGCAATGCCTGTGCCCGCGTCGGCACGGTCTCGTTGGCCGGCGGCGTGTCGGGTTTGGTGGTGGTCAGACTCAAACGGTAACCCCTTCGCGCCATTGTGAGTGCAAGATTGCGGCGGGTCTAGGGTGAGACGCAACAGCGCCTGCGGGCGGCTTGCGGCAAAACCCCAAGCCTTGCCGCCGGTCGGTCGGCTTGCTCTAATTCCCACCCCGTCCGGAGCCGGTTCCAATGAAAAAAGCCAATGCAATCAAATTTCTACTGTCTGGGGCCGTTTTGCTCGCCGCCATCCCGGCCCAGGCCCAGTACGAGGGGCCGGGGTTCGCCGCCTGCATGAACTACGGCGAAAAACAGCTGCTGCGCGACGGCACGATCCGTTCGGTGGTCTTCATCAACGACCGCGATACCGTCATCGAGAAATACACCGAAAACGTCGGCAGCCAGTTCGTGTCCTCGATCCTGACCGGCACGGCCAGCATCGAGCGCAACGCGGGCCAGGCCCGCAAGCTGCGCTACATCTGCCTGCTGGCGGACGAGAAAACGCCGGTGTTTTTCCACGCCACCGCCGAAAACTAGCAAGCCCGGGAAGGCATCATGGCCCATATCGACTATTTCTTTTCCCTGCTCTCGCCCTGGGCGTATCTGGGCTCGCGCCGGCTGGAGCAGATCGCCGCCCGCCATCGCGCCACCATCCGTCCCTTCCCGGTCGATCTCGGCCGCGTCTTCCCGGTGTCGGGCGGGCTGCCGCTGGCCCAGCGCGCCCCGCAGCGCCAGGCCTATCGCCTGGTCGAGCTGGCGCGCTGGCGCGATTTCCTGAAAGTGCCGCTGAACCTCCAGCCGCGATTCTTCCCCGCCAACGAGACCCAGGCCGCCGCCTGCGTCATCGCCACGCGGCTGGACCATGGCGATGCCAGGGCCGTCGAACTGGCGCACGCGGTGATGCACGGCGTATGGGCGCGAGACAAGAACATCGCCGATCCCGGCACACTGAGAGAGATCGTCGCCTCGGTCGGGCTCGATGCCGACGCCACCATGAAGCGCGCCGTGCAGCCCGACATTGCCGCCGCCCGGGCGCAGGACACCGACGCGGCCATTGCCCTCAACATTTTCGGTGCCCCAAGCTATGTGATCGACGGCGAGCTGTTCTGGGGCCAGGACCGGCTGGATTTCGTCGACCGCAAACTGGCCGGAGGGAAGTGATGGCCGAGGATCCGCGCGAGAAAAGCGAACGCTTCCGCCGTGGCCGCGAGGCGCTGCAGGCGATCATGGGCGAGCAGCAGATCGCCCGGCTCGACGCCGCCTATGCCGAGGTGGCGCCGGACATGGTGGAGTACCTGGTCTCCTTCGCCTTCGGCGATCTCTATGCCCGTCCAGCACTTGGTCCGCGCGACCGCCAGCTCGCCACCATCGCGGCACTGACCGCGCTGGGCACGGCCGGCCCGCAACTGCGCTCGCATATCAGGGCCGGGCTGAATGCCGGCCTGACGCGCGAGGAGGTGGTCGAGGTGCTGATGCAGATGGCGGTCTATGCCGGCTTCCCGGCGGCGCTGAACGGGCTGGCGGCGGCGAAGGAAGTGTTTGCCGAAGGTCGGGGCGCGTAGAGCCGCTTTGTTCTTGAGGATGCGACGGAGTGACGGTTCAGCGGTGCATGCGCTTCCGTCCGATCGTGATCCGCTCTATTTTTCAATGTGTAGGGCAAACCCTGATTTGCTCTAGTGTCGGACGAGGAAAAGCCGGCGCCCTGGGGCGCCCCGCTTGCGCAGGAGATTTCGCATGGCCCGTACGCCCAATTACAGCTTCGAACGCCGCGAGCGCGAACGCATCAAGGCCGAGAAGGCGGCTGCCAAGGCCGAAGCCAAGGCAGCCGCCAAGGCGGCGGCGAAGGCCGAGCGCGAAAAGGGCGAAACCAAGGACGAACAGGGCTGAGGCAAGCCAGCGATGCGATCCGGACCATGAGCGACTCCGCACTGGAGAAACTGGTCGACGACTACTGCGCCGCCTGGAACGCGCCTGATCCGGCCACCAGCCACCGCCTGCTGGCAGGCGTGTGGGCCGGGCACGGCGCCTATACCGATCCCACCGTGCATGTGGTCGGCAGGGGTGAACTGGTGGCGCATATCTTCCGCGTCCAGGCCCGCCGCCCCGGCTCGCGCATCGTGCTGACCAGCGGCATCGATGCCCATCACGACGTGCTGCGCTTCTCCTGGAAGCGGATTGACCCGGACAGGTCGGTGGTGGTGGAGGGCCTCGACATCGCCGTCATCGAGGACGGCCGTATCGCCCGCATGGTGGGATTCTTCGGCCCGCTGCTCTGACCATCCCTGCCGGGCAATCTTCTGCTTTCGTTTCTTTCAGCGTCCGGCGCCAAACATCAAAGGATAGGGCGGGTCAGTCCCGCGTCAGGCCGATGCCGGCCAGGCCGCGATCGAAAATACTGGCCGGCTCGAAACTGTCGTCGATGACGCCAAGCCTGCGGCCCAGATCGATCTGGCGCAGCACGCTGGCGAGATCGAGTTTGGCGGCCGGGTCGTTGAAGCCGATATTGGCCGCCATCAGTTCGAGCGTAGCGCCGTTGCGCCGCGCCAGGATCTCGAGGAAGCGGTCGTAATCGGCGCCCCGCACCGCCTGCCCGGCGCCGTCGCGCTGCAGGAAGGCGTCGAAATAGAGCTGCGAGCCGACGCGATAGGCGCGCAGGAAGCGTTCGATCAGCGCCCGCTTGCCCTCGATGGTTGCCGGCGAGGCGAACAGCGCGTTGGTCTGGCCCGGCGTGGTGTCGCCGACCCAGCCGACGATCTTCCCGAACCCTTCGCGCTCGGCGCGCAGCGCCATGGCCTTCAGCAGCATGGCGCCGTCGATCTTGCCCGATTGCAGCCCCGCCGCCATGGCGCCCATCGACTGCATCTGCACCAGGTCGAGCCGGCGCGGATCCTTGCCCGCTTTCTCCGCCAGCTCGGCGACGAAGAAATGCAGCGGCGAGCCGACCGTGGTGATGCCGATCCGCCGGTCGAGCAGCTCGCGCGGCGAGCGGACGCCTTCCTGCCACGCCGCCTGCGTCACGACATAGGCGGTGAACTCGTAGCCCGGCATCTCGCGCAAGGTGCCGGCGATGGCGCGCAGCCCGCCCTTGCCGGCCAGGTTGTAGGCGGCGGCGGTGAAGGCCATGGCCGCGATGTCGATCTCGCGCGACACCACCGCCATCGCCGCCGTCGCCGAATTGCCGAACGGCACGAACTCGATCTCGATTCCCTCGGCGGCGAAGGCGCCGGTTTCCTCGGCGAGAACCGCTGGCGGCGCCAGATTGCCGCTGAACACGCCGAGCCTGATCTTGTCCGCCGCCATCGCGGTGCCGGCGGCGAGAGCGCCCAGGATCGGGAGCGCCAGCAAAGCGGCGGACAGGTTTCGCAGGAAGATCGTCACTCGTGCGTATCGCATGGCCGGCCACGTGTGGTTCTATTGCCCCTGCTGATAGCATATCCCGCCGGGCATTGGATTGGTTCTCTCGTCCGGCAATCCTCCGTATAGCCTCCGGCCGCAGTGAGTACTGGAAATGAACTACACGTCGATCCTGCGCAACCATGCCCGAAACCGGCCGGACCATCCTGCGGCCCTCGACGTGACTTCCGGCCTCACCTATGCGGCGTTCGACCGCCTGGTCGATGCGGCGGCGGCCCGGCTGGCCGACGAAGGCGTTCGCAAAGGAGACCTTGTCGCGGTCGCCCTGGGCGACACGGTCGAGCACCTGGTCGTGTTCTTCGCCGTGCTGCGTCTTGGCGCGGTGTTCTTCGGCGTGGTGCCGACGGCGAGCGAGGAGGAGCTGAACCGCGATCTGTCGCTGTTCGACATGCGCTGGCTGGTCGCCGATTCCGACCGCCGCGCGCCGCCGGACGTGCGCGTCATCCGCGTCGATACCAGCTGGCGCCAGATCGTGCCGCCGGCAGGCGGCGCGCCGGAAATGCCGCACGACGACGACATGCCGGCCTACCTGGTCCCGACCTCGGGCACCACCGCCGGCAAGTCGCGGTCGGTAGTGTTCACCCATGGCGATCTGGCGCAGCGCCTGCGTTACAGCCAGATGAACATGGGCTACGGCCCCTGGGACCGCTTCGCCTCGCTGGTGCCGATGGCCTTCAATGTCGGGCGCATTCACTTCATCCACACGCTGCAGACCGGCGGCACCGCGGTCATCCTGCCGCCCCAGGTGACGGTTGCCGCGGTCCCCGACGTGGCGGCGAAGAATTCGATCACCTGGATGTTCCTGACGCCGCAGCATATGCGCGAGCTTCTCACGCGGCTGCCGCCATCGGACCGGCCCGCCCTGGGATGGTTGCGCCAGCTCGTCGTCGCCAGCTCGGTGCTGACGGCGCAGGAGCGCGCCGCCGCCCGGCGCCTGCTGTCGCCCAGCCTGGTGGAGCAGTACGGCACGGCGCAGTGCGGGCTGCATTCGATCTCGACGCCGGCCGACCAGCAGGCCGCGCCCGATGCGGTCGGCCGCATTGCCATCGGCACCGAAGCCGAGATCGTCGACAACGAGGACCGGCTGGTGCCGCCCGGCACGGTCGGCGAGATCCGCCTGCGCGGGCCGGGCTTCGCCGCCAGCTACCACAACGATCCGGAAGCCTCCGCCCGCACCTTCCGCAACGGCTGGTTCTATCCCGGCGACATGGCGCTGATCGACGCGCGCGGCTATCTGCACCTGAAGGGCCGGGTCGACGACATGTTCATCTTCGACGGCGTCAACATCTATCCCGAGGAAATCGAGGAAGTGCTGGTGCAGCATCCGAAGATCGAGGAAGCGGCGGTGGTCGGCCAGCGCACCGAGGACAATCGGGAATTCCCGGTCGCCTTCGTCGTTGTCAGCGACACCGTCGCGCCGAAGGAACTGAACGCCTATTTCGCCAGCCGCCTGTCCGCCTTCAAGCGGCCGCGCGCCTATTACCTGGTGCCGTCGCTGCCCAAGAACGATCTGGGCAAGGTTATCCGCCGCCAGCTGCGCGCGCGGCTGCCGGTGCTGGCGACCCGCAAGGGGACGCCGGCGGGTTGAGGCGGGGCGATCCTCGACGGCGTCAGTTTACAAACCTGACCCGCATGTCCTTCACCGCGCCATGCTCTTTCCCGCCGACCTGCCTGACCGGCAGCGTCTTCTCGTGCTTGGTGTAGATGGTCAGATGCAAAATCCCGAGCTTGTGATACGGCAGCAGCGGTTCGACGAAGCACTGGCGCTGCGTGTCCCAGCACGGCATGGCGTGGTGCACCGCCCAGTTGCACCAGGTCGGCAGGAAATGCGCCTTCACGCCGCGGCGGTAGATGGCGAGGTTGAAGGCGGCCTGCTCGGTGAGGAAGTTCCGGGTGTTGGCGAAGCCCTCGGCGACCGCCTGGGCCCAGACCTGCCATGACGGCGAGCTGCCCTTGAGCGCGAAGACGCCGGAATTGATCAGCGGGTGGCGCGCCAGCTCCAGGCCGAGTTTTTCGCCGAAGGCCTCGACATAGGAGGCGTCGATCACGCCGTGGAATTCCTCCCAGGCGTGGAAATAGCAGCGGTAGGAACGGTCGATCTCCGGCACGCAGGCGACCGAACCGTCGGCCGCGGCACGCAGCAGTAGATCGACGGCACTCCAGTCCTGCACCCAGGCGTCGGCGTCGATCCACAGATAGGTGCCGTGGCCGGGGAAGTAGCGCGGCAGGAAGGGGCGGCTGGTCAGCGCCTTGTAGTAGTCGGGCAACTGGTCGCGGCCGGGAAAGTCGATGTCCCAGCCCGGCGCCGCCAGAGTGGCGCCCAGCCCCTGCAGCCAGGCGCGCTGCTCGCCGGTCAGGCCGAGATCGAGAATGCCGAGCGCCACGTTTCTGCCTTGCGGCCGCTCGCGAATGGAGCGGACGCAGTTCTGCAGCAGCTCGAAATACTTGGCGTCGCCGCCGGTGCAGATGACGAAGTCGGAGGTCATGAATAGAGAGAGTAGCGCGTTGCCGACGATCTTTGAATGACCACAGAGGCACAGAGACACGGAGTCGAATGCTCTCTGTGCCTCTGTGTCTCTGTGGTTGGCTCTGCCGGCCGGAGTGAACGAAGAAGGTGAATGAGGGAGGGATCAGACTCCGAACATCGCCGCCGTGCCGACGGCGACGAAATTGTTCACCACATGCGCCACGATGGCCGGCCACAGCGAGCCGGAATATTCGCGGATCGCGGCCAGCGCTAGGCCAAGGATGCCGGCGGCGATGGCATGCGCCAGCTCGCCATGCGCCAGGCCGAACAGGGTGGCGGTCAGGATGGCGGTGAGGACGAACGGCAGGAAGCCGCGCAGCCAGCCGTAGAGCAGGCCGCGGAACACCAGCTCCTCGGCGACCGGCGCCAGCACCGCCAGCACCACCACCGCCACGAAGGCCAGCGCGGTGGTGGCGGTCAGGACGCGGATCAGCGCGGTGACCACCAGCTCGTCGCCGCCGATCGCCATCACGTCGCGCAGGAAGGGCAGCAGCAGCATGTCGCAAAGCTGCGACAGCGCCAGCACGCCGATGGTGCCGAACACGAACCACTGCCATTTGGCCGGCACCAGGGCCAGCGCCAGCGCGCGCCGGCCGCGATGCGGGAACATGGCGATCCAGGTCGCCAGGATCACGCCGATGTAGAACAGCGCGAAGGCGCCGAGATAGATCCACGAGGCGGCGGTATCGCCCGGTTCGGGCAGGCCGCGCGACAGCACCCGGCCGGCCTCGGGACCGAAGGCGACGTCGCCGATGGCCGCCAGCACGAAGACGCCCACCACCACGATCAGCGCCAGCACCAGCGCGAAGAGCAGCAGTTCCCAGCCTATCGGGCGGTCGGGCAGGGCGCGTTTCTCGGGCGCGGACGGCATGATCTGGGACATTCGGGGACCTTATGGGATGGCGGCAGCGGGTGGCGGCATGACGCAAGAAAATGGCCCGGGTTCCCCCGGCGGTGACGGCGATGGTTGTAGGCGGGTCGCCATATTTCAGTCAATATATTGATTATATTGAATAAATCCCAGCCATCGGGCGTCGCCCCGTGGTCGTCGGGCCGGGGTTTGACAGCGGCGGCGCTCTTCTCTACGTTCCGCGCCGTTCACGACCAAGCCGAATGGTCGGTCGACCCTGGTTCCGGGGGGCCCCGCTGATCCGCGAGTTTTCGCGCATCGGCGCCATGCGCGTTTGGCCGTTGGTGCAATTGCTAAGGACCGAAACCGGTTTCATGTTCGAAAGCCTGTCCAAACGCCTCGGCGACGTTTTCGACCGCCTGACCCGGCGCGGCGCGCTGAGCGAGGCCGACGTCGATGCCGCCCTGCGCGAAGTGCGCGTGGCGCTGCTGGAGGCCGACGTCGCGCTGCCGGTGGTCAAGCAGTTCGTCGACGGGGTGCGCGAGAAGGCCGTCGGCGCGGAGGTGATCAAGTCGGTCACGCCGGGCCAGATGGTGGTCAAGATCGTCAACGATCACCTGGTCGAGATGCTGGGCAAGGAGGGCGTCGAACTCGACCTCGCCGCCGTGCCGCCGGTAGTGATCCTGATGGTCGGCCTGCAGGGCTCGGGCAAGACCACCTCGACCGCCAAGATCGCCTACCGCCTGTCGCAGGGCGGCCAGGGCATCCTGGCCGGCAAGGTCGAGAAGAAGAAAGTGCTGATGGCCTCGCTCGACGTGGCCCGCCCCGCCGCGCAGCAGCAGCTGGCCGTGCTGGGCCAGCAGGCCGGCGTGGCGACCCTGCCGATCGTGGCGCTGGAGCAGCCGCTGGGCATCACCAGGCGCGCCATGGAGACGGCGCGGCGCGAAGGCTACGACGTGCTGCTGCTGGACACCGCCGGCCGCCTCTCGATCGACGAGAAGCTGATGGCCGAGGTGGCGCAGGTGCGCGACCTGGCCAAGCCGAAAGAGACGCTGCTGGTGGTCGACGCCATGACCGGCCAGGACGCGGTCAATACCGCCAAGGCCTTCAACGAGAAGGTCGGCGTGTCGGGCATCGTCATGACGCGGGTCGACGGCGATGCGCGGGGCGGCGCCGCCCTTTCCATGCGCGCCGTCACCGGCCGTCCGATCAAGCTGATCGGCGTCGGCGAAAAGATCGACGCGCTGGAGCCGTTCCATCCCGAGCGCATCGCGTCCCGCATCCTGGGCATGGGCGACATCGTCTCGCTGGTCGAGAAGGCTGCCGCGACGATCGAGCAGGACGAGGCGGAGGCGCTGGCCGCCAAGTTCCAGAAGAACCAGTTCGACCTGGACGACATGGCCAAGCAGTTGCGCCAGCTCAAGAAGATGGGTGGGCTCTCCGGCCTGATGGGGCTGCTGCCGGGCATCGGCAAGATCAAGTCGCAGATGAAGGAAGCCAATCTCGACGAGAAGCTGCTGTCGCGCCAGGAGGCCATCATCATGTCGATGACGCCCCGGGAGCGGCGCAATCCGGGCCTGATCCACGCCTCGCGCAAGAAGCGCATCGCGGCCGGCTCCGGCACCCAGGTTCAGGACGTCAACAAGCTGCTCAAGCAGTTCATGGAAATGAGCAAGATGATGAAGCGGGTGAACAAGCTGGGCGAGAAGGGCCTGGCGCGGTCGCTCGAAGGCATGCTGCCGCCGGGCTTCCCGCGCGGCTGACACGGAACGCAACAGATCAACGAGACGAGCGAGACGAAAGGACCCTTACCGACATGTCGCTGAAGATTCGCATGACCCGCGCCGGCGCCAAGAAGCGCCCCTACTACCACATCGTGGTCGCCGACTCGCGCAGCCCGCGCGACGGCCGCTTCATCGAGAAGGTGGGCAGCTACAACCCGATGCTGGCGGCGGACCGCGAGGATCGCGTGACGCTGAAGAAGGAGCGCATCGAGCACTGGCTGAAGGTGGGCGCCACCCCGTCCGACCGGGTGCACCGCTTCCTGACCGCCGCCGAGATGCTGCCGGCGGCCGAGCGCCGCGAGCAGACCAAGAAGCCGGCACCCAAGGCCAAGGCGCAGGAGCGCCTGAAGGCGGCGGCCGAGGCGGCTGCGGCGGCGGCCGAGAAGCCGGCCGAGGAAGCGCAGGCCTGAGGCCCGACCGGCCATGGCCCCGCAGCGGGTTCTGGTCGGCATCGTGGTCGGCGCCCAGGGCGTGCGCGGCCGCGTGCGGATCAAGAGCTTCACGGGCGATCCCATGGCCGTGGCGGCGTACGGGCCGCTCTGCGACGAGGCCGGACGGCGCCGCTTCAGCCTGCGGGCGGCCGGGTTCTCGCGTGGCGCGGTGCTGGCCGACATCGAGGGCGTTGCCGACCGCAACGCGGCGGAGGCGCTGAAGGGAACCAGGCTCTACGCCGACCGGGCGGCGCTGGGCGAGACGGAGGAGGGCGAGTATTTCGCGGTCGACCTGGTCGGCCTGCAGGCGGAGGACGGCGCGGGACGGCCGCTGGGGCGGGTGAAGGCGGTGTTCGATTTCGGCGCCGGACCGCTGCTGGAGCTGGAATCCGTCGGCGGCGGTGCGACGGGGGGTGGCACGAAGGGCGGCGGCACCTGGATGGTGTCCTTCACCGACGCGGTGGTGCCGGTGGTCGACATTGCCGGCGGGCGCATCGTCGTCAACCCGCCGGTCGAGGTCGAGGTCGAGGTCGAGGCCGAGATCGAGGCTGGGTCCGAGGGGGCGCCGGACGAGGCGGCGCCGGGGGCCGAGGTCGAAAAGGAAGGGTCCGATGTGGCGGGCTAAGGTGCTGACCCTGTTCCCGGAGATGTTTCCGGGTCCCTTGGGCGGCAGCCTCGCCGGGCGGGCCCTGGAGCAGGGCGTGTGGTCCCTGGAGGCTGTGGACATCCGCGCATACGCGCGCGATAAACACCGCTCCGTGGACGATACCCCGCTGGGCGGCGGGCCGGGCATGGTGCTGCGGCCGGACGTGGTGGGCGATGCGGTGGCGGCCGAGCGTCTGGCCGACGCGCCCCTGATCTACCTGACCCCGCGCGGTCGGGTGCTGGATCAGGCGAGAGCGCGGGCGCTGGCTGCGGGGCCGGGGGCGACCTTGCTGTGCGGCCGCTTCGAGGGCGTCGACCAGCGCGTGGTCGAGGCGTTCGGGATGGAGGAGCTGAGCATCGGCGACTTCGTCCTGTCGGGCGGCGAGCTGGCCGCCATGATGGTGCTGGATGCCTGCGTGCGGCTGCTGCCCGGGGTGATGGGCGCGGCGGACTCGCTGGCGGAAGAGAGTTTCGAGCGGGGATTGCTGGAATATCCCCACTACACGCGGCCGGCGCTGTGGCGTGCGGCCGATGGCAGGGAATGGCCGGCGCCGGAGGTGCTGCTGTCGGGACACCACGAGAAGGTGCGGCAGTGGCGGCTGGAGCAGGCGAAGCAGACGACGCGAGAGCGACGGCCGGATCTTTTCGAACGGTACGAAGCGGGCGCGAAGAAGGTTACGAAAGGAACGACGTCATGAACCTCATTCAGACTCTGAACAAGGAGCAGATGGACAGGCTCGCCGCGCAGCGCAAGGTGCCGGCCTTCGAGCCGGGCGACACGCTGAAGGTGCACGTGAAGGTGACCGAAGGCGACCGCGAGCGCATCCAGGTGTTCGAGGGCCTGTGCATCGCGCGCAAGAACGCGGGCATCAACTCCTCCTTCACCGTGCGCAAGATCTCCTACGGCGAGGGCGTCGAGCGCGTCTTCCCGCTCTATAGCCCGCGGGTGGACGAGATCGAGGTGGTGCGCAAGGGCATCGTGCGCCGCGCCAAGCTCTATTACCTGCGCGGCCGCACCGGCAAGTCGGCCCGCATCGTCGAGGACGTCGAGGCCCAGCGCGAGCTGATCGCCCTGCAGGCCCGGGAAGCGGCCAGCGGCGAGAAGAAGGCCAAGCGCGAGAAGCCCAAGGCGGCGCCCGGCGATAAGGCTAGGAAGCCGGCGGCCAAGGGCAAGAAGTAGGGTCGGAGTAGTCGGCGACGCCGCTGCCGCGGCGCCCCGGCTGCAAGACATCTGGCGAGGCGCAGCGCCCGAACGAAAACTGGCCTCCCTCGCCCCTGCGCCGGCGTTCTGCGGCGCGGGCGATCGGTTAAGGGAGAGGTCGGTCCATGGCGAAGAAGAAAGCTGCTGCAGAGCCCGTCGAACCGGTGGCGCCGGCCAGGCCGCGCACCCTGTTCGACAAGATCTGGGAAAACCACGTCGTCAACCGTCAGGACGACGGCACCTGCATTCTCTATATCGACCGTCACCTCGTGCATGAGGTGACCAGCCCGCAGGCCTTCGAGGGCCTGCGCAACGCCGGCCGCAAGCTGCGCCGGCCGGACGCCACGGTCGCGGTGGCCGACCACAACGTGCCGACCACCGACCGCAGCCAGGGCATCGCCGACGAGGAATCGCGCATCCAGATCCAGACGCTGGAAGACAATTGCCGCGACTTCGGCGTGCAGTATTTCGGCATGGACGACATCCGCCAGGGCATCGTGCACATCATCGGGCCGGAGCAGGGCCTGACCCTGCCGGGCATGACCATCGTCTGCGGCGACTCGCACACCTCCACCCACGGCGCCTTCGGCGCGCTGGCTTTCGGCATCGGCACCTCCGAGGTCGAGCACGTGCTGGCGACGCAGACCCTGCTGCAGAAGCCGGC
>JBBCJW010000082.1:0-77644 GCA_037190765.1 Alphaproteobacteria bacterium
TCGAGATCGGCGTCAAGACCGCGCCGACGGTGGCGGGCCTGGCGACCAACACGCTGAAGCTGCCGGAGTACTCGCACAACACCACCGAGGTGCTCAACGCCGAACGTGATGCCGCGGTGCTGTTCGCCACCGACACCGACCCGGAACCCGAGGTCGAAGAGGTTGCCGCACCCGAGGTTTCGGCCGAGGCCGCACCTGCGGCGGCGGCTCCCGCCGCGGCACCGGCCGCGACCGTCGATCCGGCGCGCGCCAGGCTGGCCAGCGATCCGGCCGCCAGCGCCGCGCCGATCAGCACGGCCAGCGCCCACATGATCAGCCCGTGCATGCCGTCGCGCGCGTTCGATTCGCGCTCGTCGGCATCGAAGAAGCGCTGTCGCATGCGGCCGGTCAGATAGCCGCCGGCCATGAAGCTGGAGACGGCGACGAACACGACCCAGACCGCGGTCAGAAGCACCGTCGCGAATCCCGGCAGGGCCGGAGCGCGGTAGGGCGATACGATGCCCAGACCGACCGCCGATCCGAAGGTGAGGAGGATGAAGGATATCGCCGTCGCCACGACGGCGCCGGCGATGATCGCCGGCCAGTCGACATAGGAGCGGTTGTTGCCGCTGCCGGCGACAACCACGTTTGTATCAGCCATGGTGTTCTCCCCGCTGTGCCTGGCGGGGCGCTTGCCCCGCTCGCTGCAGCGCAAACTCGTTGCGGTTGGCCTAACGCAGGCCGAAGAAGGACAGGACGGCGATGATCACGACGACCAGGCCGACCAGATAGATCAGTCCATGCATGCTTGAACCCCCTTTGGTTGCTGCGAGGGTTCAACGCGGAATAGCAGAACCGGGTTCCTCGACCATCATTCGCCGCCATCGGCAAAGGGCTGGACCAGCAGCAGGACAAGGCAGGTCGCCACCCCCAGCCATGGCACGACGGCCGGCACCTGGAAGCTGCGGCGCGGCGGCGGGCCGCGGCGTTTCAGGACGATCAGGGCGACATTGGCGGTCGCGAAGATGACCAGGATGATGGCGCTGGTGGCGCCGGCCAGGGTGCGGGTGGGAAAGAACAGCGCCAGCAGCAGGATGGTGGTTCCGACCAGCAGCGTGGCGATGGCGGGCGTACGCGTCAGCGGCCATAGCTGCGACAGCCAGCGCGGCGCCCCGCGCCGGCGTTCGCCCAGGTCGTAGATGGTGCGCGACACCATGATGAGCTGGGCGAACAGCCCGTCGGCGATGGTCACCAGCCCGAGAATGCCGACCACCAGCCCGTTCATCCCGGCGGCTTCGACCACGTCGACCAGCGGCACGCGGCTTTCAGCCAGCCGCTCCGGCGGCACTGTCGCGACGGCGGCGATGGCGATCAGCAGATAGAACACCAGCGCCACCGCCAGGGTACAGAAGATCGCCAGCGGCACCGTCTTGTGCGCCGCCTTCGTCTCCTCGCCGAGATGGACGATGTCCTCGAAGCCGATGAAGGCGTAGAAGGCCAGGAACGCGCCCAGGCCGATGCCGAGCCACACCCCGTCCGCACCCGAGCTGCCGCTGCCCTCCCCTAGCTTCTGCGGCCACTCCGGTATATTGGCGCCGGAAGCCCACAGAACGATGCCCAGCCCGATCATCCCCGCGACCGTGGTCGCTGCCATGAACCAGGCCGATTCCCTGACGCCGGCAATGGCGATGGCGGTGGGGACGCCGACCACAATCGGCAGGATGGTCCATTTCGACCAGCCGACGAATTCGCCGATATAGGCGACGAAGCCGGTCGAGATGGTGGCGCCCGAGACAATGCCGACCAGGACGATGCCCCAGCCCACCGCGACCGACAGCCAGTGCCGGCCGAACGCATCATCCGCCCAGGCGACCGGCCCGCCGGCGCTGGGATTGCGTCCCGACAGCTCGGCGAAGCTGGCGCCGCTGAACAGCGCGACCACGCAGGCGACCAGGAACGAGACCGGCGTCCAGTAGCCGGCGGCGCCGACGATTTCGCCGATGACGACATAGATGCCGGCGCCCAGGGTGGTGCCTAGCGCGACCAGGATGAGAAGCGGCGGCGACAGGGCGCGCGCCAGTCCGCCTTCCTGCGATCCATGCTCTGCCGGCAAACTCCCCCCTCCTCGCCCAATACGCCTAGAGCAAATCAGGGTTTGACGGAATCGCTTGCGATTCCGTCAAACCCTGTGAATTTGCTCTACACATTAAAAATAGAGCGGATTCACATGATTTGATGGAAGCGTCCGCTTCCATCAAATCATGACCCGCTCTAGCGGAGCATCGACTGCGGGCTGGCGCAACTACCGGCCGGAGACGCGCTCAGGTTTGCCTTTGCGCGGCGTGGACGCCATTTTCTTCAGTTCCTTCTCACTCATGGACTGGACCATTGAGCGGGAGGCGCCGCGCAGCTTGCTCTTACTCACCTCGCCGCGCTTGGCGGCCAGGGCTGCGCCCGCCGCCTTCTGCTGCGCCTTGGATTTCGCCGGCATGGCAGGACTCCCCAATGGAAAACTGGCCTGGATCTGGAAATGAACGCCGGCGCGTCCCGCGACGTTCCCTGCAGGAGGCAGAGGAGCGGTCCATGGCGACACCAACCCGACGGCGCAGAAGACCGGCCAGGTCCAAGAAAGGCCGGAAATGGTCGGCGCGCGTCACCCAACGCAGCGACGCACTCGATCTCGAGCCGAAGGTCTTCCGCTCCGAATCGCCACGCACCATCGCCCGCTCGCTGAAGCGGTCGGCCGAAACCAGCGACCGGCGCAAGTCTGGCCCCTATCGCTCGGCCATGTCGATGCTGACCTTCTATATCAACCGGGCGGGCAGAAACATTTCGGCCCGGCGCAAACGCATCCTGGAGAAGGCCAAGGACGAGTTGCGCGCCCTGTTCGGCAAGGATCGCGGCCAGAAGTGAAACTGTCACTGGTGGCCGGCGCAGGCCTGCGGTAGTACCGCCGGCCAGATGCAGGAGCCAGCCCCGGAGCCACCGCCCGTCCCCCGCCTTCCCACGCTCGGGGAGGCCACACTTGTCTGGGCGAAGATCGGCCTGCTGAGCTTCGGCGGCCCGGCGGGACAGATCGCGCTCATGCATCGCGAACTGGTCGAGCGGCGCCGCTGGATCGGTGAGCAACGTTTCCTGCACGCGTTGAACTACTGCATGCTCCTGCCCGGCCCGGAAGCGCAGCAGCTCGCCGTCTATATCGGCTGGCTGCTGCACCGGACGCCGGGCGGGCTGATCGCCGGCCTGCTGTTCGTGCTGCCCGGGGCGTTGGTCATGCTGGCGCTGAGCATGGTATACGTGCTGTGGCGCCAGGTGCCGGTGGTCGATGCGGCCCTGTTCGGCATCAAAGCGGCGGTGCTGGCGATCGTGCTGCAGGCGCTGCTGCGCATCGGCGGCCATGCGCTGAAAACCCGGATGCTGCAGGCGACGGCGGTGGTGGCCTTCATCGCCATCTACGTGTTCCAGGTTCCCTTCCCGCTGATCATACTGGGCGCGGGACTGTTTGGCCTGCTTCTCAGCCTGTGGCCGTCGGCCGTCCCCGGCGGGACGCTGGCAACCGGGACCGGCAACGAGGCCAGTGCGATCGACGGTCTCTTCGCGGCCGGTGCGCCGGACCATGTCCGCCCGTCGACCGCGCGCGCCCTGCGTGTGCTGGCGGTCTGGCTGCCGCTGTGGCTGGGACCGGTCGCGATCCTTTACTGGCTGACCGGCGCGGACAGCGTCTGGAGCAGCATCGGCACGTTCTTCAGCGGCATGGCGGTGGTGACGTTCGGCGGCGCCTATGCCGTCCTCGCCTATGTCGCGCAGGCCGCGGTCGATTCCTATCAGTGGCTGGTACCGGGCGAGATGGCGGACGGGCTGGGGTTGGCCGAGACCACGCCCGGCCCCCTGATCCTGGTGCTGCAGTTCGTGGGATTTCTCGGTGCCTATCGCCAGCCTGGCGGACTCGATCCGATGCTGGCCGGCACGCTGGGGGCAGGCCTGACGCTGTGGGTGACTTTCGCCCCCTGCTTCCTGTGGATTTTCCTCGGCGCCCCCTTTGTCGAGGCCCTGCGCGGCAATCGTGCGCTCTCGATGGCGCTTGCCGCCATTACCGCCGCGGTCGTCGGCGTCATTTTCAACTTGGCGATCTGGTTCGCCCTGCACGTCCTGTTCGCGCAGACCGTGCGGCTCGACTTGTTCGGCATCGGACCCGAACTGCCGGTACCGGCGAGCATCGACTGGCAGGCCGCGCTTCTCACCGGCATCGCCATTCTTGCGACGCTGCGGTTGAAAGCCGGCCTGTTCGCGACACTGGCAGGCTGCGCCGCCGGCGGCATCCTGCTCAGGATGGTTTAAGGCGTAAAAGCAAAAAATAAGGAGCACCCCCGGGGGAAAGGGGCCGCTCCTCAAGGTGCGGACGGCAGGGGAACGCCGTCCTCTGGGGAAGCCGAAGTCAGACGCCGCCGGCGCCCGGCTTGCCACCGGATGACGTTTTGCCGTCCGACCGGGTTCCGCCGGCCGACGAAGAATTTTCATTGCCGGCGGCGGCAGGCTTGGCGGCCACCTTCTCCCGCCACGACAGGAACTCCTTGCCGAACGTCTCCTGCCGCTCCTTGCGCCAGTTGGCGTATTCCTCGTCGTGGCCGCGCGCCTGCGCGGCGCGCCACTCGCGATACTGCCGGTCGTATTCGCCCAGCTTCTGCCGCCGCCACGAAGCATAGTCGGGATCGTCGCGATGCGGCCCGCCATCGTCCTCGTCGGCTCCGGCGCTGAACCGGTCAGGCCCGCCATACCAGCCCTGCTCGTTGAACCGCTTGGCCGCGGTCGGACCATAGCGGCGGCCGCGGCCCAGGCGGTCGTTGCCGTGATGCGAGCCGGACTGACGATCCTCGTCGTAGCCGGGCCGGCCGACGCCCGTCACATAATTGCCGCCGCGCCGGGCGTAATCGGAATCGGACGAACCGTAGCCCTCGTCCGGCCGCTGGCCGCGGTCACGCCGGTCGGCCCATGTCTGTTCACGTGTCTGTTCACGGGCATGGCTGCGCCGGTAGTCGAACTCGGAATCCGAACCGTGGCCGTATTCCTCGGTCCATCTGCCCTCGTCCTCGCCCTCGCCCGGCCGCTCGCGCCACGGCGCCTGCTGGCGTCGCCCGTAGTGACCGCGCTCTTCCCAGTCGCGCGCCCGAGTGCCGCGCGGCTCCTCGCACCAGTCCTCCTCGTAGCGGCGATCGTCGTATCTCGCCATGTTCACCTCCATTGCCTTCGTATGTGAGGCAACAGAGGCAGCACCGAACGGTTCCGCAAAAGCCGCAAACGCGCCACAAGCGGTATGCGGTTCCCGGCGGATCAGTAGCCGCCGATGATCGGCAGGATTTCGCCGGTGATGTAGCTGGAGCAATGCGGCGAGGCGAAGAAGACATAGGCCGGCGCGATCTCCTCCGGCTGCGCCGGCCGCTTCATCTTGGTCTGCGCGCCGAACATCGCCACCTCGGCTACCTGCTTGTCGGAAGGATTGAGCGGCGTCCAGACCGGACCCGGCGCCACGCAGTTCACCCTTATGCCGCGCCCGACCAGGTTGCCGGCCAAAGCGCGGGTGAAGGCGTGGATGCCGCCCTTGGTCATCGAGTAGTCGATGAGCTGGGCGCTGCCGTCGATGCCGGTGATCGAGCCGGTATTGATGATCGCCGATCCCGGCGGCAGATGCGGCACCGCCGCCTGCGTCATGTGGAAATAGCCGTAGAGATTGGTCTGCAGCGTCTCGTCGAAATGTTCCGGCGTCAGATCCTCGATGCTCTGGCTATGGACCTGGAAGGCGGCGTTGTTGACCAGCACGTCGAGCCGGCGGAATTCCTCGATCGTGTCGGCCACGGCCTGGCGGCAGAACGCGCGGTCCTTCACGTCGCCCTTCAGCACCAGGCAGCGCTGGCCTTCGGCCTTGACCGCCTCGGCGGTGACCGCCGCATCACGGTCCTCCGCCAGATGCGCGATCGCCACGTCGCAGCCTTCGCGCGCGAAGAGGACGGCCACGGCGCGTCCGATGCCGGAGTCCCCGCCGGTGATCAGCGCCACCTTTCCCTCGAGCTTGCGCGAGCCGATATAGAACGGCGCCTCGTACATCGGCGCCGGTTCCAGCTTCGTCTCCTGGCCGGGCTTGGGCTGGTGCTGTTTGGGAAAAGGCGGCACCGGATAGTCGCGGGCGCCCGCCTGCATGGCCTCGTCCCGCTTGCCGCCGCGCCGGCCGCTTTTCCTGGCGTCCGCGCGCGCCACCTGCCGCTGAATGCCGCGCTGCCGCGCCGCGGTTGCCGCCGTTCTCTTCGCTGCCATTGGATCCCTCCGTTTCCCTGACCGGAACGAGGGATGGGGATTTTCGTTCGCCAAGGCACTGGCAGCCGTTCCCGACGTTATCGCAATACCAACGAGAGGAGCCTGACGATGGCATTCAATGCCGAACTGCGAGAGGAGAAGCCCGTGGCGGGCAAGGTAAAGGACGCGCAGAGCGAGAAGGAAAAGAAGGAGAAGAAGCTCGATCAGGCGCTGAAGGAGACATTCCCGGCCAGCGACCCCATCGCCAAGGAGTCGCTAGTGACCGGCTCGCGCGCCAAGAAGCCGGAACTGCCGAAGGACTGACTACGCCGTGGAGGCGCTGGGCGTTGTCACCGGCGACAGCGCCTCCAGGATACGACAGTCGGCCACCGTGCCGGTATGGCATTGCGACACCATATGGTCGAGTTCGCGCCGCAGAGCTTGCAGATCGGCAATCTTCCGGTCGACCTCGCCCAGGTGTTCGCGGGCAATGGCATCGATGGCGCTGCACGAGCGCTCGCGGTGGTCCGACAGGTCGAGCAAAGCCCTCACCTGATCGAGGGAGAAGCCCAGGGCCCGCGAGCGTCGGATGAAGCTCAGCCGGGCCAGATGCTGCCCATCGTAGATGCGATAATTGGACGCGGTGCGCGCCGGCAACGGCAGCAAGCCGTTCTTTTCGTAGAACCGCACTGTTTCGACATTGGTGCCGGTACGGCGGGCCAATTCGCCGATCGTCAATTCGGTGGACATGCCTTGACCCTGTAGTGGCTACAGGCCCTATCTAGGGCGTCACATCGCAATTGTCGAGGTGACGCCCTTGTCGGCTATCCCGCTCCGGTTCCGCATTGAAGGCATGGATTGCGGCGCCTGCGCCGTGAAGATCGAGAATGTCCTGAAGCGGCTGCCCGGCGTCGGCAATATCCAGGTCAGCTACAGCCAGCAGGCACTGTCGGTGACGCTGGAAGAAGACCGCACGCCGGTCGCCAGGATCGAGAGCAGCGTCAGGGCGCTGGGCTTTGCCCTGCACAAGGTCGACGCCAATGTTCCCTTGGCCGCCGCCGGCCAGGACCACGCCCCGGAAGCCGGTCCATGGTGGAAATCGGCCAAGGGCCGCCAGGTCCTTCTGACCGGCGCGCTCCTGGCGATCGCCTATGGCGTGTCGTCCCTGCGTCCGGACTGGGCCGACTGGCCCTATGCCGTCGCCGCCCTCGTCGGTCTCGTGCCGATCGCCCGCCGGGCCATTGCCGGCATGTTTTCCGGCACTCCCTTCAGCATCGAAACGCTGATGACGGTCGCCGCCATCGGCGCCCTCGCCATCGGCGAGGCCGGCGAAGCGGCCGTGGTCGTACTTCTGTTCGGAATCGGCGAATTGCTGGAGGGCGTCGCCGCCGGCCGGGCTCGCGCCGGCATCCGCGCCCTGATCGACCTGGTGCCGCGCACCGCCCGCCGGGTGCGCGGCCGGGACATCGAAACCGTCCCGGCCAGCGCCCTTGCGGTCGGCGACCTCGTGCTGGTGCGCCCGGGCGACCGCATTCCCTCGGATGGCGTCATCCGGGAGGGCGTCTCGGAGATCGACGAAGCGCCGGTCACCGGCGAATCGGTGCCAGTCGTGAAGCAGGCCGGCAGCGAGGTCTATGCCGGCAGCGTCAATGCCAATGGCGAGCTGCGCATCGAAATAACGCGTGCCGCCGCCGACAACACCATCGCCCGCATCATCCACATGGTGGAGAACGCGCAGGCCTCGAAAGCGCCGACGGCGCGTTTCATCGACGGTTTCAGCCGCTGGTACACGCCCGCCGCCATGGCGGTGTCGGCGCTGATCATCGTGCTGCCCCCGCTGCTGGCCGGCGCCGACTGGTACACCTGGCTGTATCGCGGGCTGGCGATACTGCTGATCGCCTGCCCCTGCGCGCTGGTCATCTCCACGCCGGCCGCCATCGCCTCGGGCCTGGCCCGCGCCGCAAGACAGGGGCTTCTGATCAAGGGCGGCGCCGCGCTCGAAACGCTGGGCAGGCTGAAGACCGTCGCCTTCGACAAGACCGGCACGCTGACCGTCGGGCAGCCGCAGATCACCGATCTCGTCGCATTGCAGGGCGGCGAGGACGATTTTCTGGCCAAGGCGGCCGCCGTGGAACGCGGCTCCAGCCATCCGCTGGCGCTTGCCATTCTGAACGAAGCCGAACGCCGCAAGCTGGAACTGCCCGCCACGTTCGGCGGCACGGTCGCGATACCGGGCAAAGCCGTCACCAGCCGCCTGAAATCGGGTTTTCTCACCATCGGTTCGCCGCGCCATGCCGCCGAACGGGCGCCCCTGACGGAGGACGTGCAGCAGCGGATTCTCGACCTCGAAGGCCAGGGCAAGACGGTGGTGGTAGTCAGCGAGGGTTCCGCGCCGGTCGGCCTCATCGCGCTGCGCGACGAGCCGCGCGCGGATGCCGTCGACGGTCTGGCGAAGCTCAAGGCGCAAGGCATACGCACCGTCATGCTGACCGGCGACAATGCCCGCACCGCCGCCGCGGTCGCCACTGCCCTGGGGCTGGAAGCCAGGGCCGAATTGCTGCCGGACGCCAAGCTCGATGCCATCGCCAGGTTCCGCCGGGAAGCGCCCATCGGCATGGTTGGCGACGGCATCAACGATGCGCCGGCCCTGGCGGCCGCTTCCGTCGGGATCGCCATGGGTGGCGGCACCGACGTGGCGCTGGAGACGGCCGATGCCGCGCTTCTGAAGAATCGCGTATCGGGCGTGGCCGAACTGGTGGCGCTCTCGCGCGCCACCATGTCGAACATCCGGCAGAACATCGCCATCGCGCTGGGACTGAAGGCGGTGTTCCTGCTGACGACCCTGTTGGGGGCCACGCCGCTGTGGATGGCGATCCTGGCGGATACCGGCGCGACGGTGCTGGTCACCGCCAATGCGCTGCGCCTGCTGCGCTTCCGGCCATGGTAGCGCCGCCGGCCGCTTTTTTCCGTGTACAGGGACAGTGTAGCGAAAGCGTGCGATGCGATATCTGAAGACCGTGCGAACCGTGTTGTGGACCCTTGTAGCCGTGGCCGCGCTGGGCGCCGGCGCGCTGGCGCTTGGCCTGTTCTCCTCGCCCGCGCCGGCGCCGCAGGCCCGGCAAGGCGTCGGGATCGCCGATATCGGCGGCCCCTTCCGCCTGACGACCCACGAGGGCAAGCCCTTCACCGATGCCGACCTGCGCGGCAGGCCCTATCTGCTGTTCTTCGGCTTCCTCAACTGTCCCGACGTGTGCCCGACCACGCTCGCCTACATGACCGCTCTCTACGAGACGCTGGGCAAGCAGGCCGACGAGATCGCCATGCTCCTGGTCACGGTCGATCCCGAGCGCGACACGCAGCAGCTTCTCGCCGACTACATGGAGGGGTTCGATCCGCGCTTCGTCGCCCTGCGCGGCAGTGCCGAGGAGACCGCCGCCATGATCAGGACCTATCGCGCCCATGCCGAGAAGGTGCCGCTGGGCGACGGCAACTACACCATGGATCATACCGCCACCGTGTACATGATGGACCGCAACGGACGCTTCGTCGGCTCCCTCGACCAGCACGAGGACGAAGCGGTCAAGCTGGCGAAGCTGCGCCGCCTGCTGGAGAGGTGAATGGCGATGGATCGCAGCAACGAGTCGTCCGCCCGTTCGACCCGCGACAGCGCCGGCGTCAGGATTCCGCCGCCGCTGATCTTCCTGGCCGGCCTTGCCGCAGCCGTCGTGTTCGACCGTTTCGTCACGCTGTGGTCGATCAGCGGCGGCTCGGGATTGCGCTTCCTTGCGGCGGTTCCGCTGGCCGCCGCCGGCGCGGCGGTGATCGTCCTGGCCCTGGCGCTTTTCCGTCGTGCCGGAACCCGGCCCGAGCCGTGGCAGCCGACCTCGGCGCTGGTGTTCGACGGCATCTATCGCGTCACGCGCAATCCCATGTACCTGGGCATGGCGCTGCTTTATGCCGGTGTGGCGGTCGCGCTGGACAGTCCGCTGGCGCTGCTGTTGCTGGCGCCGGTGGTTGCCGCCATCCATTTCGGCGTCGTCGCCCGCGAGGAACGCTATCTCGAGGCCAAGTTCGGCGAACCGTACCGCCGGTACCGGGCGCAGGTGCGGCCATGGCTGTGACCTCCTCCCGACCGGGCCGGGCGGATGCCGCCTGGCTGCTGCTGGCGGCCGCCTGGCTGGTGGCACTCGTTGCGACGGCAGGGGCGCTGTTCGTCGGCGAGGTGATGGGACAGGCGCCCTGCGTGCTGTGCTGGTACCAGCGCATCTTCATGTTCCCGCTGGCCATCCTGCTGGCGATCGCCTGTTTGCGCTCCGATACCGCCCTGTGGCGCTATGCGCTGGCGCTTGCCGTGCCGGGCGGGCTGATCGCGGCCTATCACACGGGACAGTATTTCGACCTGATCAGCACGCCGATCCAGCCCTGCGGCCAGCAGGGTCCCTCCTGCAGCGGCGCGGAGATGACCGTGCTGGGCGGCGTGCCCCTGCCCCTGCTGTCGCTGATCGCCTTTGCGCTCATCGCCATCCTGCTCCTCCTGCAGCGGAGATATTCGAAATGAACAGGCGCCTGATCGTCATTCTCATCGCCATCGCCGCCGTGGCGGTTTTCGCCGCTGGCGCCTATCTGTACCAGGGCCGGCAGCCGCCGCCGGCGCCCGCCGTCGCTTCGGTGACCACGTCCTCGGTTTTCCTGCGGCCTCACACTCCGATCATCGGCCCCCTCGACGCCTCGGTGACGATCGTCGAGTTCTTCGATCCCTCCTGCGAGGCGTGTCGCGCTTTCTACGAACCGGTGAAGCAGATCATGGCGCGGTATCCCAACGAGGTCCGGCTGGCGATCCGCTACACCCCCTTTCACAAAGGGTCGGACGAGGCCGTCCGCATTCTCGAGGCGGCGCGGCTGCAAAACCTGTTCGTGCCGGTGTTGGAGGCGCTGCTCGAGACCCAGCCGGTCTGGGCAAGGCATAGCGCGCCCAATCTGGAGAAGGCCTGGGAGGCGGCCGGTGCGGCGGGGCTGGACCTGGCGAAGGCGCGCCAGGACGCCCAGCGACCAGAGATCACGACGATATTGCAGCAGGACGTGGCCGACCTGCAGGCGCTGAACGTGCGCGGCACGCCGACCTTCTTCGTCAACGAAAAGCCGCTGCCGTCCTTCGGCACACAACAGCTCTACGATCTGGTGCGCAGCGAAGTGGCGCGCACCGGCCAGGCCGGCCGGTAAGTGACAGGGGGGAAACTGGGGCGAGCGACGGGACTCGAACCCGCGACATCCAAGACCACAACCTGGCGCTCTACCAACTGAGCTACGCCCGCCACAGCGGCCGGTTTGGTAGAACTTTCCGTCCGTTAGGTCAAGCCGGACGGTGGCGCCGACGGCCGCTCCCGGCACGGCTCAGCGGCGCAGGATCACCCAGACGGCGTGGATGATGCCCGGCACGTAGCCCAGGAGCGTCAGCAGCAGGTTCAGCCAGAAATGACCGCCCAGGCCGACATGCAGGAAAACGCCCAGCGGCGGCAGCAGGATGGCCAGCAGGACGCGCAGGACCTCGTTGCCCTCCCGCCGCGGCACCGGCTCCATCCGGCTCATGCTACAGCCCCACCACCATCAGGCCGCCGGCGATCATCGCCACCAGTGCGCCGATACCCAGAATGTCGCGTCGATAGGCCGCCATCTCGCCCTCCCGAATGAAGCCAGTTCGGAAGCGAACGGCACCAGGACCGAAAAGGTTCCAGGCTCGGGACAAATCTAGCGGCCGAAATGCCTCGCCAGCCGCTCCAGGGCGCTGTCCAGGGTCGAATCGTTCTTGCAGAAGCAGAACCGGGCGAAATATTCCGGCCCGCCCTGCTGGTAGAAGGCCGATACCGGCACCGCCGTCACCTTGGCCTCGGTGGTGATGTGGCGGCAGAACGCCTCGTCGTTGCCGTTGAAGCCCAGGGGCCGGAAATCGGTGGTGACGAAATAGGTGCCGTCGGCCGGCAGCACGCCAAAACCGATCGCCGCCAGCCCCTTGGACAGCCGGTCGCGCTTGGCCTGCATGTCCGACGCCAACCGGCTGAAATAGGCGTCGTCCTTGTTCAGCCCGACGGCGGCGGCGAACTGCAGGTTGGGCGGCGTGGTGAAGGTGATGAACTGGTGCGTGCGGGCGATCGGCTTCATCAGCCCCGGCGCGGCGGTGATGTAGCCGATCTTCCAGCCGGTGACGGAGAAGGTCTTGCCGGCCGAGCCGATGCGGGCGCAGCGCTCGCGCATGCCCGGCAGGGTCATCAGCGGGATGTGTCGGCCGCCATCGAACACCAGATGCTCGTAGACCTCGTCGCAGACGGCGTAGGCGTCGTGTTTGATCATCAGATCGGCGATGAACTGCAGTTCCTCGCGGCCGAACACCTTGGAACAGGGGTTCATCGGCGAATTGAGCACGATCAGCTTGGTGCGGTCGGAGAACGCCTCAGCCAGCGCCTGGCGCGGCAGCTCCCAGTGCGGCGGCTCCATGCGCACCAGCTTCGGGATGCCGCCGGCCCGCCGCACGATCGGCAGGTAGGTGTCGTAGAGGGGTTCGATCAGCACCACCTCGTCGCCCGGCTCGATCAGCCCGAACAGGCAATCGGCCAGCGCCTCGGTGGCGCCGGACGTCACCATCACTTCGGTCTGCCAGTCGATGTCCAGCCCATAGAACCGCTTGTTGTGGCGCGCCACCGCCTGGCGCAGTTCGGGCAGGCCCATCATCGGCGGGTACTGGTTGTGGCCGGTCATGAGGAACTCGGCCGCCGCCTGGCGCACGTCCTGCGGGCCGGGGTCGTCCGGGAAGCCCTGCCCCAGGTTGATCGACTGGTGCTCGCGCGCCAGGCCCGACATGACCTCGAAAATGGTCGTCCCGTAGCCCGACAGAATGGCGTTGCCCTGCTTCACCGCTGTTCCCCGTTCCTTTTGGCCCGCCGTGTCTAGCATGGAATGGCCGGAAAGGGATCAGGGGCGGGTTTCCGGCTGCTGCACGCGATCCGTGCCTATTTTAGAAACTCTTTGATTGATTTTTAGGCATTTTATATAAGCAGTCGAGGAGTCGGAAAACGCCGGCGACGGAAAACGTGCCGAAACCTGCCTAATCCGCAGCCAGATTTTTCCCTTCGCTTGGCACGGAACGTGCTTTTACCCCGGCTGCGGCGCAGGCGACTGCGCAGCAGCCGTCCCGTCGTCGCTTCGGCGGCGGGGCCCGCCAACAACCAAGAGCCTGTCTGACACGATGAAAAAGATCGAAGCGATCATCAAGCCCTTCAAGCTCGACGAGGTGAAGGAAGCGCTCAACGAGATCGGGCTTAAGGGCATCACGGTGACCGAGGCCAAGGGCTTCGGGCGCCAGAAGGGCCATACCGAGCTTTACCGGGGAGCCGAGTACGTCGTCGACTTCCTGCCCAAGGTGAAGATCGAACTGGTGCTCGAGGACGAGATGGTGGAGAAGGCGATCGAGGCAATTCGCAACGCAGCCCAGACTGGGCGCATCGGCGACGGTAAGATCTTCGTCTCGAGCATCGAGGAGGCGGTCCGAATCCGTACCGGCGAACGCGGCAACGACGCCGTCTGACGTACTGAAGCAACACTCAACTGGGGAATGAAGACCATGGCTGACGCCAAAAAAGTTCTTGAAATGATGAAGGAGCACGACGTCAAGTTCGTCGACTTCCGCTTCACCGACCCGCGCGGCAAGTGGCAGCATACGGCGAAGACCGCCAGCGCCGTGGACGAGAGCACGTTCGTCGACGGCGTGATGTTCGACGGCTCCTCGATCGCGGGCTGGAAGGCGATCAACGAATCGGACATGGTCCTGATGCCCGACGTCGACAGCGCCATCCTTGATCCGTTCACGGCGCAGACGACCCTGGTCGTCAACTGCGACGTCATCGAGCCTTCCACCGGCCAGTTCTATTCGCGCTGCCCGCGCTCGACCGCCAAGCGCGCCGAGGCCTACATGAAGAGCACCGGCATCGGCGACACCGCCGTGTTCGGTCCGGAGCTCGAGTTCTTCGTGTTCGACGACGTGAAGTTCAACGTCACGATGAACCACAACTTCTTCAAGATCTATTCGTCGGAAGGCCCCTACGCCACCGGCGACGATTTCGAGGGCGGCAACCTGGCGCACCGTCCCGGCGTCAAGGGCGGTTACTTCCCGGTGCAGCCGATGGACTCGATGAACGACCTGCGTGCGGAGATGTGCTCGGTCCTGACCGAGATGGGCCTGACCATGGAAATCCACCACCACGAGGTGGCGCCGAGCCAGAACGAGCTGGGCTTCCGCTTCGACACGCTGGTGAAGACGGCCGACAACGTGCAGAAGTACAAGTACGGCCTGCACAACGTGGCCCATTCCTACGGCAAGTCGCTGACCTTCATGCCCAAGCCGCTCTACGGCGACAACGGCTCGGGCATGCACACCCACCAGTCGATCTGGAAGGACGGCAAGCCGCTGTTCGCCGGTTCGGGCTACGCCGACCTGTCGGAGACGGCACTGTACTATATCGGCGGCATCATCAAGCACGCCAAGGCGCTGAACGCCTTCACCAACGCCAGCACCAACTCCTACAAGCGCGTGATCCCCGGCTTCGAGGCGCCGGTGCTGCTGGCCTATTCGGCCCGCAACCGTTCGGCCTCCTGCCGCATCCCCTACTCGGCCTCGCCCAAGGGCAAGCGCGTCGAGGTCCGCTTCCCCGATCCGTCGGCCAATCCCTACCTGGCCTTCGCCGCCATGCTGATGGCCGGGCTGGACGGCATCCAGAACAAGATCCATCCCGGCGACCCGATGGACAAGAACCTCTACGACCTGCCGCCGGAGGAGCTGAAGGAAGTGCCGACCGTGGCCGGCTCGCTGCGCGAGGCGCTGCAGAGCCTGGAGGCCGACCACGCCTTCCTCACCAAGGGCGGCGTGTTCACCGAGGACCAGATCAGCGCCTACATGGAACTGAAGTGGGAAGAGGTCTACGCCTGGGAGCACCAGCCGGCGCCGATCGAATACAAGCTGTACTACTCGGTGTGATCGTCCACCCAGTGCGATCGCACGAGGAGAAGCCCCGCCGGCAACGGCGGGGTTTTTTTATGCCAGCACTTGCTCGCAGCTTGCGATGTTGGCCTCGTGCGCCTCGAGCATCTCGCGCAGGTCGGCGTAGAGCATGGGGTCGTCGATCTTCTGCAAGCCCTCGCGCAGCTTCTTCACCACCCAGCCCTGGCCGCGATTGAGCAGGTTGAGCTTGGCCTCGAGCCCTTCGGTGGCTCGCAGCTTGTCGAGGAACTTGCCGGTCGCCGGCGTCGGCCTGCCGTGCAGGCGCACGATGTGGCGCGTCAGCATGGCGCAGAAGCGCGCCTCATCGGCGGCCACCGATTGCAGCAGCGGCCGGTGCGCCGCGTCGGACGGTGCGGCCATCTCGCCCACGCCGCTAGCGCCGGCGCGTTCGGCCTCGAGCAACTCGTTGAGGAAATCGACCATCTCGGCCTCGCTCATGTAACCGAGATAGACCGGATCGACCTCGTGCAGCATG
Source organism: Alphaproteobacteria bacterium (assembly GCA_037190765.1). Classification (GTDB taxonomy): domain Bacteria; phylum Pseudomonadota; class Alphaproteobacteria; order Reyranellales; family JAQSWP01; genus JAQSWP01. The sequence continues at coordinate 15,786 of JBBCJW010000082.1, forward strand.
CAGGGCGGCGACGCGAAACCCGGTTCCGGACGTTTCCTGTCGTTCATGTCGCCCTCCTTTCACGGATCAATCGGGTTTTGCGGCGGGCATCCCGCCCGATGCGGCGCGATTTTGCCGTCGATGACGGCATGCCGTACCGCAGGGCGATCCCGCGCATGGCTGCCGGCTGGAAACCTTGCGCCTCACAGGGCACCATTGGCAAGAACTCGCCGTGCGGCGCAACAGCCGGTTCCGGTCAGCGTGGTAGTCAGGAAATGCAGCACGAAACAAAAACCCAGCAACGCCCCTCGCAGCCCCGCTTCGCCATCATCGGCGCGGGCATGTCCGGCATTCTGACCGGCATCAGGCTGCGGGAGAAAGGCCTGACCAACTTCACCATCTACGAGAAGGCCGCCGCCATCGGCGGCACCTGGCGCGAGAACACCTATCCAGGCGTGGCCTGCGACGTTCCTTCGCATGTCTACTGCTATTCCTTCGAGCTGTCGCCGGAGTGGAGCCGCCGCTTCTCGCCCGGACCGGAAATCCGCGAGTACTTCGAGCGCGTGGCGCAGAAATACGGCATCGACCGGCATATCCGGTTCAACAGCCGCATCGACCGGGTCGAGCACCGTAACGGTCAATGGGAACTGAGCGGCCCGGACGGGCTGCAGGACACGGCCGATTTCGTGGTCGCCGCCACCGGCGTGCTGCACCAGCCGGTGGTCGCCAACATTCCCGGTCTCGAGGATTTCGCCGGCCCCAGCTTCCACACCGCGCGGTGGGACCATTCGGTCGATCTGGCCGGCAAGCGCGTGGGTATCATCGGCACCGGATCGACCGCGATCCAGATCGTGCCGGCCATCGTCGACAGGGTGAAAAGCCTGTCGCTGTTCCAGCGCACCGCGCAGTGGGTCCTGCCGCTGCCCAACCCGTCCTACAGCGAGGACGAAAAGCGCCTGTACCGGGAGAATCCCGAGCTGCTGCGCCAGCACTACGAACACTGGGCGCAGCGCTTCAACGAGACCTTCGCCCGCGCCGTGCTGGGCGACGAGGTCGAGCTGCAGCGCATCGAGAAGCTGTGCCAGGAAAACCTGGAGACCAACGTCCACGATCCGGTGCTGAAGGCCAGGCTGACGCCGAACTATCGCGCCGCCTGCAAGCGGCTGATCATGTCTGACGAGTTCTATCCGGCAATACAGAAGCCGAACGCGCATCTGGTCACCGACGGCATCGAGCGGGTCGAGCCGCAGGGCGTGCGAACCACGGACGGCAGGCTGCACGAACTGGACGTGCTGGTCATCGCCACCGGCTTCGACGGGCATGCCTTCCTGCGGCCGATGACGGTGATCGGCCCGCGCGGCAATTCCCTGGGCGAATATTGGTCGCAGTCGAACCGCGCCTACCGCTCCGTCGCCCTGCCCGGCTTTCCCAATTTCTTCATGCTGGTCGGCCCCAACAGCCCGATCGGCAACTTCTCGGTGATCATGATCTCCGAGATGCAGGTCGCCTACATGATGCAGCTCATCGACAAGGCGCTGCAGGAAGGCAAGGCGATCGCCCCGACGGCGGCAGCGACCGACCGCTTCAACGACGCCCTGCGCGGGGCGATGAAGGGCACGGTGTGGCAGTCGGGCTGCAAGAGCTGGTACTTCGACAAGAACGGCAACGTGCAGCTCTGGCCGTGGAGCTTCGAACAGTTCGTCGAGGACATGCGCCAGCCCGACCTGCGGGATTTCGAGCTCAGCGCCTAGAACGAGGCGGCTTTCCCGGTCCGCTCCGAAGGCTGGTGTGGTGTCACACCGGCTTCGCTCCTCCCGATAAATACTAGAAAATCCTGTCATTTCCGGTTTTTGCGGATGCCGCAATGCCGCATTGATCCATCTCAATATAAAAACTATAAATTTTCTTCCATCTGAATTAGAGATGATTGCATGGACCTGTCCTCGCTTGAAATCTTCCGCGCGGTGGCCGCCGAAAACAGCGTCACCCGCGCCGCCGAGCGGCTTGGCCGGGTGCAGTCAAACGTCACCACCAGGCTGCGCCAGCTCGAGAACGACATCGGCGCCGAGCTGTTCCGCCGCGAGGGCAAACGCATGACCCTGACGGCCGAAGGCGAGGTTTTCCTGGGCTACGCCAGCCGTCTGCTGGCGCTGGCGGCCGAAGCGCGGCGCGCCGTCAACCCGGCCTCGCCGGGCGGCAGGCTGCAGGTCGGCACGATGGAAAGCACCGCCGCCAGCCGGCTGCCCGCGCCGCTGGCGCTGCTGCGCGAGCGCTGGCCCGAGATCGACCTGGAACTGTCGATGGGCGCCAGCGAGGATCTGATCGAGCGCGTGCTGGCCTACGAACTCGATTGCGCCCTGGTGGCGGTCCCGGCCGGGGCGCATGGTTCGCTCGACGCCCGGCTGGAACAGGTCAAGCTGTTCGTCGAGGAACTGCTGCTGGTACTGCCGCCCGATCATCCGCCCATTTCCGGCCCATCGGACATCAGACCGCTCACGATGGCAGCATTAGAGCCGGGCTGCGCCTATCGCCGCACCGCCGAAGCCTGGTTGGCGCGCCGGCGACGCAGCGCGCCGGCCCTGCGCACCCTGCAACTGGGCTCCTACCACGCCATCCTGGCTTTCGTCGCCGCCGGCGGCTGCGTCGGCGTGGTGCCGCGCTCGGTGCTCGAGCTGCAGCGCCAGCCGCTCCATCTGCCGAGCTATTCGCTGGCCTCGATCGACACGCTGCTGGTCCGGCGCAAGGGATATCGCTCGGCCGCTTTCGAGGCGTTTCTGGCGGCCCTGCAGCACGCCGCGCCACGCGCCGGAAAAGCGGTCCGTTCGCGTTCTTCCCGCGCTACCTAGCGACGCCAGCCCGACGAGACCGATCGACCATGTCGCTAATGGGATTGCACCGCAAGGAAGGCGTCGGGAAGGCCCCGCCGCGCAAAGGGCGCCGCCGCCGGCTCTTCGTGCCGATTCTCGCGGGCGCCACCTGGCGCGACCGCATGATCGCCTGCCTTGGCGCGTTGATCGCAGTCGCGGCCACTGCCTTGCTCTGCGCCCTGCTGGCCGGGGCCGGTCCGGCCTTCCCGTTCCTGGTCGCCTCGATGGGCGCGTCGGCCGTGCTGCTGTTCGCCATTCCGACCAGCCCGCTGGCGCAGCCTTGGCCGATCATCGGTGGCAACGTGCTGTCGACGGTGGTCGGCATCGCGACCGCGCAAATGGTCGGCGATCCCTTCCTGGCCTGCGGCGTGGCGGTTGCGCTGGCGATCGGCCTGATGTCGCTGGCGCGCTGCCTGCACCCGCCCGGCGGCGCCGCTGCCCTGGCCGGCGCTCTCGGCGGCGCCGACGTCGCCGCTGCGGGCTTCCTGTTCGCGCTGGCGCCGGTCGGGCTGAACGCGGTGCTGCTGACGCTGGTCGGCTACGCCTTCCACCGGCTGTCGGGACGCATATACCCGCACGAGCCGGCGGCGCTGGCGTTCGACCCGCAGGCGCCCGGCAATATGTCGCCACAGGTGCGGGTGGGGTTCAGCAGCCAGGACATCGACGATGCGCTGCGCGATCTGGGCGAGACCTTCGACATCGACCGCAACGATCTCGACCGGCTGCTGCGGCAGGTCGAGATCCGGACCGCCAGCCGCGCGCACAGCAAATTGTGCTGCGCCGACATCATGTCGCGCAATGTCGTGCGGACCCAGCCCTACTCCCTGCTCGAAACCCCGCGCAGGCTGCTGCTCGACCGCAATCTCCGCCTACTGCCGGTGGTTGATCGCGCCGACCGGGTGCTGGGCTGCGTCGGGCTACGTGAACTGGCGCGGCGCGGACGCAGCGTCAGGGAAGTGATGTCGCCGGCCTGGACGGCGAGCGCCGACACGCCGGCGGCCGACCTGATCGAACCGCTGAGCAGCGGCAGGCACCATGCCGCCGTGATCGTCGACGACCGCAATCGCCTGCTGGGCCTGGTGACGCAAACCGACCTGCTGGCGATGCTGGGACGCCTGCCAATGGTGCAGCAGCCGGGCTGAGGTGGATCGATCCGCCTGACCGGTCTTGCCGTTCGCGCCGGCCAGACCGCTCAGAAGCCGGCGCTGGCGACGTCGGCGAACTTGCCCAGGCGCTGGCGCACGCCCTCGACGTCGCAGTCCAGCGCCGAGACGGCGGCGGCCGGAATGTCGCCGATATCGACCTTGTTGAAGACGCAGGCCTGCGGGTCGAAGGCGAAAAGCTGCGCCTTGGTCATATCGAAATACCAGCCATGGATCGCCAGCGAACCTTCCTTCACGCGCTCGACCACCCAGTCGAAAGTCATCAGGTTGGCGACGGTATTGACGACCGAGGCCTGCTCGATCAATTGCCGCACCCGTTCCACCGGCGCATCCTTGGGCACGGTCGCCAGAACGGCGTCTTTCGCCGGCTGGGCGATCCGCACCCAGTTGAACAGGAAGTCGTAGTCCGAGAGCGGCGAGTCGTCGCCCTCATAGAGCGCCCGCAAGCCGCCGCACAGGGCGTGGCCGAGAATGACGACGTGCTCGACCTTCAGTCCGCGCACGGCGAATTCGACGGCCGACGAAGTACCGTGAAACTGGTGGTCGCGCTGGCTGGGCGGCACGATGGCGCCGACATTGCGCACAATGAAAAGATCGCCCGGCTGGGTCTGGGTCAGGATCGCGGGATCGACCCTTGCGTCGGCGCAGCCGACGATCAGCACCTTGGGCGACTGTCCCTCGCGCGCCAGCTTCTCGTAGAGTTCGCGGTGACGGGGATAGTATTGGGTCCGGAACGTCGCGAAGCCTTCCAACAGCCGTTCTAGCGCCATTACGCAACTCCCCCTCGCCGTTCTGTGGTCGGAAATAAGCGCCGCCGGCCCCACGCCGTCAAGCCCTCGGCTTGCCGCCCCTGCGCATGCCTGCCACACTATGAACGACTGTTCACAAGAAGAGTTCGATCCGGTCGGAGGAACCATGCAGTACGATCTGAAGATCGCTGGCGGCAGCATCGTCGATGGCAGCGGAAAACCCGCTTACAAGGGTGATGTCGGCATCAGGGACGGGAAGATCGTGGCGCTCGGCACGGCGCCGGGCGAAGCGCGCCAGACCATCGACGCCAGCGGCAAGGTCGTCAGCCCCGGCTTCGTCGACGTCCACACCCATTACGACGCGCAGGTGGTGTGGGATCGCATGATGACGATCTCGCCGTGGCACGGTGTGACCACGGCGGTGCTGGGCAATTGCGGCTTCGGCGTCGCGCCGACGCGGCCGGAGCATCGCCGGCTGATCATCCAGACGCTGGAGAAGGTCGAGGGCATGTCGGCCGAGGCGCTGCAGGCCGGCCTGGGCAGCGACTGGCCGTTCGTGACCTTCCCCGAGTATCTCGACGCCATCGAGGTGCGTGGCACGGCGATCAACGCCGCCGTCTTTGTCGGCCATACGCCGCTGCGGCTCTACACCATGGGCGACGCGGCGACCGAGCGGCAGGCCAATGCCGACGAGGTCGGGGCCATGCGCGGGCTGGTCGAGGAAGCGATGGAAGCCGGCGCCATTGGCTTCGCCACCTCCAAGTCGATCACCCATGTCGGCTTCGCCGGCAAGCCGGTGCCGTCGCGCCAGGCCAGCTACGAGGAGATCGACGCGCTGGTCTCGGTGCTGGGTGAAAAGCAGCGCGGGCTGATGCAGATCACCATCGGCAAGGAATTCTTCATGCCCGAGATGGAGCGCATCTCGCGCGAGCGCGGCGTGCCGGTGACCTGGACGGCGCTGCTGGCCGGGCTGGCCGGGCCAGGCAGCCACCGTCGCTATCTCGACGGCACTGCCAAACAGCACGCCAACGGCGCCCGCGTCGTGCCGCAGGTGAGCTGCCGGCCGCTGAACTTCGAATTCAACTTCGCCGATCCGTTCCCGTTCGAGATCATGAAGATGTTCAACGAGCTGGCGGCGGCTGACGCCAAGGAGCCGGGCGCACGGCTGAAGGCCTATGGTGATCCCGCTTTCCGTCGTCGCTTCAGGGAGGAGTTGCTGCCCAATCTGCGCCACTGGTGGGACCGCGCCGTGATCGCGTTCGCCCCCGGCGCCAGCGAGCTGGAAGAGCAGAACCTGGCGCAGGCGGCCAAGGCGCGCGGCATCGACCCGACCGATCTGGCGCTCGATCTTTCCATCGCCAGCAATCTGGGCGCCCGCTTCCGGCTGGCGGTGCTGAACTACGACGAGGGCGAGGTCGCCGAACTACTGCAGGACGACAAGGTGGTGGTGGCGCTGTCGGATGCCGGCGCCCATGCCAGCCAGCTCTGCGACGCCTGCTATTCCACCTTCCTGCTCAAGCACTGGGTGCGCGAGACCGGCACGCTGAGCCTGGAGCAGGCCGTCCACATGCTGACGGCGCGGCCGGCGGAAATCTTCGGCATCACCGATCGCGGCCTGCTGGCGGAAGGCCGGCCGGCCGACGTGGTGGTGTTCGACCCCGCCACGGTCGGCGACGGCAAGCTGCAGCGTGTGTACGACCTGCCGGCCGGGGCCGACCGGCTGATCTCGCAGGCATCGGGCATCGAGGCAGTGATCGTCAACGGCACGCTGCTGCGCCGCAACGGCCAGGACGCCGTGCTGCCCAATGCGAAACTGCCGGGCCGGCTGCTGCGGGCGGGCAAGGCGGCCTGATACGATGCGACGGCGACAGGCGTGAATTGCGCGCCTGTCCCGTCCCGGCTAGCCTCCAGGGCGCATGCCTCTGCTGCTTCTCAAGAACGCGCTGATCTTCGACGGCCAGTCGCCCGAACTGGTCGAAGGCGACGTTCTGATCGAAGGTGAGCGCATCCGCGAAACCGGCAAGGAGCTGAACGCCACGCAGGCGCGCATCATCGACCTGAACGGCCGCGTCCTGATGCCAGGCCTGATCGACGCCCATTTCCATGCCGCACTGGTCGACGCCAACCTGGCCCGTCTCGGCCACATGCCCCGCTCGCTCAATGCGCTGCAGGCGGCGAAGAACCTGGAAGCCGCGCTGGATCGCGGCTTCACGACCATACGCGATGCCGGCGGCGCCGATCACGGTCTCGCCAAGGCGACGGAAGCGGGGCTGATCAAAGGCCCGCGCCTGTTCTATTCCGGCAAGGTGCTGTCGCCCACCGGCGGCCACGGCGATGCGCGCTCGCCGGAAACGATCGACTGTCCGTTCTGTCCGGCCGGCGGCAACTTCACCCATATCGCCGACGGCGTCGATGCCGTGCGCAAGGCGGCGCGCGAGGAGCTGCGCAAGGGCGCCGCGCAGATCAAGATCATGGCTTCCGGCGGCGTCGCCTCGCCGGCCGATCCGATCTGGAACCTGCAGTATTCCGACGAGGAGATCGCGGCGGCGGTGTGGGAAGCGAAGTCATGGCGGACCTACGTCATGGCGCATGCCTATACGCCGGAAGCGATTTCGCGCGCCGTGCGGCTGGGCGTGCGCTCGATCGAGCACGGCAACCTGATCGACGCCGAGACGGCGGCGCTGGTGAAGCACCACGACGCCTGGGTGGTGCCGACCCTGGTCACCTACGAGGCGCTCGACCGGTTCGGCCGCCAGCAGGGTTTTCCCGAAGTCTCCATGCGCAAGCTGGCGGAGGTGCTGGCCGCCGGCGCCCGCTCGCTGGAGCTGCTGCGCCAGGCCGGTTGCAGGATCGGCTTCGGCACCGACCTGCTGGGCGAGATGCACCAGCACCAGAGCCGCGAGTTCTCGATCCGCGCCGAGGTGCAGGGCAATCTCGAGACGCTGCGGCAGGCCACGTCGCTCAACGCCGCGCTGCTCGAGCGCAGTGGCGAGATCGGCGCCATCGCCGCCGGCGCTCTGGCCGACCTGATCGCCCTCGACGGCAATCCCCTGCAGGACATATCGCTGCTGGAACACCAGGGCCGCAAGATGCCGCTGATCCTGACCGGCGGGCGCGTCCACCGCAACGAGCTGTAAGGAACCTGTATGAGCAAGGCCCTGCACGATCTGACCCTGTCCGAGATGGCGGCGGGCCTGAAGGCGAGAACATTCACCTCGCGCGACATAACCGAATCCTTTCTCGCCCGCATCAGGGCCGCTAACGGCAAGCTGCATTCCTATGTCGAGGTCTATGAAGAGGAGGCGCAGGCCCTGGCGGCCGCCGCCGACCGGGCGCGCGAGGCCGGACTGCCGCTCTCGCCGCTGCACGGCCTGCCGATCGGCTTCAAGGATCTGTGCGAGATCGAGGGTCGCATCACCACCGGCGGTTCGAAGATGTGGGAGCAGCGGGTCAGCACCACGACCTGCGCCACGGTCGAGCGGCTGCTGGCCGCAGGCATGGTGCCGCTGGGCAAGCTGCACATGGTCGAGTTCGCCTACGGCACCTGGGGCACCAACCCGTTGATGGGCACGCCTTGGAACCCCTGGGACACCCAGGTGCACCGCGTGCCGGGCGGCTCGTCGAGCGGCTGCGGCGTTGCCGTTGCCGCCGGGCTGGCGCCGGCGGCGATCGGGTCGGATACCGGCGGCAGCATACGCATCCCGTCGGCGTTCAACGGCCTGGTCGGGCTGAAGACGACCTGGGGCCGCATCTCCCTGCACGGCACGCTGCTGCTGTCGCGGACGCTCGACACGATCGGCCCCATGACGCGCTCGGTGCGCGACGCGGCGCTGATCTACGACGCGCTGCGTGGCTCCGACGCGCGCGATCCGGCGACGCTGGGCCATGCCGACGACGACGTCCTCACCCGTCTCGAGGACGGCATCAAGGGCTGGAGGATCGCCGTCCTCGACCCCGCGCAGCTTCCCGACTTCGTGCACCAGGACGTGCGCGCCGGCCTCGACACCGCCGCCCGCGCTCTGCGGGAAGCCGGCGCCGAGATCGAGACGCTGCGCCTGCCGGACTGGTATTTCGCGCTGGGGCCGGAGGTCGGCGGCATCATCTCCACCGAATCCTACGGCTATCACCGCGACTGGATCGAGGACGAGAGCAAGGCCATCGGCCAGTTCGTGCGCGCGCGCATTCTCGGTGTGAAGAACCTGGCGCCGGGCGCCTATGCCGACATGCTGCAGCGCCGCCCTGCTCGCCAGGCCGAGTTCCTGGAAACCATCCGCCCCTATCACGCCGTCCTGACCCCGGGCACGCCCTTCCCCGCCATCCCCGTTACCGAAGTCGACGAGGGCTTCCTGCATTGCGGCTACTTCACCCGGCCGGGCAATTACCTGGGGCTGTGCGGCCTCAGCCTGCCGGCCGGACTGTCCGACGGGTTGCCGGTCGGCGTGCAGGTGATCGGCCGGCCCTTCGACGAGGCCGGCATCCTGCGCATTGGCCGCGCCTACGAGAAAGTGACGGATTTCGTCGGGCAGCGCCCCGACCTGGGCGCGATCGGCCTTTAGGCGGAGACGGGTCAGCCGGCCGTCGCCGGCATGGCATGCGCGGTCAGGAACATCTGGACGCAATGGCGCGCGTAGCGGTCCAGGCGGTCGGCATCGCCATTGATCGCCGTCAGCTTGTCCGCACCGGAGAACAGCGCCTTCAGCTCCAGATTGCCGCGCAGGCTGCCCATCAGCATCTCGGCCGACAAGGCCGGATCGCTCACCTCAAGGCGGCCGGCCTGGTGCTGCGCCTGCAGGTAGCGGGCCAGGTTGGCCAGGACCCGGTCCGGTCCCGAGCGGAAAACCGCCTCCGACAGCTCCGGAAAACGATGCGCCTCGGCCGCCAGCAGACGGAACAGGCCGATACTGACCGGCTCCACCATCAGCCGCACGAAGCGGCAGGCGAAATCCTCCAGGACCACGGCCGGCGGCGCCTCATGCGAGGGATCGAGATTCACCGTCGCCATCAGTTCGTCACAGATCTGCTCTACGATCGCCTCGAACAGGGCTTTCTTGCTGCCGAAGTGGTTGTAGACCGTCTGCTTGGCGACCCCGGCGCGCCGCGCCACCTCTTCCATCGACGCAAAGGCATAGCCCTGCTCGACGAACAGCATCATGGCTGCATCGAGCACCGCCCGTCTCTTGCCGGCCGAGCCGCCGCCGGTCTCGACAGTTTCCGCCAATACCATGGGGATGTTCCGTAGCCGCGATGCGAATTAACTTGCCGGTGTATACGAAATGACTATCCTGCCCTACAGGATTTAGACTCCATCGTCTAGTCCGGTTTTTACGGATAAAGAATATGCGTTTTTTCCGTATATCCATGGTGATCGGCGTCATCATTGCCGCCGCCGGCGCCATTGCGATTACGCAGTTCAGCGACGTCCAGACCCTGCTCGGCACCAGGCCGCCGGCAGCCGCCACGCCGGCCCCGGCCGCCGCGCCGGTATCGGTCGACGTCGCCCATGTCACCACCGGTTCGGTCTCCACCGTGATCAATGCCGTCGGCAGCCTGCTGGCCGACAAGTCGATCACCGTGCAGCCGGAGATCGCCGGCATCGTCTCCAAGGTCGGATTCTCGGAAGGCACCCGGGTTGAAGCCGACCATGTCCTGATCCAGCTCGACAGCACCATTCTCGCCGCCGAGCTCGACCGGGCGGAAGCCGCCCTGGCCCTGTCGCAGCAGAACTATTCCCGGGCCCAGACGCTGGCGGCGCAGGGCAGCGGCACCACGCGCGCCCGCGACGAGGCGGCGGCGGCGCTGAGCACCGCCCGCGCCGAGCTGCAGCTCGCCAAGGCCCGCCTCGACAAGGCCACGATCCGCGCGCCGTTCGCCGGCATCGTCGGCCTCAGCAACGTCACCCCCGGCCGGTTCGTCGCCGCCGGCGAGCGCATCGTCAATCTCGAGAGCATCAACCCGATCAAGGTCGATTTCCGCATTCCGGAGAATTTCCTCTCGCAGCTCCAGATCGGCCAGATCATCGCCGTCACGGTCGACGCCTTCCCCAACGCCGCGTTCCAGGGAACGGTGTACGCCATGGACCCGCTGGTCGACGTCAACGGCCGCGCCGTCAGGCTGCGGGCCCGCATCGACAACGAGGATGGCGGGCTGAAACCGGGCCTGTTCGCCCGCGTCACCCTGACCCTGGAGGAGCGGCCGAACGCCATGCTGGTGCCCGAAGCCGCCCTGGTACCGCAGGGCAACGACCAGTACGTCTATCGCGTCGCCGGCGACAAGGTCGACTACGTGAAGATCCGCATCGGCGAACGGCGCAGCGCCCAGGTCGAAGTCCTCGAAGGGCTTTCGGTGGGAGACGTCGTCGTGGTCGCCGGGCAGGTCAAGCTGTTCAACGGCGCGCGCATCAAGATCGAGAACACGCTGCCCGCGCCGCCGCCGGCCTCGCAGCTCAGATAGCCGGGGAGCGAGGCAATGGGTATCTACGAACTCTGCATTCGCCGTCCCGTCTTCGCCACCGTCCTCAGCCTGCTGCTGGTGCTGATCGGCATCGTCTCCTACGGCCGGCTGACCGTCCGCGAATATCCCAGCATCGACGTGCCGGTGGTCTCGGTACAGACCACCTACCAGGGCGCCAGCGCCGAGATCGTCGAATCCCAGGTCAGCCAGGTGCTGGAAGGGTCGATCGCCGGCATCGAGGGCATCGAGATCCTCAGCTCACGCAGCCGCTCGGAGGTCAGCCGCATCATCGTGCGCTTCCTGCTCAGCGTCGATCCCGACGTCGCCGCTTCCGAAGTGCGCGACCGCGTGGCGCGCGTGCGCGCCCGCCTGCCCAACGAGATCGACGAGCCGGTCATCGCCAAGATCGACGCCGACGCCCAGCCGATCATGTACATCGCCTTCACCAGTTCGACATTGTCGTCGCTGGAGGTGACCGACATCGCCGACCGCTACGTCAAGGACCAGATCCAGAACGTGCCGGGCGTGGCCGAGGTGACGATCTTCGGCGAACGCCGCTACGCCATGCGCATCTGGGTCGACCGCGCCCGCCTGGCGGCCTATTCGCTGACGGTGCAGGACGTGGAGAACGCGCTGCGGCAGCAGAACGTCGAGCTGCCGTCCGGCCGCATCGAGAGCACCGACCGCGAGTTCACCGTGCTGTCACGCACCGGCCTGACGACGCCGGAGGAGTTCGGGCGCGTGGTGCTGACCGACGCCGGCGGCCAGTTCATCCGCCTGCGCGACGTGGCCAGGATCGAGCTGGGCGCCCGCGACGAACGCACCGTCACCCGCTTCAACGGCAAGGCCGCCATTTCGCTCGGCGTGGTCAAGCAGGCGACCGCCAATCCGCTCGACGTCTCGCGCGAGGTGCAGGCCAAGCTGCCCTCGATCATCGACGGGCTGCCGCCGGGCCTGTCGCTCGACGTCGCCTACGACACCTCGGTGTTCATCGACGAATCGATCAAGTCGGTCTACACCACGATCATCGAGGCGGTGATCCTCGTCATCCTGGTGATCCTGCTCTTCCTGCGCTCGTTCCGCGCCACGCTCATTCCGCTGGTCACCATCCCGGTGTCGCTGATCACCAGCTTCGCCATCATGTACGCGGCCGGCTTCTCCATCAACACGCTGACCCTGCTGGCGATGGTGCTGGCGATCGGCCTGGTGGTCGACGACGCCATCGTCGTGCTGGAGAACGTCCACCGCTACATCGAAAGCGGCATGCGTCCGTTCGAGGCAGCGCTGAAGGGTACCCGCGAGATCGCCTTCGCCGTCGTCGCCATGACCATCACCCTGGCGGCGGTCTATGCGCCGGTCGCGTTCACCACCGGCCGCACCGGCCAGCTCTTCATCGAGTTCGCCATGACATTGGCGGGCGCGGTGCTGGTGTCGGGCTTCGTCGCCCTCACCCTGACGCCAATGATGTGTTCGCGCCTGCTGCGGGCCCACGAAGAGCATGGACGCATCTACAACCTGCTCGAGCGGGGCCTGCAGAATCTGACCTCGGGATACCGCCGCAGCGTCGCCTTCTCGCTGTCGATGCGGGGCATCATCGTGATGGCGCTGCTCGGCGTCATGGTCGGCGGCTATGGGCTGTTCACCCAGCTCAAGTCCGAACTCTCGCCGATCGAGGATCGCGGCGTCATCCTGCTGGTCGGCGAAGCGCCGGAGGGATCGACCATCGGCTACACCGCCAGCTTCGCGCGCCAGTTCGAGCCCATCGTGTCGAAGATACCGGAGGTCGCCAGCTACTTCGCCGTCGCCGGCAATCCGGAAGTGACCGACGCCACCTCGTTCTCCCGCCTCAGGAACTGGAAGGACCGCGACCGCACGCAGCAGCAGATCGTCTCCTCCATTTCACCGCAGCTGACGCAGATCACCGGCATGCGCGTGTTCGCCAACAATCCGCCGTCGCTGGGCCAGAACGCGCGCTCCAATCCGGTGATGTTCGTCATCGGCAGCTCGCGCAGCTATGCCGAAATCGACCAGTACGCGCAGCTCATACTGCAGCGCGCCCGCGCCAATCCGGGACTGGCCAATGCCCGCGTCGACCTGCGCATGAACAAGCCGCAGCTTTCGGTCGAGATCGACCGCGACAAGGTCGCCGATCTGGGCCTGTCGGTCGAAGCCATCGGCCGCACGCTGGAGACCTTCCTCGGCGGCCGCCAGGTGACCCGCTTCAACAAGGCCGGCGAGCAGTACGACGTGGTGGTGCAGGCCGCCGACGCCGACCGCCGACGCCCCTCCGACCTTAGCGAAATCTACGTGCGCGGCCGCCAGGGCGAGATGATCCAGATCTCCAATTTCGTGCGCGTGGTCGAGAACGTGGCGCCCAAGGAGCTGGCGCGCTTCAACCAGCTCCGCTCGGTGACCTTGTCGGCCACCCTCGCCCCCGGCTACTCGCTGGGACAGGCGCTGGAATTCCTGGAGCAGCAGGCCGAAGAGGTGCTGCCCAGCGATTTCCGCATCGACTATGTCGGCGAATCGCGCGAGTTCAAGACCTCCAGCGCCTCGGTGCTGGTCACCTTCCTGCTGGCGCTCGGCTTCATCTATCTCGTGCTCTCGGCCCAGTTCGAGAGCTTCCGCGACCCGTTCGTGATCATGATCACCGTGCCGCTGTCGATGGCCGGCGCCTTCCTCGGCCTGCTGCTCAGCGGCGGCACGCTGAACATCTACAGCCAGATCGGCCTGGTGACCCTGATCGGCCTGATCACCAAGCACGGCATCCTGATCGTCGAATTCGCCCGCCAGGGCATGGAGCGCGGCCTCAACCCGCGCGATGCGGTGATCGAGGCAGCCGCCCTGCGCCTGCGGCCGATCCTGATGACCACCGGTGCCATGGTGCTGGGGGCCCTGCCGCTGGCCCTGGCCGAAGGCGCCGGCGCGGAAAGCCGGCGGCAGATCGGCTGGGTGATCGTGGGCGGCATGACCTTCGGCACCATCCTGACGCTCTACGTGGTGCCGACCGTGTTCACCCTGCTGGCGCGGGCGCGGCAAGTCATGGGCGTGGAGCCGCACGCGGCGGCCAAGCCGCAGCCGGCCGAATAAGGTCAGGCCCGCCGGCCGCTTCTCGCCTCGTGCAGCAGCAGGTAGATGCCGCTGAGCGCGATGACGGCCGCCCCGGCCCAAGTCCACAGGTCCGGGAAGGTGGCGAACACCATGTAGTCGAACACGATGGCGCCCAGGATCTGCGTGTAGTTGAAGGGCGAGATGGTGCTGGCCGGCGCCAGGGCCATGGCGTGCGCCATGCAGTAGTGGCCGATGCCGCCGATGATGCCCAGGCCGCAGAACATGCCCAGGTCGAGCAGCGTCGCCGGCGTCTTCCAGAAGAACGGCACGATGCAACTCATCAGGATCGTGCTCAGCACCACGCTGTATACCGCCGTGGTCTCCGGCGTGTCGCGGCCGGCGATGCGGCGCATGACGATCTGGTACAGGGCGTAGGTCGTGGCGCTGCCCAGCACCAGGAACGAGGCCCAGTGGAACAGGTCGCTGCCTGGCCGCATCACGATCAGCATGCCGGCGAAACCGACCATCACGGCCAGCCAGCGCGCGCCGCCGACGGTTTCCTTCAGCAGTACCACCGACAGCACGGTGACGATCAGCGGCGCGGTGAAGATGATCGCCGAGGCGTTGGCCAGCGGCAGGAACTCCAGCGCCATGAACATCATGGCGGTGGAGACCAGCAGCAGGATCGAGATGCTCATCTGCCCCAGCGGCTGGTTGCAGCGGAACAGCGGCCCCAGCCCGACCTTGGGCACGAACAGGATCAGCAGGAACACCAGGTGGCTGGCGTTGCGCGCCCAGACGATCTGGGTCGGGTGGTACTGCTGGATCAGCAGCTTGGCGAAGCCGTTCATGACCGGGAACAGCATCGCCGCCAGGCACATCAGCAGGATGCCGCGAATGATCCTCCGGCTGGCATCGGAGGCAAGGGGCGAAAGGGCTGCCGCCCCGGGTAAACGCTCGTTCACCCGGTCAGTATAATGGCGGCCGCCCCCCTGTCGATACGCGCCCCCGCCATGGGCTTATGCCGGATTGGCGGGGCTGCAGCCATTCGCAGAATGGAATGGAAAGGCAAGCGCCTCCATTCCGATCCGCTTTCAGGTGCCGGCGCGCACCACCATCTGCTGGATGTCGTGATGCGCATTGGGATCGAACGGATTGAGATCGGGCTTGTCCGTATCGCACTCGCCCGCCCGGGCCTGGCGGCGGGCAAGGTCGGCCAGCCTGGAATAGTGGCGATGGATGACTTCGATCTCGTGCTCGGTCAGTTCCTCCAGGTCGAGCATGGCGTTGTGCGCCCCCTCGACGCAGCGGATCAGTTCGTCCAGCTTGAGCTGCAGGGCCGTGGTGTCGCGGTTCTGCATCGCCTGGATCAGGAACACCATCAGGAAGGTGATGATGGTGGTGCCCGTGTTGATCACGAGCTGCCAAGTGTCGGAGAAGCCGAAGAACGGTCCGGACACGGCCCAGACGAAGATGACGACCAGGGCAATGCAGAAACACAGGGGGCGTCCCGTCACCTTACCGACGGTCCGCGTTACGCGCGTAAAAAGATCTCCACCCGCAATCATGGCGCAACCTCCTGAAAGCCGAAAAGCCTGACAGCCGGAACGGCCGCCGGTTCCGCGTCGGCGATTATACAGGCCGGGCCACGACCGCAGCCAGCATGGTCGCACCGATCACCGTCACCAGCAGGCCGCCCGCCACGGTCACGCCCCGTTGCAGCCATCCGCTCCCGGCCCGGTCAACAAAGCGCATCCGCAGGAACACCGCTGTGAAGCCGAGCACAATCAGGGTCAGGGCCATGCCGACGCTGATGGCGAAGGCGCCCATCAGCCCGACCAGCAGCATGCCGTTGGCCAGGCAGAACAGCAGCAGGATCATGGCGCCGCTGCAGGGCACCGCCCCGGCCACGGTCAGCAGCCCCAGCATGGCGTCGGGCCGCAGGAACTGCTTCAGCCGGTCCCGCCAGCCGGGCGGGCCGTGATGGTGATGCTCGTGATGGTGATGGGCATGGTCATGACCGTGATGCCCATGATCGTGCTCATGATCATGGTCGTGGCAGTGTCCCCGGCCGGTCAGCCCGGCGATCAGCCGCCACAGGCCGATCAGCACGATCAGGCCATAGGCGATGATCTCGACGACGCGGGCCTGGTCGACAACATCGAGCGAGGCGCCGCCCAGCAGCACGGCGAGGACCAGCACGATCAGGATGGCCGAAATGGTGTGGCCGAGCGCGATCCAGCTGCCGGCGAAGATCGCCGCCGACCAGTGCCGCCGGCGGTCCATGAAATAGGCGGCGACCACGGCCTTGCCATGGCCCGGGCCCAGCGCATGCAGCACGCCATAGGTGAAGCCGACCAGCAAAAGCGTCAGAACCGCCGGCAGCCCCTCCCCGCGCCTGATGTTGCGCACTTCGGCCGACAGGGCGCGATTGGCCTGGCTCTGCCAGCGCCCGACCTGGGCGATCACCCCGTCGATGGCCTCGCCGACCGACAGCGGCACGGCGAGCGTCGCCCGGTCCTCCCTGGCGGCGGCGGAACCGCCCGCCAGCACGAGACCAACGGCAACGACCGCAAGAAAGCGCAACAGGCGAACGATCATTTGACGCTGCAGGATACGAGATCCGGCGTGATGCTGCCCCAGGGATCGAGCTTCACCGCCGGCGCCGGACCGGCCTTGCAAGCGAACCCGCTGCCCGCCGTCACCTGCCGTTTGTCGGCCAGCATCTCGATGTAGTACTCGGGGTCGTAGGAGGAGACCGTCAGCGCCTTTGCCGGCGACGGCAGGGTGAAGGTGAAGATATAGACCACATGGTCGCCATCGACCTCGGCGCCGAAATGCTGCGCCTTCTGCGCCCGCCAGGGACGGTCGTCCAGGGTGAAGCTGGTATAGAAACCGCCCTTCTCCAGATTGGCGAGAGTGCGCTTGGCGATGGCGTCGATCTCCGGCGGCGACAGCTTGCGGTCGCCGTCGCGATCGACGGTGCCGAGCACCAGATCGCTGTAGAGATCGTCGAAGCGCCAGTAGAGCTTCAGCGACACGATGGCGCCACTGGCCAGCACCGGCTCCACCCGCCAGTCGATGAAGACATGCGGATGGGCGTTGGCCGGCCGAATTGCCAGCAGCGACGTCAAAAGGACAAGGGCGGCCAGCCGCAGCATCTAGGCGCGCCGCGATCCGGGTTTTGCCTTGCCCCTGGCCGCGCCCGGCTTGGGGATCGGCCGCGGCCGGCCCTGATCGTCGATGGCGACGAAAACGAAGGTGCCTTCGGTGACCTTGATCGGCTCCGCGTCCAGCCGCCGCTGCACGATGGTTTCGAGCCGGATCGAGACCGAGGTGTTGCCGATGCGCTCGACCTCGCCATAGATGCTGACCACGTCTCCCACCTTGATCGGCTTGTTGAAGGTCATGCCGGCGACGGCCACGGTCGCCACCCGGCCCTGGGCGACGCGGGCGGCCGTGATGCCGCCGGCAATGTCCATCTGGGCCATGACCCAGCCGCCGAAGATGTCGCCGTTGCCGTTCATGTCCGCTGGCGCCGGGGCGGTGCGGATCACGGGATCGCGGCCGGGGTGGATTTCCGGCGGTTCCGGTTTGCGGGCGGCTCTGGCCATGCGGCTTCCCCTTTGCCTTTATTTTGTGATAGGACCAAGCCATACCTACCATATAAGGCGAATTCCGGCCAGTTTTGCCGGCATTTCAAAGGGTTTCCCGTACCGACATGGCCAAGTCCAAGGACCTGTTCTCCGACGCGCCGAAAGGCAAGAACGCCTATACCGCCCAGGACATCGAGGTGCTGGAGGGGCTGGAGCCGGTGCGGCGGCGGCCGGGCATGTATATCGGCGGCACCGACGAGCGGGCCATGCACCACCTGGTCGCCGAAGTGCTGGACAACGCCATGGACGAGGCGGTGGCGGGCCACGCCAGCGTCATCGAGGTGATCCTGGACAAGGGTAACTGGGTCACCATCACCGACAACGGCCGCGGCATCCCGACCGACCCGCACCCGAAATTCAAGAGCAAGTCGGCACTGGAAGTCATCATGACGACGCTGCACTCGGGCGGGAAATTCGGCGGCAAGGCCTACTCGACCTCGGGCGGCCTGCACGGCGTGGGCGTGTCGGTGGTCAACGCCCTGTCCGACGAGCTGATCGTGGAAGTGGCGCGCGAGCGGCAGCTCTGGGAGCAGCGCTACAGCCGGGGCGAGGCGAAATCGAAGCTGAAGAACATGGGCGTGGCGCGCAACCGGCGCGGCACGTCGGTGCGCTTCCACCCCGACCCGAAGATTTTCGGCGACAGGATCGAGTTCTCGCCCGCCCGGCTCTACAGCATGGCGCGCTCCAAGGCCTACCTGTTCAGCGGCGTGGAAATCCGCTGGCAGTGCGACCCGGCGCTACTGGGCAGGAAGGACGGCACGCCGGAGAAGGAGACCTTCCATTTCGAAGGCGGCCTGACTGACTACCTCAAGAGCGAGATCGGCGAGCGCCCCACCCTCACCCCGGCCCCGTTCCACGGCAAGGCCGAGAGCGACCAGGGCGGCAAGGTCGAATGGGCGGTGTGGTGGCCGGTGGACGGAGAAGGCTTCCTGCGTTCCTACGCCAACACGGTGTACACGCCCGATGGCGGCACCCACGAAGCGGGCCTGCGCGCCGCCCTGAGCCGCGGCTTGAAGCGCTACGGCGAACTGACCGGCAACCGCAAGGCGGCGCAGATCACGGCCGATGACGTGATGGAGGGCTGCACCGGGCTGCTGTCGCTGTTCATCCGTGAACCGCAGTTCCAGGGCCAGACCAAGGAGAAGCTGGTGTCGGTCGATGCCGCGCGCATGGTCGAAAGCGTCGTGGGCGACCATTTCGACCATTGGCTGGGCGGCGACCCCGAAAGCGCCAACGCCCTGCTCGAGGCCATCATCGAGAAGGTCGAGGAGCGGCTGCGGCGCAAGCAGGACAAGGAGCAGCAGCGCAAGACCGCCACGCGCAAGCTGCGCCTGCCGGGCAAGCTGGCCGACTGCACCTCCAACAGTTCGCTGGGCACTGAGATTTTCCTGGTCGAGGGCGATTCGGCCGGCGGCTCGGCCAAGCAGGCGCGCAACCGCAACACCCAGGCCGTTCTTCCCCTGCGCGGCAAGATCCTGAACGTCGCCTCGGCCTCGGCCGAGAAGCTGCGCGAGAACCAGGAGGTCGCCGACCTGATCCTGGCGCTGGGCTGCGGCACCGGCGCCAACTACAACAACGACAAGCTGCGCTACGAGCGGGTCGTCATCATGACCGACGCCGACGTCGACGGCGCCCATATCGCCTCGCTGCTGATGACGTTCTTCTATCGCGCCATGCCGAAGCTGATCGAGAACGGCCATCTCTATCTGGCGCAACCGCCGCTCTACCGGCTGGTGCGGGGCGGCACCTCGGTCTATGCCCGCGACGACAGGCATCGCGAGGAGCTGATGGCCACCACCTTCAAGGGCAATGGCAAGGTCGAGATCAGCCGCTTCAAGGGCCTGGGCGAAATGCTGCCCAACCAGTTGCGCGACACCACCATGGATCCCGCCAAGCGCAGCCTGCTGCGCGTTTCGGTGCCGCAGGCCCGCGACGAGACGGAACGCCGAGAGGCCATGCGCACGGCGAAGCTGGTGGAAGACCTGATGGGCCGCAAGCCGGAGAAGCGCTTTGCCTTCATCCAGGAGAACGCGCAGTTCGCGCGGGATCTCGACGTCTGACCGCGCCGCCGGACCTGGGCAGCGGCAGCCTTAATTCCGCCGCCAACCCGGCGCTAGAGTGAAACATGAACCGAAAACAGCTTGTGTCGCCGGTCCTGCTGGCCGCCGCCCTGTTCGCGGGCGCAGCACAGGCCGCCGTCATCTCCCACGAAGAAGTCCACCTCCCGTACACCTGGGAGGAGTTCTTCGGCGCCGCCGACGGCAAGGAATTCCAGGTCCAGATCCGCGGCAATCCCTTCGTCATGCCGGACGAAACCTTCCAGCAGGCGGTCCTGGCCAACCTCCAGAGGCGGTCCGTGGGGCCCCAGACGACCTGGACCGTGAAGCCGGAGCTGGAGGCCAAGCCGGACCAGTACCGGCTGGTGCTGGTGTTCGGCGCCGCCAACCAGCTCGGCGACACATTGTGCGGCCAGTTGGAGACGCTGAACCCGGCCCCGGCCAAGGTGGCCGGCGGCGTCCAGCTCGCCGCCGCCTATTGCCGCGGCGAGCGGCCGATGACCGAGGCCTATGCCCGCACCGACTCCACCAGCGCCGAAGACCGGTCCTTCGACCGGCTGTTTTCCGAGCTGATGGCCGTGCTTTTCCCCCGCCGGCCCGGATTGAGGCTTGACCCGCCGAACTTCCGGCGCAACTGATAGCGTCCATGCTCGACTTCTACCCGCTGGTGCGGCCTGTGCTGCCCCTGATCGATGCCGAACAGGGGCATCGCATCGCGCTCTGGGCGCTGCGCAACGGGCTGCTGCGCCCCGAGACCAGCCCCAGCGACCCCGTCCTGACCACCAGCCTCCTGGGCCGGATGCTGCCCAATCCTATCGGGCTGGCGGCCGGCTTCGACAAGAACGCCGTAGTCATCAACGCCACCCAGGCGATGGGCTTCGGCTTCATCGAGATCGGCGGCGTCACGCCGCGGCCGCAACCGGGCAATCCGCGGCCGCGGCTGTTCCGGCTGTCGGAGGACTATGCGGTGATCAACCGCATGGGCTTCAACAACGACGGCATGGAGGTCATCGCCGCCCGGCTGACCCAGCGCGACCGCTCGGCCGGCATGGTCGGCGTCAACATGGCCAGCAACAGCGACAGCACCGACCCGGGGCGCGACTTCGACCTGCTGGTGGAGAAGTTCACGCCGCTGGCCGACTATATGACCATCGACATTTCCTGCCCCAACACCCCCAACGGCAAGGTCTTCCAGTCGAAGGGACCGCTGGAGGGACTGCTGGAACAGCTGAACGAGACGCGGGCGCGGGTCGCGCGCGAGACCGGCATCGCCCTGCCCTGCATGCTGATCAAGTCGGCGCCGGACCTGACCGAGCAGGAAAAGCAGGACATCGCCCAAGTGGCGATGAACGCCGGCATCGACGGCATGATCGTCAGCAACACCACGATTTCCCGCCCCGACTCGCTGCGCAGCCGCTACCGGTCGGAACGCGGCGGGCTGAGCGGCCGGCCGATGTTCGACCTTTCCACCCGCCTGCTGGCCGACATGTACCGGCTGACCGAAGGCAAGGTGACGCTGATCGGCGTCGGCGGCATCGCCAGCGCGGGCGACGCCTACGAGAAGATCCGCCAGGGCGCCTCGGCGGTGCAGCTCTATAGCGCCATGGTGTTCCAGGGCCCGCACATCGTCCATCGCATGAAGGCGGAACTGGCGGCACTGCTGAAGCGGGACGGTTTCGCCAGCGTTGGCGCTGCGGTCGGCGCCGCCCACCGCTGATCCGGAACGGTTTCAGCCCGAGGACGCATCCTGCGGCGTCGCCTGCGCGGCGCGATGGCCGCTGACCTCAGCCCCAGCGTCGCGCGCCAGCGGCAGGAAGAACACCAGCGAAGCCACGCACAGCGCGCCGATGGTGAGGAAGGCAGGCACGAAATCCTGCGCCTGAACTGCCGTGCCGCCGCGCGCCGCCAGGGTCAGATGCAGCAGCATGGCGCCGATCGCCACTCCGATGCTGAGCGAAAGCTGCTGCATCATGGCGGCGAAGCTGGTCGCCTTGCTCATGCGCGGCGAGGGCACGTCGGCATAGGAGAGCGTGTTGATGGCGGTGAACTGCAGCGAGCGGAAGAAACCGCCGGCCAGCAGCGCCAGGAAAATAACGGCGTGCGGCGTATCGGGCCGGAACAGCGCATAGCCCATCAGGAAAAAGCCGGAAATCACCGCATTGCCGATCAGCACCGGGCGGAAGCCGAAGGCGCGGATGATCGGTCCCGCGGTCATCTTCATGGTCAGCGCGCCTGCCGCGCTGGCGAAGGTCAGCAGTCCCGACTGCAGCGCCGACAGGCCGAAACCGATCTGCAGCATCAGCGGCAGCATGAACGGCAACGCCCCCAGCCCCATGCGGAATAGCAGCCCGCCCAGCACGGCGGCGCGGAAGGTCGGCAGGCGCAGCAGGCCGAGATCGATGATCGGCGATCTGGCGCGCAGGGAATGCCAGACATAGAGCAGGCTGCACAGCGCGCCGCCGACCAGCAGGCCCAGGGTCACGTTCAGCGGCACGATCTCGCGTCCCACCGTCTCGAAGCCGAAGATCAGCCCCGCCAGGCCCAGGCCGATCAGGACGAAGCCGCGCAAGTCGAGCGGCGGTACCGCCTCCTCGCGCACGTTGTCGATCAGCAGCGTGACGGCGATGATGCCGACGATGCCGATCGGGATGTTGATGAAGAAGATCCAGCGCCAGTCGGCATAGGTGACGATGAAGCCGCCCAGCGGCGGGCCGATCACCGGCCCGATCAGCGCCGGCACCGTCAGGTAGGACATGGCCTGCACCAGCCCGGCCTTGGGAATGGAGCGCAGCAGGATCAGCCGGCCCACCGGCGTCATCATCGAACCGCCGATGCCCTGCAGGATGCGCGCCGCCACCAGTTCAGGCAGCGAGTTGGCAAGGCCGCAGGCAATCGAGCCCAGCATGAACACCAGGATGGCGGCGCGGAAGACGGTGCGGGCGCCGAACCGGTCGGCCATCCAGCCGCTGATGGGGATGAAGATCGCCAGGCTCAGCAGGTAGGAGGTGATCGCCAGGTTCAGATGCAGCGGATTCTCGTCCAGCGACTGGGCGATGACGGGCAGCGCCGTGGCGATCACGGTCGAGTCCAGATTCTCCATGAACAGGGCGCAGGCAACCACCAGCGGCACGACCGCCGTGCGCGGCAGGCTCCATTTCATGTCGGGACGACCAGATATGCCGGCTTCATTTGTGCCGGCAGGATAGCGGTGCGCGCCGCAAACCGGTCATGCCATTTTGCGGCGCAAGCCATGCGGCGGACGGACGAGTCGCTCCTGTGCTACAGCCGGGCGATGAACTCCGACAGCGCCTGACGCGCGGCGGTCAATGCCTGTTCTGCCGCCGCGCGATCGCCGGCGAGTTTCTCCAGTACGTTCTCCTGGTCCTCCAGCCGGGCCAGGTAGCGCTTGTAGAGATCGCTTTCGCGCGGTACCGCGCCCAGATTACCGCGCAGCCGCTCCTGGTCGGCAACGATGGCCTGGCGCTCGTTGTCGAGCTGGGTCAGGCGCTGCTGCTGGCGCGCCACGTCGCTCTGCAGGGCCATGATGCGGGCGAAGGCATCGCGGGTCGGCTTGTCGAGTTCAGTGTTGCGGGCGAAAGCGGCGATGGTGTCGCTGGAGGCCGAGGCCAGGCTGATCGCCTGCTCCATCGGCCGCTCGAGCACCAGTTCGACATTGGTCTGCGCCGCGGGCGGGATCGAGGCGGCGACGCGGAAACGGTTCTCACTGATCTCGACCGTGCGCGGGTCGGGCTGGATCACCGTCCAGCCGGCGGCGCCGGGATGCTCCAGCAGCATGTTGCGGCCTTCATTGGCCGGCGGCCGGATGCGCCAGGTGATGGTCTGCGTCAGGGTCGTGGTGTAGCGGAACACGCCGCCGGCGATGCTGCCTCTGGCGACGCGCTGGGTCTGCCCGACCTCGCGCTCGACGATGGTCCTGGTGTCGAGCGCGTAGCTGAGCAGCCGCTTGTCGCCCACCGGCAGGCCCGACAGGCGGGCATCGCCGACATAGGCCGCCTGGCCCGCGCTGGCGCCGCGCTCGTAGATGGTCAGGATACCCGGCGGCAGGCCGGTGGTGCCGTCGTTGCGCACCTCGATGGCGGCCAGCGGATGGCGTGCATGGGTCTCGGACTGGTACAGCGCCAGACGGCGCACCGGCACCTCGCGGTCGATGATCGGCACCGACAGGGTGCGGCCGGCGCCGATGCTGACCGGCTGCGGGAACCGGAAGGAAACCTGGGTGAAGGATTCGGCCGATGCCGCCGCCTCGACCGCGCCGGCCACGGCACCCGGCACCGGGACGCTGGCCATGGCGCCGCCCGCTTCCATTCTGCCGCGCATCGTCGAAGCGGGCGCCGGCGGCGGGGGCGGCGCGTAGGCTTTCTGCTCGGCCACCATGTCGGCCACCACGCCGCCCTGGTCCGGGCGCGGCAGGATGCGGCCCACCACCTCGACCGGCACTTCCGGCCGGTTCACGTAGTAGGCGTCGTACAGCGCCTGGCGGAAAGTGACGGGGCTGCCGGAGACCAAGGTCAGCTCGACGTTGTGCCAGTCGGTGCCGGTCATGTTCTCCAGCACCGCCCAGCCCTGCATGCCGGCCCTGGTGGCGGCGGCATCGGCCGGCAGGGTGACGCGATAGGCAGCCTTCCACACCGGCACGGAAACGACATAGGCCGCCCGCACCAGCCGCTTGCCGTTGCCGCGCAGAGACACCGTCACGGTGCGCGAATCGCGCGCCCGGTTCTCGCGCACGGCGGCCAGCGCTTCGCCGATCTGGCGGCGCAGGGCGGGATCGTTGAACTGCAGGTCCTGCGCCTCCTCCAGTACGAATTGCTGCATGACGCCGTCGGCAGTCAGTACCGAAACGCGATGGCGCTGCCGCGTTTCCTGGCCGTTGCCGCTGACGGTGATCTCGGGCGTGACGGCGACGACGCGACCGCTCAGCACGCGCGGACCGGAAACGGTGATCTCCGCGCCCTGCAGCGCCTGCACCAGCGCCGCCAGCGAGCCCAGCGCCTCCTCGCCGAACGGCAGGCCGCGGAACGCCTCCGCCAGCGGTTCGCGACCAGGCAGGCTGACGCCGCCGATGCCGCCGCGATCGTCGTAAACCACCAGGCTCTTGAGCACGTCGTCGACCTGATCGAGGCGCACGTTCAGCTTCAGCTCGGCATTGCCATCGATCTCGGCCTCGTGCTCGAAATAGCCGATGCCGCCGGACGACAGCATGACGCGCTTGAGAGCGAGCTCCTGCGCGGCGGCAGGCAGCGCCACCGCGGTGAAAAGCGCGGCGGCGGCAAGCGAACGGGAAAGCATCTGAAAGTCTCCGGATCAGGGACGCGTCTGGAACAGGTCGGCCAGAGCATCGAAGGCCAATGTGACGCAATCATGACGCGATTTCCTGGCGCGCACCGGCGTGAAGACCGCCGCGCTGTTCCACGGCGACGCCTCGCTTTTGCCGGCGAGATAGGCGCGCATGTCGTCGCCGACCTGCCCCGCTTTTGCCGCATCCAGTCCCTGCGCATGCGCGGCAACCAGCGCCGCTCCCGCTTCGCACAGCAGGCAACCACGGGTTTTGTGACGCAGCTCCGACAACGAACCGTCGGTATCGAAGCGCGCCGTCAGGACGACGCGGTCGCCGCACAGCGGGTTGTCGCGCGTCGCCTTGGCATCCGACGGCTCCAGCGCGCCGGCATGGCTCCTGTCGCGCGCCAGTGCGACGATCGCCTGCTGGTAGAGATCGTCGCTCATGCCAGCTTGCGCCGCGCCATGGCGACGCCCTCCAGCAGCGCATCGATGTCGGAAACGTCGTTGTAGGGCGCGATGCTGGCCCGCGCCGTGCCTGGCAGGTCGAAGAAATCCATCAGCGGCTGGGCGCAGTGATGGCCGCCGCGAATGGCCACCCCGTTCTGGTCCAGGATCTGCGCCAGATCGTGCGGGTGGATGCCGTCGACCGCGAAGGAGACGACCGGCACCCTGTCTTGCAGCCCGCGCGGCCCGACGATGCGGGCGCCGTCGATGCGGCCCAGCCCGTCCATCAGCCGCTGCGTCAGCGCCATCTCATGCGCCTGGACTCCCGCCCAGTCGAGACCGCGCATGAAATCCAGCGCCGCGCCCAGCCCCACGGCCTGGGCGATGGGCGGCGTGCCGGCCTCGAAGCGGCGCGGCGGCGAAGCGTAAGTGGTGCCGGCGAAATCGACCCGCTCGATCATCGAGCCGCCGCCCATGAAGGGAGGCATGGCCTGCAGGATCTCGCCCCGCGCCCACAGCACGCCGACGCCGGTGGGACCATAGGCCTTGTGGCCGGAAAAGGCATAGAAATCGACGCCCAGCGCCGTCAGATCGAGCGGGCCCTGCGGAATGCGCTGCGCCCCGTCCAGCAGCACGCGGGCGCCGATTTTAGCCGCCTCTGCCACGACCGACGCCACATCGAGCATGGCGCCGGTGACGTTGGAGGCATGCGCCAGCGCGATCAGCCTGGTCCGGGACGAGGCCAGGCGCGGCAGCGCCTCGACATCGATCCGGCCGTCCGGCGTCACCGGCAGCGCCCGCAGCGCCACCCCGCTGCGCTCGGCGAGGAGCTGCCAGGGCACGATGTTGGAGTGATGCTCCAGGGTCGAGACAAGGATCTCGTCGCCCGGCTTCAGCAGGCTGCCGTAGCTGTGCGCCACCAGGTTGATCGCGGCGGTGCAGCCGGAAGTGAAGACGATCTCCTGCGGAGCGACGTTGAGAAACGAGGCCACCCGGGCGCGGGCGTTTTCGTAGGCTTCGGTGGCGCGCTCGGCCAGGGTGTGCACGCCGCGCAGCACATTGGCGCGGGCGTGGCTCTCGTGGCGGGTGACCGTGTCGATCACCGCCTGCGGCATCTGCGCGGTGGCGCCGTTGTCGAGATAGTGCAGCGGCTTGCCGTTGACCCGTTCGCGCAGGATCGGGAACTGGGCCCGCAAGGCCGCGGCATCGAAGCTCATGGCCGCGCTTCCAGATAGCTGCGCAGCGCTTCGGGCGTGTCGAGATCGGTCAGCACGGCGGCATCGCCCATCTCGACTTCGCATACCGTTTCGGCATTCTCGCCGATCAGGTGGCGCGCGCCGACGTCGCCGGCCAGCTTCTGCATCTCGGGCACGAAGCGGCGCGCCCAGAGAATGGGATTGCCGCGCTTGCCCTTGAAAGTCGGCACGCAGATGGCGCGCTGCTCGACCGGGTTGAAGGCGGCGATCAGCCGGTCGATCTGCGCCGCGCTGACCGCCGGCATGTCGGCCAGGCAGACCAGCACCGCATCGGTCTTCTCCGACAGCACGGCAAGCCCGGCCCGCAGCGAGGTGCTGAGGCCCTCGGCAAAGTCCGGGTTGTCGACGAAGCGCACGCGCTTGTCGCCAGCCGACGCCGCTTCTATGGCCTGCTTCACCTGCGCGCCGTTATGGCCGAGCACGACCACCACCTCGTCGACCGCGGAGGCCAGCACCGATTTCAGCGTGCGCACCACCATGGCCTCGCCGCCGACGTCCTGCAGCAGCTTGTTGGGCCCGCCCATGCGGCGCGACATGCCAGCCGCCAGCAGCAGCGCCACCACGCGCGGCGCGACGGGGAGCACTTCGGTCTCGGCGCGCGGCAGCGGCCGGCTGGGAATCTCGGCCAGCAAGCCGCCCACACCCATGCGCATGATCTGCTCCGGCCCGATCGGCAGCCCGGCCAGCAGCCGCTGCAGCACCTGGTCCAGCCCGTTGAACTTGGGCGAGCGGGCGCAGCCGGGCAGGCCGATCACCGGCTTCCCGTCCATGTCGGCGAACAGCAGCAGATTGCCGGGATCGACCGGCATGCCGAAATGGCGGATCGTACCGCCGGCCCGCTCGATGCCAGCCGGGACCACGTCGCGCCGGTCGACGATGGCCGACGCGCCCGCCACCAGCAGCAATTCGCAGCCTTCCGCCTTCAGCTTCTCCAGCTCGGCCGCTACCTCGGTCGCGTCATGGCGGCAGCGGCGCTCGGCGATCAGCGTGCTGCCCAGATCCTCCAGCCGCTTGCGGGTGACGTTGACGGTCTTGTCCAGCACCGACGGCTTGGTGCCCGCCACCATGGTCTGCACCAGCCCCGCCTTCATCGCCCGCAGCGGCGCCACCCGCAGCGGCGGCGCATTGCCGGCCACCGCCAGGCAGCGTTCGAGGGCGGCGCGCGGGGCGGCAAAGGGGATGATCTTGATGGTCGCCACCATCTGCTTCTCGGTGACGGTGGCGTGCGCCGGCAAGGTCGCCACGGTGATGGCCTCGTCCACCAGGTTCAGCGCATCGATGCGGTCCGGCGCCAGCTCGACGATGCCGGCGGTGGCGGCGAAGAGATTGACGCGGCCGGTGAAGGCGGCACCGACCGACAGGCCCGACCCGGCCAGCGCCTGCGCCAGCCTGGCGGCGGCCTCGTCCTCCGGCACGTCGTCCGCCTCCAGCCGCGCCGCCACCACCGACACAATCCCCGCCCGCCGCAGCGTCTCGATGTCCTCGGCCGACAGCACGCGGCCCTTGTTCAGCGACTTGCCGGGGGCGCGCCAGGAATGCGCCAGGATGGCGCCTTCGGCTTCCGACAAGGGCGTGTCACCGAACTTCATGCCGCCTCGGGCTTGCGCCGGCGCACCTGGGTGATCTCGCCGACGATGGAGATGGCGATCTCGGCCGGCGACAGCGCGCCGAGGTTCAGCCCGACCGGTCCGTGGATGCGCGCCATCTGCTCCGGCGTGATCCCGGCCTCGGCCAGCCGCGCCGCCCGCTTCTCATGCGTGCGCCGACTACCCAGCGCGCCGATATAGAAACAGTCCGAGTTCAGCGCCGCGATCAGCGCCGGATCGTCCAGCTTGGGATCGTGCGTCAGCGTCACGACGGCGGTAGCGCGATCCGGCTTCAGCGTCTCCAGCGCCTCGTCGGGCCAGTCGGTCAGCACCGTCACGTTGGGAAAGCGGCTGTCGCTGGCGAAGGCGCGGCGCGGGTCGATCACCGTCACGTCGTAACCGGCCATCGCCGCCATCGGCACCAGCGCCTGCGCGATATGCACCGCGCCGACCACGATCAGCCGCGGCGCGGGAACATGGGCGTGCAGGAACAGCTTGCCGACGCCGGTCTCCACCACGCCGGAGCGGTCGGTCAGCATCGCCTGGCGCGCCGCCTCGACCACCATCTCCTCGCCCGCCAGCGGCCCTTCGGCCGAATTGGCGAATACCAGCGCCTGATGGCCGTCCTCCAGCCGCGTCGCCAGCACCACCGGCCGGCGCTCGTTGCGCGCCTTGATCAGCTTTTCCAGCAGCGCCGCCTGCATTTCATTCCACCGGTTCGACGAAGACCTGCACCTTGCCGCCGCAGGCCAGGCCCACGTCCCAGGCCTGCTCGTCGGTGACGCCGAAATCCAGCAGGCGCGGCTTGCCGTCCTGCATGGCTTCCAGCGCCTCCTTGACCACCGCCCCTTCGATGCAGCCGCCGGACACCGAGCCGATCATGGTCCCGTCCGGCCCGACCGCCATCTGGCTGCCGACCGGCCGCGGCGAGGAGCCCCAGGTGGTGACCACCGTGGCTAGCGCCACCTTGCCGCCGGCATCGCGCCATTCCTTCACCTTGCCCAGCACGTTGTCGTCGTAAGTTTGCATGTCAGGCCTCCGCCAGACGCTGGCGCCAGCGGGCCATGTCGCCATCGGCCCTGGGCGCGGGTTGCGACAGGACCCGGGCCAGCGCCTCCAGGCTGTCGAGATTGTGCACCGGACGGAACTCGTCGACATGCGGCAGCATCGCCCGGTTCCCCTGTGATCTGGGCGCGAAGGCGTCGTAGCGCAACAGGGGATTGAGCCAGATCAGCCGCCGGCACGAGCGGTGCAGGCGCTCCATCTCCTGCGCCAGGCCGGGCCCGCCCTCGCGGTCCAGCCCGTCGCTGATCAGCAGCACGACGGCGCCCTGCCCCAGCACGCGCCGGTTCCAGAAGCGGTTGAACTCGTGCAGGCAATGGCCGATGCGGGTGCCACCGGACCAGTCGGCCGCCTGCTCGCTGGCCTTGGCCAGCGCCACGTCGATGTCGCGATAGCGCAGGGCACGGGTGATGTTGGTCAGCCGCGTGCCGAACAGGAAACTGTGCACCCGGTCGCGATCGTTGGTCAGCGTGTGCATGAAATGCAGGAACATGCGGCTGTACTGGCTCATCGAGCCGGAAATGTCGCACAGCACCACGATGGGTGGCGGTCGCTGCCGGCGTTTCTTGCGCGCCAGTTCCAGCATGCCGCCAGTGCGCAGGCTGCGGCGCAAGGTGGTGCGCAGGTCGATCCTGGCACCGCGCCGGTCGGACGCGAAGCGGCGGGTCGGCACGTCGGCGATGGGCAGGCGCAGACGCTGGATGGCGCGCAGCGCGGCGTCGGCCTCCGCCTGCGACATTTGCTCGAAATCCTTCTTCTGCAGCAGCTCGCGGTCGGAGAACGTCAAGGTGGCGTCGATCTCGACTTCCGGCGGCTCCTGCTCCTCGCCCGGACCGTGATCGTCATTGGCCGGCCGCATGGCTTCGGCCAGCCGGCGGCTGATCTCCTCGCGCCGGTCCTCGGCTTCTTCGGTTTTCACCGTCGGCAGCAGCAACGACAGGGTCTTTTCCAGCAGCCTGGGATTGCGCCAGAAGATGTGGAACGCCTGGTCGAACAGGGCGCGCTGGTCCTGCCGGTTCACGAACACCGCATGCAGGGTCCAGTAGAAATCCTCGCGCCTTGCCACGCCGGCGGCCTCCACCGCCTTGACCGCCTCGATGACGCGGCCGGGCCCGATCGGCATTCCAGCGCGGCGCAGGGTGCGGGCGAAATGAGTGATGTTGTCGACCAGCCTGCCGTCGCCCACCCGGCCAGCGGCGGTATAGACATCGCTCATGCGCCGCCGCCTCCCGCCAGCGCCAGTTCGCGATTGACGCGGTTCAGCAGCTCGGCGGCCGGGCTGCCCTGGATTTTCTGGATGTCGTCCTGGTACTTCAGCAGCACGCCCAGCGTGTTGTTGATGGTGTCGGGATCGAGCTCCAGCACGTTCAGCTCGGTCAATGCCGTGGTCCAGTCGATGGTCTCGGCCACGCCCGGCAGCTTGAACAGGTCCTGCTTGCGCAGATCCTGCACGATGGCGACGATCTGCCGGCTCAGCCGCTCGCGCACGCCCGGCACCTTGGCGGCGATAATCTTCATCTCGCGCTCGGCGTCGGGATAGTCGACCCAATGGTAGAAGCAGCGCCGCTTCAGCGCGTCGTGGATTTCGCGCGTGCGGTTGGACGTGATCACCACCAGCGGCGGCGTCGCCGCCTTCATCGTGCCCAGTTCGGGAATCGTCACCTGGAAATCAGACAGCACCTCCAGCAGATAGGCCTCGAACGGCTCGTCGGCGCGGTCAAGCTCGTCGATCAGCAGCACCGGCGCGCCGCCCGGTGCCGGCTGCAGCGCCTGCAGCAGCGGCCGGCGGATCAGGAAACGCTCGGTGAAGATCTCGTCGCCCAGATTGGCGCGATCGACCACGCCCTGCGCCTCGGCCAGGCGGATCTCGATCATCTGCCGCGCATAGTTCCACTCGTACACCGCCGACGCGACGTCCAGCCCCTCGTAGCACTGCAGGCGGATCAGCGGCCGATCCAAAGTCTGCGACAGTACCTTGGCGATCTCGGTCTTGCCGACCCCGGCTTCGCCTTCGACGAAGATCGGCCGGCCCAGCTTCAGCGACAGGAACAGCGTCGTCGCCAAGCTGCGGTCGGCAACGTATTTGCCCTCGCCCAGCAGGCTCAAGGTGTCGTCGATCGAAGCTGGCAATGCTCTGGTCATGTCGGTTCCGGTGGGCGAAAGCTGGACGAGTTTAGCGCAGAATTCTGCAACCCGGCCAAGGGTTTCCCATGCATCCGGCACCACTTTGCCTTGCGTGCCGGGACATGCGGGGGATAATGCCGCGGGAGCCAAACGCCAACCGGGAAGATCCATGAAACTCTACGACAGCAAGACGGCGCCGAATCCGCGCCGCGTCCGCATCTTTCTCGCCGAAAAGGGCATCGCCGTGCCGACCGAGCAGGTCGATATCGCCGGCAAGCAGAACCGCGGCCCCGAATATTCCGCCAAGAACCCCCTGCACGGCGTGCCGATCCTGGAGCTGGACGACGGCACCGTCATCGCCGAGACGGTGGCGATCTGCCGCTATTTCGAGGAGACGCATCCCAACCCACCGCTGTTCGGCACCGACGCCAAGGACAAGGCCATCGTCGAGATGTGGCAGCGGCGCATGGAGCTCTATGCGATGAACTGCATCACCGGTGCCTTCCGCCACGGCAACGCCTTCTTCGCCGACCGCATCACCCAGGTGCCGGCCTATGCCGAGCAGTGCCTGAAGGAAGCGCCGGACGTGTTCGATTTCCTCGACGGCGTGCTGGCCAAGACGAAATACATTGCCGGCGACCGCTACTCGATCGCCGACATCACCGCCCTGTGCACGATCGATTTCGCCCGCGTGCTGAAGCTGCGGGTCGATCCGGACAGGCACAAGAGCCTGGCCCGCTGGCACGCCGAGGTCTCGGCCCGCCCCAGCGCCCAGGCCTGACGGGGCGCGGCCGCCCATCGCGGCCGCGATCTCTCCGTCGCGAAAGGACATCATGCGCGAACTGGCCGGCAAGACGGCGTTCGTGACTGGCGGGGCGAGCGGCATCGGCCTGGCATTGGGCCGCGCCTTCGCCCAGGCCGGCATGAAGGTGATGCTGGCCGATATCGAGGCGCAGGCCTTGGCGGCCGCCGTCGACAGCCTGCGTCCGCTGACGCCGAACGTGCGCGGCGTCATTTGCGACGTGAGCGATGCTGCCAGCGTCGACCGCGCCGCCCAAGCCGCGTACCGGGCCTTCGGCAAAGTCCATGTGGTTTGCAACAATGCCGGCGTCGCCCCCGGCGACGGCTCGCTCGACACCTGGCGTTGGGTGCTCGACGTCAATTTGATGGGCGTGCTGCACGGCATCCACAGCTTCCTGCCGCATATCCGGGCGCATGGCGAAGGTGGCCATATCGTCAACACCGCCTCGATGGCCGGACTGCAGAGCAATCTGGGCTTCAACCCCTACGCCACCAGCAAATACGCCGTGGTCGCGATGTCGGAAGGCCTGGCTAAACAGCTCGCCGGTTCGACTATCGGCGTAACGGTGCTGTGTCCCGGCTATGTACGCACTGAAATCGGCACGAGCGGCCGCAACCGGCCGCCGCGTTACGGCCCGTCGCCGACACTTGATCCGACGAGCCCGGCCGGCAAGCTGGTCGCCGAAATCGCCGAGCAGTTGCAGGCTGGACTTGATCCAATGGATGTCGCCGCGCAAACTCTGGCGGCAATTCGCGCCAACGAGCTCTATGTCTTCACCCACCCCGAAATGCGCGACGAAGTCGAGGAGCGCTTCGCTGCCATCGTCGCAGCATTGGATAAAGCGGCAGCTCGCTAGAGAAAATAAAAAGGGAGGCCACTGCCTCCCTTTTTGATTCTCTCTGGTGGAGTTACTTGGCGGCGGCAACCGCTCGCTTGGCCATCACCGTCACCAGGTGAGCGCGATACTCAGCGCTGCCGTGGATGTCGGAGTTCAAGTTGGTGGCCGGCACCTT
Organism: Alphaproteobacteria bacterium; assembly: GCA_037190765.1. GTDB lineage: Bacteria > Pseudomonadota > Alphaproteobacteria > Reyranellales > JAQSWP01 > JAQSWP01. The sequence continues at coordinate 49,346 of JBBCJW010000082.1, forward strand.
GATGTTCTCGACCGCCTTGGCCGAGAAATCCTTGGCCAGCGCCTCTTCCATCGCCTTGACGCGGAACACGCTGGGGCCGGCGCCGGTGACCGCCACCCGCACGCCGCCGGCCGTTCTGGCCACGAAGACGCCGACCATGGCGTAGCGCGAGGCGGGGTTGGGGAACTTCATGTAGCCGGCCTTCTCCGGCACCGGGAAGCTGACTGACACGATCAGTTCGCCTTCCTTCAGGGCGGTGGTGAACATGCCCTTGAAGAAATCGTCGGCAGCGATGCTGCGCTCGTTGGTCCTGATGGTGGCGTTCAGCGCCACCACGGCGGCAGGATAGTCGGCCGCCGGATCGCTGTTGGCGATCGAGCCGCCCAGGGTGCCCAGGTTGCGCACCTGCGGGTCGCCGATTTCCGACGCCAGCGCTGCCAGGGCGGGAATGGCCTTGCGCACCTCCGCCGAGGCCGCCACTTCGGCATGCTTCGTCATGGCGCCGATGGTGACGGCGTTGCCCTCGACCTTGATGCCATGCAGTTCCGCCACGCCCGACAGGTCGACCAGATCGGAGGGTTGCGCCAGACGCTGCTTCAGGGTCGGGATCAGGGTCTGGCCGCCGGCGACCAGCTTGCCGTCGGACGCGTTCTTCAGAGCCGCCACCGCGTCGGCCAGGCTCTTGGGACGGTGATACTCGAAATTGTACATTGTTCCGGCCTCCCCTATTCCGCCGCCATCTTGGTGTTCGCCTGCTGGATCGCCTGCCAGACGCGACTGGGCGTGGCCGGCATGTCGATGCTCCTGACGCCGGCCGGCGCCAGCGCGTCATGGATGGCGTTCATCACCGCCGCCGGGGCGGCGATGGCGCCGGCCTCGCCGCAGCCCTTCACGCCCAGCGGATTGTGCGGACAGGGCGTGACCTGGTAGCCGATCTGGAAGCTGGGCAGGTCGTCGGCGCGCGGCATGGTGTAGTCCATGTACGAGCCCGACAGGAGCTGGCCGCTCTTCTCGTCGTAGACGCCGTGCTCCAGCAGCGCCTGGCCGATGCCCTGGCCGATGCCGCCATGCACCTGGCCCTCGACGATCATCGGATTGACCAGGTTGCCGAAATCGTCGACCGCGGTGAACTTGGCGATGGTGCTGACGCCGGTGTCGGGATCGATCTCGATCTCGCACACATGCACGCCGGCCGGATAGGTGAAGTTGGCCGGATCGTAGAAGGCGTTCTCGTCCATGCCCGGTTCGAGCTCGTTGAGCGGGTAGTTGTGCGGCACATAGGCCGAGAACACCACCCCGCCCAGCGGCACCGACTTGTCGGTGCCGGCCACCGAGAAGGTGCCGTTCTTGAACTCGATGTCGGCGGCCGACGCCTCCAGCATGTGGGCGGCGATCTTCTTGCCCTTGGCGATGATCTTGTCACAGGCCTTGATGATCGCCGAACCGCCCACCGCCAGCGAGCGCGAGCCGTAGGTGCCCATGCCGAACGGCACCGAGGAGGTGTCGCCGTGGATCACCTCGACCTGGTCGAGCGGCACGCCGAGATGGTCCGACACGAGCTGGGCGAAGGTGGTTTCATGCCCCTGCCCGTGGCTGTGCGAGCCGGTGTAGACCTGCACGTTGCCGGTCGGGTTGAAGCGCACCTGCGCCGATTCCCACTGGCCGACGCCGGCGCCCAGCGAACCGACCACCGCCGACGGCGCCAGGCCGCAGGCCTCGATATAGGCCGACAGCCCGATGCCGCGCAGCTTGCCCTTGGCCTTCGATTCGGCTCGGCGCTGCTCGAAGCCGGCATAGTCGGCCATTTCGAGCGCCTTGGCCAAGGCGCCGGCATAGTTGCCGGAGTCGTAGGCCAGGGCGACCGGCGTCTGGTACGGATAGGCGTCCGGCGCGATGAAGTTGCGTCGCCGCAGCTCGGCCTTGTCGATATTCATGTCGCGCGCCGCCTGCTCGACGATGCGCTCCAGCACGAAGGTCGCCTCGGGACGGCCGGCGCCGCGATAGGCATCCACGGGTGCGGTGTTGGTGAACGCTGCCTTAACGTTCACATGGATGGCCGGGGTGGTGTACTGGCCGGCCAGCAAGGTGCCGTAGAGATAGGTCGGGACGGCCGTGGCGAAGGTCGACAGATAGGCGCCCATGTTGGCGATGGTGTCGACTTTCAGCGCCAGGAACCTACCGTCCTTGTCCAGCGCCAGCTCGGCATGGGTGACGTGGTCGCGCCCATGCGCGTCGCTGAGGAAGGATTCGTTGCGCTCGGCCGTCCACTTGATCGGCCGTCCGACCTTGGCCGAGGCCCAGGTCAGCATGGTCTCCTCGGCATAGATGAAGATCTTGGAGCCGAAGCCGCCGCCGACGTCGGGCGCGATCACCCGCAGCTTGTGCTCGGGAATGCCCAGCACGAAGGCCGACAGCACCAGCCGCGTCACATGCGGGTTCTGCGAGGTGGTCCACAGCGTGTACTGGCCGGTGCCGGCATCGTATTCCGCCGCCGCCGCCCGCGGCTCCATGGCGTTGGGGATCAGCCGGTTGTTGACCAGGTCGATCTTGGTGACATGCGCGGCCTTGGCGAAGGCGGCATCGACCGCCGCCCTGTCGCCCAGCTCCCAGTCGTAGCAGAGATTGCCGGGCGCCTCGGCATGGAGCTGCGGCGCGCCCTTGTCGAGCGCCTTGGCAGGATTCACCACCGCCGGCAGCTCCTCGTAATCGACCACGATCCGTTCCGCCGCATCCTTGGCCTGGGCAGCGGTCTCGGCGATCACCATCGCCACCGGATCGCCGACATGGCGCACCGTGTCGACGGCGATGGCCGGATGCGGCGGCGCCTTGTGCGGCTCGCCATGCTTGTCCTTGACCACCCAGCCGCAGATCAGGCCGCCGACCTTGGCGGCGGCGGCATCGGCGCCGGTGAACACCGCCAGCACGCCAGGCGCGTTCTGTGCGGCGCCGGTGTCGATGCTCCTGATCCTGGCATGGGCATAGGGCGAGCGCAGGAAGAAGGCGTAAGTCTGCCGGTTGCGCTGCAGATCGTCGGTGTAGCGGCCATTGCCGGTGAGGAAGCGCTGGTCCTCCTTGCGGACGACGCGCCGGCCGATCCCGTGTTCGGTCATGTCACACCCCCTTGGCTTGCATCGCCTTGGCTCCCTCCAGCACCGCCTTGACGATGTTGTGGTAGCCGGTGCAGCGGCAAAGATTGCCTTCGAGGCCGTGACGGACGGTGGTCTCGTCGAGCTGGTAGTTGTGGCGCTTCACCAGGTCGATGGCGCTCATGACCATGCCCGGGGTGCAGAAGCCGCATTGCAGCCCGTGATTCTCGCGGAAGGCTTCCTGCATGGGGTGCAGCGCGCCGTTGCTGGCCAGGCCTTCGATGGTCGAAACCTCGGCGCCGTCGGCGCGGACCGCCAGCATGGTGCAGGACTTGACCGACTTGCCGTCGACATGGACGACGCAGGCGCCGCACTGGCTGGTGTCGCAGCCGACATGGGTACCCGTCAGGCCAAGATGCTCGCGCAGGAATTGCACCAGCAGCGTGCGCGGCTCGACGGTTCCCGATGCCGTCTTGCCATTGACCTTCATGCTAACCGAAACGGACATGAGCCTTCCCTCCCTCTCTTGGTACGCTCGACGCACCCGGGCTGGCCACACTGCCGGCGATCTCACCAGGGCAAGCGAAAGTCTTTCTCTTTCAACGGTTCCGGTCAAGCAACAAGCCGGTGCAACGGCAGGCACCGGCCGGAAACCGCCCGTTGCGAATCGTTAGCGGAAGATCAGCCAGGCGACGACGATCAGAACGCCGATACCGATGATCGATATCCAGCGCGTCGCAGCGCTTTTGGCCGAGGGCGGCGCGGCGGCAGGCGCCACCGGCGCCGGCACGGGCTGGGCCGCCGGCGCGCCGATCGCAACGGCAGCGGCAGCGGCCGCCTCCGCCGCCGCACTCGGCGCCGGCCCGGCCATTTCCCCGACCTTGGCGGCAAAGGCTTCGAAGAATTCGTCGGCCAGCTTCTTGGCTGTGCCGTCGATCAGCCGCGAGCCGATCTGGGCCAGCTTGCCGCCGACCTGGGCGTCGGCGGTGTACCGGAGTATGGTGGCCGCACCGTCCTCCTCGAGATTGACCACCGCGCCGCCCTTGGCGAAGCCGGCAGCGCCGCCCTGCCCTTCGCCCGAGATGCGATAGGAGCTGGGCGGGTCGAAATCGCTCAAGGTCACCTTGCCGGAGAAGCGGGCGCTGACCGGACCGACCTTGGCCCGCACCGTGGCCTTGAACTCGTTCTCCGCCCCGCGCTCCAGCGACTCGCAGCCCGGAATGCAGGCCTGCAGGATGGCAGGATCGTTGAGCGCCGCCCATACGGTGGGACGCGGCGCGGGAATGCGATATTCGCCTTTCATTTCCATTGTCGTACTCCTCCCGCTCGACGGCTGCGGTCTACCATTTTCCGGTGAACGATTCGGGCGGCCGTTCGGCGATGGGCAGCGCCAGCGACAGGCGCATTGTAGCCAGAAACGGCAGACTCATCAGGATGCACAGCGCGGCCCAGACCAGGGCCTGCCGGTTGAGCGTTCCCTCGATGACGACCAGCGCGACGGCGCCGCCGATCAGCGCCAGGCTGAGCAGCAGCTCCGGCCAGATCGGCACCAGGCGCGAATAGCTCGGCGGCAGCGGGGCGGCCGGCTCGTGCCCGACCAGACCCAGCAGGCGGCCGAAGGACAGCGCCTCCGCCAGCCTGTGCCGGGCCGGCGCATCGGATGGCGGCCAGAAGAGCGTGCCGATCTTCCACGCCATCAGCACTAGCGCCGGCGCCAGGAAGTTGCCGATCGGGAAGTCGCGATAGCGCCCGTCCAGCGCCAGCGCCCAGACATGCCAGACCGCCAGCAGCGCGAAGGCCAGGAACAGCATCTGCAGGGTCAGGATGCGATAGCCCCACAGCCTTCGCAGGCCATGGTCGAAGGCGGCCCGCACGCTGCCGCGCACCCGGCGCAGGCGCTGCGGCACCGGCGCTTCGCCGGAGAGTGAGTAGGCGACGGCGCGCACGAAGAAGACCACGAACAGCAGGCCCAGCACGCCCCACAGTGCTGCCCCCAGCACCCGCTGGGGGTAGAAGGCGTAGCGATAGAGCACGCCGATGGCCTCCAGCGGTGCGGAGGCCAGCCGGGCGAAGGCGACGCCGAACATTTCGCCGGCAACGGCAACCAGCGGAATGCTGCGCTCCAGGTCGATCGCCAGCCCGTAGACGAACGCGGTGACCGCCGCCTGCGCGAACAGCGCGAACACGAAGATGCGCCTGCCCGCCAAGCCGGCGCGGCGCGCGCCGAGGAACAGCACCAGCCCCGCCGCCACGCCGGTCGACACCAGGAACTTCACCAGCCACAGCGGATCGTTGCTGACCGGCTTGCCGGGCTCGAACTTGTAGGTGCGGTCGGAATAGAGCATGCCCCAGCTCTTGCCGACCGTGCCCTCCATGATGGTCTTCCACGGCTGGTCGAAGGCTTCGATGATGTTGTAGTCGAAGCCCTTCTCCTTCGCGAGGTCGAGGAACATGGCGACGAAGCGGGCATGCTCGACCAGCCCGGGTGCCGCATCGTTGCGCATGCGCCCGTCGGTCGGCCAGCCGGTCTCGCCGATCAGGATCGGCTTGTCGGGAAAGCGGGCCTTCACCATGTCGTAGACGTCGGCGATGTGCTGGCGGGCGCGCGCCACGCCCACCGGATGGTCCTCCCAGTAGGGCAGGATGTGGATGGTGATGAAATCGACCTCTTCCGCCAGCGACGGATTCTCGACCCAGCGCTCCCAGACATCGGCATAGGAGACCGGCTGCTTGACCGCGCTGCGCACGGCGCGGATGTAGTTGACCAGTTCGCGCTGCGTCAGGTCGCGGCGCAGCAGCACCTCGTTGCCGACGATCACCCGCTCGACCGTCTCGGGATAGCGGTTGGCCGCCTCGATCAGGGCGGAAATCTCCTGCGCGTTGATGACCGCGCGCGTGCCCAGCCAGGCGCTGTGCGTGACCTTCAGATTGTACCGGTCGGCCAGCCGCGGCACGATCTCCATGCCTTCCAGCGAGGTATAGGTGCGCACCGCCCGCACCTGCCCCGACATTCTCCGCAGATCGCCCTCGATCTCGGCCGGGCTGGCATAGACCTGCACCAGCGGGCTCTGGCCGCGATGGAACGGGGCGAAGGAAATGCTGCGGGGCGGCTCCGGCGTCGCCAGTTCGACGGTAACCGGACGGTAGGAGCCCCACCACAGCAACAGATTCAACGCGGCGGCGAGGCCAACGGCCAGAATCAGGAATAAGGCGCGCATTTCAGGCTTTTAGCAGACCTTAACGGTCCGGCGCAGTCCTTTGTTTTCCCCGGCCGATTTGCCATGATCCGGCCCTCGCCATGGTTGCCGCCCCGCCTTTGCCGTTTTCCCGCCGCCTGCCGTCCTGGCTCGATCCGGACGGTGTGGCGGCGCGGACCATGGCCTTCCTGATCGCCACGGCCCTGCTGCTGGCGGCCGCCCTGGTCAACGGCTACCCCCTGCTGTTCCCCGATTCGGGCAACTACATGGCGCTGTCCATCGTCGCCGAGGAACTGCCCTACCGGACACTGGTCTATGCCGCGCTGATGACGGTGCTGGGCGCGCAGTGGACGCTGTGGGGCGTGGTGGCGTTTCAGTCCCTGTGCATCGTCTGGCTATTGCATCAGAGCATCGAGATGCTGGTCCCGCGCTACCGCGCCCTGTGGCTGGCCGGATTGGCGCTGGGGCTGACGCTGCTCACCGGCCTGCCCTGGTATGTCGGCCAGATCATGCCCGACGTGTTTTCCGGCGCCCTGATTCTGGCGGCGGGGCTGCTGATCGCCTATGGCGACAGGTTGAGCCCGTGGCGGCAGGCGCTGCTGGCGCTGATCCTGGCGCTGGGCACCGCCATCCACGCCTCGCACCTGCCGGTCGCCCTGGCGCTGGTCGTCGCCGGCCTGCTTGTCCTGCGCCTGCTGCGGCGACCGGCGCGGGCGATCGTCCTGCCGACCGCGGCACTGCTGCTGGGCGTCGTTGCCATTCCGGCCGTGCATTATCTGGAGACCGGCCGTGCCTATATGCACAAGGGCGGCGAGATCTTCCTCTTCGCGCGGCTGGTCGAGGACGGCATCGTCGCCCGCTATCTCAACGAGCACTGCCCGCTGCCCGACACGGTGCTGTGCGCCTTCCGCGACCAGTTGCCCTCGACCCATAACGGCTATCTGTGGGACGACACCCAGGCGTTCGAAATGGCCGGCGGCTGGGAGCAGTCGGGACCGGAGTCGCGGCGCATCATGCTGGCGACCCTGCGCCACTATCCCGGCATGCATCTGCTGACGGCCTTGCGCAGCTTCGGCCGCCAGCTCGTCATGGTGCGCACCGGCGATTATCTGCGCAGCTCGTTCCGCCACAACGCGGTGGTGCTGGAGATCATGCTGCCGTGGGAGGCGGTGCAGTACCACAATGCCCTGCAGCAGCGTCAGGCCCTGCAGTTGTTCGACGAACTGAACTGGATCCAGGTGCCGGTGGCGCTGGCTTCGTGCCTTGCGCTGGCCTGGCTGGCGTTCCATCTGTGGCCACGGGACCGGCGGGCGTCGCTGTTCGCCGCGATGATCCTGATCGGCCTGTTGGCCAATGCGCTGTCCTGCGGGATCCTGTCCAACCCGCAGGACCGCTACCAGAATCGTGTAGTATGGACTGCCGTTTTCGCCGTCGCCGTGCTGGCCGGACCATCGGCCGTGGCCGCCTGGCGGCGACGATAGGAACCGACGATGTCGCCGACCCAGTTCGACACCGCCACAGAAATCGCCGCCGACACCAACGCGCGCCCGCTGCGCATCGCCGTCCTGCTGCCCTGCTACAACGAGGAAGTCGCGATCGGCGACTGCGTACGCGCTTTCCGCGCCGCCCTGCCGCAGGCGGCGATCTATGTCTACGACAACAATTCCGGCGACCGCACCGCCCAGGTGGCGCGCGAGGCCGGCGCCATGGTCCGTTGCGAGGTGCTGCAGGGCAAGGGCAACGTGGTGCGCCGCATGTTCGCCGACATCGACGCCGACATCTACGTCATGGCCGACGGCGACAACACCTACGACGCCGCCAGCGCCCCGGCCATGATCGACAAGCTGCAGACGGAGCATCTCGACATGGTGGTCGGCTCGCGCCTGGCGACCTACGAGCAGGCCACCTACCGGCGCGGCCACAAGACCGGCAATTTCCTCATCACCTGGTTCGTCGGCTTCCTGTTCGGCGACCGCTTCAACGACATGCTGTCGGGCTATCGCGTCTTCTCGCGCCGCTTCGCCAAGACCTTCCCCGCCCTGTCGGCCGGCTTCGACATCGAGACCGAGCTGACGGTGCACACGCTGTCGCTGAACATCCCCGCGGCCGAAGTCGACACGCCCTACGCGGCGCGGCCGGAGGGATCGGTCAGCAAGCTGAACACCTATCGCGACGGGTTCCGCATCCTGCGCGCCATCGTCAACCTGTTCCGCGACGAGCGGCCATTGGCCTTCTTCAGCCTGCTGGCCTCGGTGCTGGCGCTGGCCTCCGTGGCGCTGGCGGTCCCGGTGCTGCTGACCTTCTTCGAGACCGGCCTGGTGCCGCGGCTACCGACCGCCGTGCTGGCCGCCAGTCTGATGCTGCTGGCGTTCCTCAGCCTGGTGAGCGGGCTGATCCTCGATACGGTGTCGCAGGGCCGGCGCGAGATGAAGCGGCTGCACTATCTGCAGTACCGGCCGCCCGGCGCATGACGTCCCTGATCGCGCGGCTGTGGTCGCTGACGTTCGGCCGCAGCCAGTTCCTGCGCTTCGGCCTGGTCGGCGTCGCCGGCTACGCCGTCGACGCCTCGGTGCTGACGGCGCTGGTCGAGATCGCCGGCCTCGATCCCTACAGCGCCCGCGTCGTTTCCTTCGTCTGCGCCGCCAGCACGACCTGGTGGCTGAACCGCCACTTCACCTTCGCGCCGCTGCCCGGCCAGAAGGCGGGACGGCAGTGGCTGGGCTTCCTGCTGGTCAGTGTCGGCGGCGCCATCATCAACTACGGCGCCTATGTGATCGCCCTGGAGAGCTGGCCGCTGGCGTACCGCTATCCGGCGCTGGGCGCGGCGATCGGCGCCATCGCCGGCATGCTGTTCAATTTCCCCGCTTCCAAGCTGCTGGTCTTCCGCACCGGGCTGCCGCAACGGAAGAGCGAGGGATGAACCGATCCGGCCGCTTTAGCCGGCGGAGAGTCCGGCCAGCGCCTGGCGCGTGACCTGGTAGCCGCGGAACAGGATCATTTCCTTCCAGTCGTCGCGGTCGGGATAGAAATGGTCGCGCAGGGCGGCCTTGATCCGCCGGCCCTCGGCCGACAGCGGATCGCCGTATTTGTGCAGCCAGTGGTCGGCGCGCAGCACCGTGTGGCCCTGCTCGCGCGAATAGGTGCCGAACTCCAGGGTCACCACCGTGGTGTCGATGCCGGCCAGCGCCCGGTTGTAGCCATAATGGGTGAGCCCGTCGCGCGCCTGCGACGCCGACATGCCGCGCTTGGTCTCCATCAGCGACGGTCCGTACCAGGCGCGCTGGCGTTCGGAGCCCGGCGTGCCCGGCTCGTAATGGCCGATCAGTTCGCCGTAGCCATAGGGGCCGAGGCCGGTATGGAAATCGACTACGGCCACGGCCTTCCGGTTCTTCAGGTAGCGCCTGACGATGGCGTGGGTGGTGCGGTTCGACCAGGTCGGCCCGTTGCCGCCGAAGAACAGCCCGTCCTGGTGCGAGTACTGGCCGGCCGACACGGCGCGATAGTACGGCACGTCGCCATGCTGGCGCCGGTATGCTTCCAGCTTCGCTTCCGCCGCCCGGATCGAGACCTCGTCGAGCGAGCGCGGGATCAGGTAATCGGCCAGGTCGCGATAGCCGGGATTGTCCGGATAGGGCTGGGTATGATCGACGAAGTTGCGGTTGAGATCGACATTGTCCTCGGTCACCCGCCGGATCCAGCAGAAGCCGTAGGGGTTGATGGCATGCACCAGCAGCAGGCCGACGCCGGCCGGCAGGCGCTGATAGCCGCCGCCACGCAGCCAGTCGATCTGCCAGCCCGAGCCGCAGAAGCCTTCCACGCCATGCGTGCCGGAAATGCACACCAGCGCCTTTTCCGCCGCCGGATCACCGAACCAGGCAATGTCGGTGGCCAGCGTCTCGCCGAGCGGTCCCTTCTCTGGATTGATGAAGGATTCGGGATGACCGCCTGCCTGCTCGGCGGCGACGAGGAATTTCTCCCGCGCCTCGGCGTAGGATTGCGAAAAGGCTCCGCTGGCCGCGCTCATGTGCGCAAGGTTAGCCCGCCATCGGCGACAAGGCCATGGCCGGTGACGAAATCGGCATGGTCGCTGGCCAGCAGCAGGGCGGCGCGGGCGATGTCGATCGGCTGGCCCAGCCGGCGCAACGCCGCCTTCTTCTCCCAGACCTTGCGGATTTCCTCGTTGTCGAAATTGCCCCTGGTCATGCCTGTATAGATGGCGCCCGGCAGCACGTAATTGGCGGTGATGCCGAACTTGCCCAGTTCCAGCGCCAAGGTCTTGGTCAGGCCGGCGACGCCATGCTTGGACGCGGCATAGGCCGACAGGCCGTAATCGGTGTCAAAGGCCATCACCGAAGCGGTGTTGATGATGCGCGCCCGGCCCTTCCGTTCCGCCGTCTGGCGCAGCACGGGAATGGCCTCGCGGCAGATGCGGAACATGGCACGCAGATTGACGGCGAAGGTGCGGTCCCAGTCGGCGTCCGTCATGTGCTCGGCCAGGGCATTGGACGAGACGCCGGCATTGTTGAACAGCACCTCGATGCCGCCCAGCGTCTCCTGCGCCGTCGTCACCAAGACCTTGGGCGCCTCGTCACCGGTGATGTCCAGCTCCAGCGTCCGGATCGTGGCGACACCGGCATGCTTGTCGGCCAGGCCGGTGCCGGGCCGGTCCACGGCCAGGACCTGCGCCCCCTGCTCGGCGAACAGGGCCGCGCTGGCGGCGCCGATGCCGGAGGCCGCACCGGTGACGATGGCGGCCTTGCCCTGCAGCAGCATCAGGAACGGCCCGACAGCAGGACGATCTTGCCGGTGGCCTTGCGCGAGAGCAGCGCGTTCATGGCCTCCGCCGCCTTCTCCAGCGGGAAGGTCATGGAAACGTGCGGCTTGATCTTGCCCTGCGTGTACCAGTCCAGCATTTCCTTGAAGTTCTGCGCCGAATCCTCGGGATCGCGCGCCCGCCAGGCGCCGTAGAACACGCCGCGCACGTCGCAGCTCTTCAGCAGCGCCAGATTGGCCGGCAGCGAGGGGATGCGCCCCGATGCGAAGCCGATCACCAGCAGGCGGCCCAGCCAGTTGATGCAGCGAATCGCCTCGTCGAACGCATCGCCGCCGACCGCGTCGTAGATCACGTCCGCGCCCTTGCCGTCGGTCAGATCCTTGACGCGGTCGCGGATCTTTTCGTTGGTGTAGTTGACGACGGCATCGGCGCCGAATTTCTTCGTCAGTTCCAGCTTCTCGTCGCTGCCGGCGGCGGCGATCACCCGCGCGCCCATCACCTTGCCCAGTTCGACCGCCGCCAGACCGACGCCGCCGGCCGCACCCAGCACCAGCAGCGTCTCGCCCGGCTTCAGCTCGCCGCGCTGCTTGAGCGCGTAGTACGAGGTGCCGTAGGTCATGGTGAAGGCGGCGCCGTCGATGTAGCTCATGTTGTCGGGCATCTTGAGCAGGTTGCCGACATTGGCCACCACCTCGTCGGCATAGCCGCCATGGCCGATCATGGCGATGACGCGGTCGCCCTTCTTGAACCGGGTGACGCCCTCGCCCACCTCGGTGATCTCGCCGGCCACTTCATGGCCGGGCGCGAACGGCATCTCGGGCTTGAACTGGTACTTGCCCTGGATGATCAGCGTGTCGGGGAAATTCACGCCGCTGGCATGGATGGCCACGCGCACCTGGTCCTTGCCCACCGGCGGCGAGGCGGTTTCGGTCAGCGTCAGGCTCTCGGGCGGACCGAAGGTGGTGCACAGCATGGCTTTCATCGAGCGTCTCCCAAATCACGGAAATCGAGGTTTGACGCGAGATTAGACACTGGTTGCAGCCCTGTGAAGAGAGCTTTGCCCTGCGTCCGGAAGCTGCGACGGCGGCGGCCGCGATATAGGATAGGCGGGCAATTCAATTCGGAGAGCCGCGTGTCGAAACTGTTCGCCTGTGCCGCCTTCTGCATCGCCATCCCCCTGTCGGGTGGCGTGGCCGCGGCCGAACTGAGTGAAGCGCAGCTTGCCGCGATCTGCGGCCAGCGCGCTTCCTGCACCCAGGCTGCGGTGCATGACGCCGGCACGGCGGCGGATGGCGCACCGCGCCTGGTGGCCGAGATCGGGCTGGCATTGGCCGACAGGCCGAAGGATGCGCCCGAAGAGGGCTGCCGCAGCGACCGCGGCTTCGATGGCGGTTCGGAGGTCTGGATCGTCAACGGCAACAGCCCGCCGGTACGGCTGCTCGCCTTGTGCAACGACGGCTATGGCGCCTCCGGCGTCGGCGAAGACGAGATCGAGATCGAGGACAACCGCCTCACCCATACCCAGCATGGCGGCTCGGCCTGGCGCTGGCAGACGGCGACCACCTGGCGCCTCGAACCGCCGACGCGGATCGAGACCTTGGACTGCTCCTATCACACCTTGTCACCGGGCAGCGGCACGCTGACCCAGGCCGATCTGTGGAACCTACGGCTGCGCAGCTTCGGCTTCGACAATCGCGATCCGGCGGCCGCCGATGAAATCGGCTGTCCCGAGAGCGCGCCTGCCTCGCCGCTGGCGCGGCCGGCACCGGGACTTCTGGCCGCGCTGGTCCTGCCCGGTTTCGGCGCCGGCGACGATCCGCGCCAGATGCGCCAGGTGCCGACCGGCGCCGCCCTGGCCGATTGCGCGCTCGCCATCTCGACCGACGGAGCCAACGGCTTCCTGGTGCATGGCCGGCCGTCGACCGGCGAAGCGGCCGAAATGCGCGTCGCCGTCGATTCCGGCTCCAGCCTGGTGGTGCAGGTGTTCGATCCGCTGGCGCGCGCCAGCCGCTTCGCCACCAGCTGGGTGCACCAGCCGCATGTCGAACTCTGGCGCATCCCGCAAAGCGGCGATTCCTTTGTTGGATATTCCAATCCGAAGAGCGTCGAACAGATCGGCATCGATCTCGACGGCAAGCCGTGGCCGGGCATCAACGCGGGGAAACTGCCCGAGGTGGAACGCTGGACCACCCGTGACGAGAAGGGACGCGAGGTGATCGTCATGCGCATCGCCTGGGCGGAAGAGGATGCTCTGGCGTCGGGCATTGCCGCGGTCTATTCGCAGGCCGAACAGGGACGCCAGGCCCGGCTGGTCGCCACCACCGGGATCGAGCGCAACCGGCCCCTGTTCCTGCCGCCGGCCCGTCGGTTCGACCGCGACTGCGGGCTGGAGAACGGCCTGTGGCGGGTCCGCCCACTACCCCAGGTCGGCGCGGCCGGCCAGCCCTAGGTTTCCCACACCGGCAGGTGCCATAAAATAGCCCTTCTCGGCCACCATCTAGAACTGTCAGCAACCATCGAACGCCATGCGCCGCCCCTCGCGCAATATCGAGATCTTCTCCCTCTCGGCCATCGACCTGTTCGCCTGCGCGCTCGGGGCCTTCATCATCGTCACGGTTCTGCTGTTTCCATTCTACCAGAAGACCCTGCCGCTCATTCAGCAGGTCTCGGCCCTGACCAGCCAGCTCACCACCGCCCAGGCCGGCGCCGAGCAGCAGGCCAAGGAGATCGAGGAGCTGAAGGGACAGTTACAGGCGGCGCAGGCGCAGGCCGCCGATGTCGGCCGGCTGCAGGCCCAGGTGCAGGCCCTGCAGCGACAACTGGCGCAGCAGGCGGCGACGCCGGCGCCGCGCCCCGTACCCAGCCGTTTCGTCATTCTGGGCATCGACCCGAAGGTGAAGAGCTATGTCGTACTGATCGACATGTCGGGGTCCATCGCCCAGGTGCGCTGGCAGACGCGGGTGCTCAACACCTTCGCCAGCATCATCAGCGAGATGGACGCCAGCTACTCGATCCAGGTGATCGGCTTCCAGGGCGATGGCGGGCAGATCCGCCTGCCGCAATGGCAGCCCGGCCGCCAGCTCGCCCCGCTCAATCCGCAGAACAAGGCCGCCGCCATCGGCTTCGTGCAGGGGCTGATGGCCCAGGTCGATGGCGGCACCCCGACGCTCGCCGCCCTGCGCGCCGCCCTGGAGTACAATGCGGAGGCCATCATCCTGGTCAGCGACGGCGCGCCGACGCCCGACGGCTCCGCGCCGTTCGTCGTCTCGGAGATCACCCGGCTCAATGCCGGCCGCAAGATGATCCATTGCGTCGCGGTCGGCAATTTCACCACCGACACCCGCTTCATCGAGTTCCTGACGCAACTGGCCCAGCGCAACAACGGCCAGGTGGCGGCCTCGGCCGGCATCCGCCCGTGAACGACACTCCCCTCCTGCCCGAATCGCTTGACGGCAACTCCCCGCGCCGCGCCAGCACCATCATCAGCGCCCTCGTCGATCGCGGCGACACCCGGCCGTTGCGCATCGGCGACCTGCTCGACGCCCTGCACGAGCGCGCCTTCGGCATGGCGATCCTGATCTTCGTCCTGCCCAACACGCCGCCGATCCCGGGCATCCCTTATGTGTCGACGCTGACCGGGATCCCGATCTGCCTCTTCGCCCTGCAGATGCTGTTCGGCCTGTCGCGGCCATGGCTACCGCAGGGCGTGGCGCGGCGGCAGCTACCGCAGCGGCGCGTACGGGCGGTGTGGCGAAAGATTCTGCCGGTCTTCGTGCGGGTGGAAAAGTACATCCGGCCCCGGCATCTGGCGCTGACCAGCCAGTTCGCCGAACGGCTGCTGGCGCTGGTGATCCTGGTGCTGGCGGTCGCCCTGGCGCTGCCGATCCCGGGCGGCAATCTGCTGCCGGCCTGGGCCATCGCGCTCCTGGCGCTGGGGCTGATGGAGCGCGACGGCCGGCTGGTCATCGCCGGGCTGGTGATGACCGCCATCGCCGCCGCCTGGCTGACCATCCTGCTGCTCGCCGGCGAACAGGCCTATCAGTGGCTGCGCACGTTCTACGCCGATTTCTGGGCCACCGCGTCCTGACTCTTAAGGCGTCCTGATCTAGTAGGAGCGCGGCAGGCCCAGCACGTGCTCGGCGACGAAGCTCAGGATCAGGTTGGTTGAGATCGGCGCCACGGTGTAAAGCCGCGTCTCGCGGAACTTGCGCTCCACGTCGTATTCCTCGGCGAAGCCGAAGCCGCCATGGGTCTGCACGCACATGTCGGCCGAGGCCCAGGCCGCCTCCGAGCCCAGCATCTTGGCCATGTTGGCCTGCGGACCGCAGGGCTGGCCGGCCTCAAACAGGGCGGCGGCGTGGCGCACCATCAGATTGGCCGCCTCGGTCTGCGCGTAGCAGCGGGCGATCGGGAACTGGATGCCCTGGTTCTGGCCGATGGGACGGCCGAACACCTTGCGCTCGTTGGCGTAGTTGGTGGCCTTCTCGATGAACCAGCGCGAATCGCCGATGCATTCGGATGCGATCAGGATGCGCTCGGCGTTCATGCCGTCGAGGATGTAGCGGAAGCCCTTGCCCTCCTCGCCGATCAGGTTCTCGACCGGCACCTTCATGTTGTCGAAGAACACCTCGGTGGTGCCGTGGTTCATCATGGTGCGGATCGGGCGGATGGTCAGCCCGTTGCCCAGCGCCTGGCGCATGTCGACGAGGAAGACGCTGAGACCTTCAGTGCGCCTGGCGACCTTGTCGGCCGGCGTGGTGCGGGCCAGCAGCAGCATCAGGTCGGAATGCTCGGCGCGCGAGGTCCAGATCTTCTGGCCGTTGACGACGTAATGGTCGCCCTGTTTCACCGCCATGGTGCGCAGGCTCAGCGTGTCGGTGCCGCTGGTCGGCTCGCTGACGCCAAAGGCCTGCAGCCGCAACTCGCCGCTGGCGATCTTGGGCAGGTACCGGGCCTTCTGTTCGGCGCTGCCGTTCCGCAGCAGGCTGCCCATGATGTACATCTGCGCATGACAGGCCGCGCCGTTGCAGCCGGCACGCTGGATTTCCTCCAGCACGGCGGCGGCGGCCGACAGGCCAAGGCCGCTGCCGCCGTATTCCTCTGGGATCAGCACCGCCAGGTAGCCGGCCTCGGTCAGCGCATTGACGAATTCGGTGGGATAGGCGCGCTCGCGGTCGAGCTTGCGCCAGTAGGCGCCGTCGAACTTCAGGCAGAGGGAGCGCACCGCGTCGCGGATCGGCTGGTGATTGTCTTGTTCGTGGGTCATCATGCGCGCGAACCTAAACGCATGTTTACCCAGGCGCAACGCCGCGCCGTGCGTGCTGCAACGCGGAAAGGCGACTCGCCGCCGGAACCGCAGCGCCGGCGGACGGACGCATCTGCAACCGAAAGAACTTGCTGCAGCCGTCAGGCTGCGATCTTGCTGGCGTTGACCTTGTCGATCGCGCTCGCCAGACCGTCCCAGCTGTGCTCGCGGCACATGCGTCGGGCCCCCTCGACACCCAGAAGCTCGATCAGCTCCAGCGCCAAGGCTTCGCCGGTGCGTCCCATCCGATCCTGATCGGAATCGGACGCCGGCGGATGATGACTAGCCATAAAACTTTCCTTGTCACTCCTCTTTGGTCAGCAACCGTGCTGACGCCGTTTTATATGGCGAAACTCCTGGACAAAACCAAGGCAGCGACGCCATGGCCATAGATCATATAATTTTATTCATGAAAATCAATACTATAAAATTCAATCTTAAAGTCGTTTCTATTTCTCGGTCGCCTCATAAACCCCATCCCAGTGCTCGGGCGGCTCCGTTTGCAGCCTGGCAAGCCGGCTGCGCATCACCTCGTAATAATGTTGCTGCCAGCCAAAGGCCCCGGCGGCGGCTTCCGCTTCGTCCAGAAGCTGGCCGGCGATATCGAAGCGTCCTTCCCTGTAGGCGGCGAGGAAGCGGCTCTGCGCATCGGTAAGGGCGGCAAACCCAGTGTCCCGTCGCCGATCCTGGTCGCCGATCAGGGCGAAGATACGGGCCGGCTCCCGCTTGCCCTTGACCCGCAGCAGGTCCAGTTCCACCAGTGCGAAATCGGGCGCGCGCTTCTGGGTTTCCTCGCTGATCAGGGTCTCGACGCCATAGGCCTTGGTCTGGCCTTCCAGCCGCGAGGACAGGTTCACCGTGTCGCCGATCACCGAATAGGCCAGGCGCTGGTCCGACCCGAAATTGCCGACCGAGGCGGGGCCGGTATTGAAGCCGATGCCGATCTGGATCAGGGGACTGCCGTCGCCCCGCTCGGCGCGCCAGGCGGCATTGACCTCGGCCAGCCTGGCCCGCATGTCGAGCCCGGCGCGGCAGGCGTTGGCGGCATGGTCGGGATCGTCGAGCGGGGCGTTCCAGAACGCCATGATGGCGTCGCCCATGTATTTGTCGATGGTGCCACGGCGGCTGAGGATGATGTCGGTCATCGGCGTCAGGAAGCCGTTGAGGAAGCGGGTCAGCTCGTCCGGTTTCAGCGCCTCGGAGATGGTGGTGAAGCCGCGGATGTCGGTGAACATCACCGTGACCTCGCGCTGTTCGCCGCCCAGCCGCAGCCGGTCGGGGTTGGCGGCCACCTCCTTCACCAGCTCCGGCGCCAGATAGAGCGAGAAGGCGTTGCGCACCTGCCGGCGCTCGGCTTCGGAGCGGATATAGGAGAACAGCGTGCCGGAGACGAACAGCAGCAGCAGCACGCCGGAGGGATAGACGGCGTCGACCAGCCAGCCGAACTGGGCGAAGGCGATCCACGACAGCGCCAGCGCGCCGACGATCAGGAACAGCGCCAGCGCCCCCGACCAGGCGGCGCCCAGTCGCGGCAGCAGCAGCACCATCAGCAGACCGATCACCAGCAGGTAGAGGAACTCGGCGCCGCTGATCAGGTCGGGCCGCTCCAGATAGGTTTCGGTGATGATCTGCTCGGCGAGCTGGGCATGCACCACCACACCCGGCGCCACCGGATCGAGCGGTGTGGTTCGCAGATCCTTCAGGCCGGGGGCCGAGGAGCCGATGAACAGGATCATGCCCTCGACCCGCGACACGTCGAAGCCGTCGGACATGACGTCGGCCACGGAGATGAACCGCTCCGTCCGCGGCCCGGTGTCGTAGAGCAGGATCTGCCCCTGCCCGTCGGTCGCCGGCTCGAACTCGCCGATCTTGACGCTGACCATGCCGGTCTTCTCGCCGTAGCCGGTCTGCTGGCTGGCATTCGACGATTTGATGACATAGGTGGTGGCGCCCTGGGCGACGCGGATCGCCTCGGCGACCAGCGAGGGATAGAGCTTCTCGTCGATGCGGAAGAACAGCGGCACGCCGCGAATGGTGTTGTCGCTGCCGAAATCGGTGGTGATCGAGCCGACGCCGGCCGCCGCCTTCTCCAGTATCTCCAGGTTGGTGATGGCGCCGGGCCAGGGCCGCAGGAACTGGCGCGGGTCGTCGCCGGCGAAAGCCATGCCGGCCTTGCGCACCGGGATCTTGCCGCTGGCCACGTCGGTCGGCGAATAGCCGAGCACCATCGGCACCTGGGCCAGGACCTCCGCCAGCAACGCATCGTTGTCGGGCAGCTGCGACAGCCGTTCGCGCAGCACCGGATCGGCGGCGACGGTGGGAATTTCCTTCGCGACCAGGGGCGGCGAAGTGCGGTCGGGTTCGGCCAGCAGGCCGTCGAACACGATCGCTGCGGCGCCGGCATTGGTCAGGCGGGCGAACAGGTCGGCCATGGTGGTGCGCGGCCACGGCCACTGGCCCAGCTTGGCCAGCGACGCATCGTCGATATCGACGACCCGCACCGGGATTTCCGGATCATAGGTGCGCGGCTTCAGTCGCTGCAGGCTGTCGAAGGTGAAGGCGGTGAGCTGGCGGATGAACGGCGGGTTGAGGGCGTTGACCGTCAGGGCGGCGACCAGCAGGACCAGCGGCGCGAAGGTCGGCAGGTGGCGCAGAATCCAGGACAGCCGCCTGCCCAGTTTCGCGTTCCGTTCCTGCGCCATCCAGTTCCCCACATGCCGTTCCCAACGGGCCGCGCAAGTGTAACGGGGACGGTGGCGATACTCCATCATTGCCGTCGCGACCGGACCGTCCTCGATCCGCACCACACAGGGTCGGCGCGACTGGCGCCGGTTCCCGGCTTCGCGTAGAACGGGCGGCCATGCCCAGTCCCTCGCCCGCCGGCAGTTCGACCGCCTCCCGCGCCATCGGCCTGATGCTGCTGGCCGTGTTCCTGTTCGCGGTGATGGACGCCATGATCAAGTGGCAGGGCGCGGTCTATCCGGTGCTGCAGATCGTATTCTTCCGCAGCGCCTTCGGCCTGCTGATCTCGATCGGCCCGGTGCTGCACGACGGCCGCCGGCTGCTGGCCACCAGGCATCCCTGGCTGCATTTGGCGCGCGCGCTGCTGGGTTTCGGGGCGCTGTTCTGCTTCTTCGAGGCGTTCGTGCGCATGCGCTTCGCCGACGTCTACGCCATCTCCTTCGCCTCGCCGCTTTTCATCACCGCTCTCTCCGTCCCCTTCCTGGGCGAGCAGGTCGGCTGGCGGCGCTGGACGGCGGTCGGGGTCGGGCTGGCCGGCGTGCTGCTGATGATCCGTCCCGGCGCCGGCGTGTTCGAGGCCGCGGCGCTGATCGCGCTGGCCGGCACGCTGTGCTACGCGCTGGCGATGATCCTGGTGCGGCGACTGGCGCGCACCGACAGCAACATCGCCATCGTGTTCTATTTCGGCATCATGGCCACGTTCCTGAGCGGGCTGACCCTACCCTTCGTCTGGATGACCCCGACCTGGGAGGATTTCTTCTGGCTGGCGCTGATCGGCGTCATCGGCGGCGCCGCGCAACTGATCCTGACCCAGTCCTTCCGCCTCGCCCCGGTATCCCTGCTGACCCCGTTCGAATACGTGGCGATGGTGTGGGCGGTGCTGTTCGGCTGGATGTTCTGGAACGAGCTGCCCGATCCCTATTTCTACGCCGGCGCCCCACTGGTGATCGCCGCCGGCCTCTACATCCTGCACCGCGAGACCCGCCGCAAGGACTGAACCGCCCCCTAACGCAATCGGGGGCCTGCAGGCCCCCGACATGTCGCGATCTGCCGCCGATCAGTTGCCCGGCGCCTTGCGGCAGGAGGTGGCCCGCCACATGTTGGCCAGGTAGCACATGCCGTACTGCGTCGCCTCGTCGGTCGCCTGCGTCGGATCGCCCGCCAGGCTGAATGAGGTCATGAAGACGTTGACGAAGTACGGATCGAACAGATTGCCGTTCTGGTCGAAATACGGACCAAGGGCCAGCACATCGCCCGGCGTCTCGGCATTGCCACCGCGCATGAAGTTGTCGAGCAGCGAGCCGAAACTGTAGTACGGCGTCACCAGGACGGCAGCGGCCAGCCGCGGAATCTCGATCCGCACCCAGTCGCTCACGGCATCGCCCGATCCGCCACTGTTCGGGCTTTCGAAGTGGGTGCCGGTGGTGAACGGCACCTGTCCGTTGAAGTCGTTGCCGCGGGCGTCGAAGATGAAGCCGCCGGCGCCCGGGCCCGGGTTCAGGTTGTTGATGCCGCCGCGGGCGATGCCGTCGCCCGGCACCGGCGCGCCGTTGCCGCTCAGGAAATTGTCCCTGAACCAGATGTCGATGGTCGGCGCCGGGTCGCCGGGGAAGCCCTGGCCGATCGCGTTGCCGCTCACCGTATTGTCGATCTGCACGCCCCAGACCACGTTGTTGGTGAAGGTGTTCGAGGTCACCGAGCCCATCACGTTGTCGCGGATGAACAGGCCGGTGTTGGAGTCGCTGATCGAATTGCCGGCAATGGTGATCAGCACTGCCGGACCGGCGCTGTTGCCGATGTCGATGCCGATGTTCAGCGAGCCCGGCGACACGTTGACGATGGTGTTGCTGGTAACCACCGCCGAGGCGAAATCGGTCAGCAGGATACCGATGTCGCCGGCGTCACCGGTGCCGTTACTGGTTAGCGTGTTGGACGAAGCCGTCACGTGGCCGGTGGTGGCGACGATCGAAATCGCCACGTTGGCGACGCCGGTCAGCGCGTTGCCGTTGGCGTTGACGTCGCCGCCGGTCTGCGAGACCTCGATGCCGTTGTCGGCCACGTTGGCGACACTGTTGTCGGAAGCATCGACGCTGCCGCTGGTTTCGACGATGCGGATGGCGTCGCCGGCCGCCTGGGTCGGGTCGTCGAGATCGGCGGCCGTGCCGTTGCCGTTGCTCACCGAGTTGCCGCTGGCCACGACGTTGCCGGTGATGACGGCGATCACGATGCCGTCGCCGGCGCCGCCGGTCAGGTTGCCGAAATCGTCGATCACGTTGCCGCTGACGGTGACGTTCTGCGGGATGCGGTCGACCTGGATGCCGTCGTCGCCGACGTTCTGGATCGAATTGCCGGTGATGACCAGCTCGTTGGTGCCCAGTTCGACGCGGATGCCGTCGCCGGCCGACAGGCCGGGGACGCTGCCGTCCGGATCGGCCGTGCCGTCGCCCAGCACCGCGCTGATGATATTGCCGGTGATGGTCGTGTTGCCGGCCACCTGCGTGACGTCGATGCCGTCGCCGGTGGCGGAGACGCTGCCGACGGTGGCGATCCGGTTGGTCAGTATGTTGACCGCGCCGGCCACGAACTTGACCTGGATGCCGTCGTCGGCCGCGTTCGTCACCGTATTGGTGCTGAGCAGCACGTTCAGCGACACGTTCGAAATCCGGATGCCGTCGCCGGCGGTGTGGCCGTCGTAGTTGTCGGCCGACCCGGCATTGGCGCTCAGCACGCTGCTGATGGCATTGGCCGAGACGTTGGCGCTGCCGGAGATGTCGGTCACGATGATGCCGTCGCCGAGACCGCCCGAGCCGGTCCCGATCGTCGCCAGCGTGTTGCCGCCGACGATCACGTCGGCGTCGACGAATGCCACCTCGATGCCGTCGTCGCCGATCAGACTGATCTGGTTGCTCTGGACCGTTATGGTCAGGGCAGCCACGTCCTGGATGCGGATGCCGTCATTCTCCGTCGTCGGCGAACCGGCGTCGTCGACATTGGCGACGTCGCCGTTACCCCTGACGTCGGCGATGGTGTTCTGCGATACGACAACCGTGGCCGAACCGCTGCCGAGCGATTCAATCACGATGCCGTCACCGGTGGTCGAGCCGTTGCCGGCGACCGATACCTGATTGCCGGTGACCGTCGCGCCGCCGCTGACGGAGTAGGCCTGGATACCGTCGTCGCCGACCGTCTGGATGACGTTCGACAGGATGACGATATGACCATCGATTTCGGTGACGCGCACGCCGTCGCCAGCCGTCACGCCGTCGTCGGTGTCGAAGCTGCCGTCGCCGGTGACGCTGGTCACGGTGTTGCCGCTGACCGTCACGTTGCCGCTGCCGGTCGTACCCGGATTGACCGCATTGCCGCCCGTGCCGTGCACCACGATGCCGTCGCCCCGGAGCGAACCCGCTCCGACGGTCTGGATCGTGTTGTTGGTGACGTTGACGCCGTTGCGCACGTCGAAGATCTGCACGCCGTCGTCGCGGGTGTTGGCGATGCTGTTGGAGCCGACCGCCACCGAGCCGTCGACCAGGACGATGCGGATGCCGTCGTTCGACGTATAGCCGCCGTCGTCCGGATCGGCGCCGCCGGTGCCGGTGCCGCCGATATTGACGATGGTGTTGCCGTTGACGGTCACGCTGCCATTGCCGTCGCCGGCCGCCATGCCGGTATTGAAGATCACGATGCCGTCGCCGAAATCGGTCGACACGCCGATGTCGGTGATGGTGTTGTTGTTGCTGGTGACGGTGAAATCGACGTTGCCGATCTGGATGCCGTCGTCCCCGATCGGGTCGATCAGGTTGCTGTTGACCGTCACGTCGCCGCTGATCTGGTGCAGGCGGATGCCGTCGCCGGAAGTCTGGCCGTCCTCGACGTCGGACTGGTCGGGCAGGTTGCCGGCGCTGTTCTGCACGTTGACGATGGTGTTGTTCGACACCACCACGTCGCCGGCCCCGATGGCGCCATAGCCCAGCGAGGCATACTGACCGGTGAAATTCACCTGGATGCCGTCGCCGCTGTCGGAATTGGTGCCGTCGTTGGCGACATCGAGGATGTTGTTGAACGTGATCGTGGTTGCCCCGGTCACGCTGTAGACCTGGATGCCGTCGCCGTCGACGTTCTGGATCGAGTTGCCGGCGCCGCTCTGACCGACCACCACGTTGCCGTCGGCGAACTCCACGCGAATGCCGTCGCCGGCCGACAGGCCGGTGCCGGTGGCGCCATAGGCGGCGTTGGGGTTGTCGAAGTCCAACGCGCCGGGAGCCGCCATATCCACGTTGACGACCGTATTGCCGTTGATCGTCACGCTGCCGCCATCGGCGGTCCCGTCGGCATACTCGCCGGTCAGCGCCACCACGATGCCGTCGGCCGTGTCGCTGTCCAGCCCCATGTTGGACAAGGCGTTGTTGCGTACGTTCACCGTGCCGCGCACCACGCCGACATAGATGCCGTCGTCGTCGACATTGGCGATGCTGTTGGCATTGGCCTGAGCGTTGCCGTCGACCCGCACGATACGGATGCCGTCGCCGTTGCTGTGGTCAGGATCATCCGCATCGGCCTGGCCGTCGCCGTCGACGTTCGCGATGGTGTTGTTCGACACGTTCACCAGCACACCCGATACGCTGCCGCCGGCATAGGCGGCGCCAATATCGGCGACGGTAATGCCATCGCCCATGCCGTCATTGCTGCCGTTGCCGCGACCGACCGTGTCGATGCGATTGAACAGCGCCGACACGTTGCCGCGCACCGTCTGGATCTGGATGCCGTCGTCGTCGACGCCCTGAATCGAGTTGCCGGTGACGCTGCTTTCGCCCACCACCAGATCGCCGTCGATGTTCTCGGCCCGGATGCCGTCGCCCGACGACAATCCGTTACCGGTCCCAAAATAGGCCCCATTCGGATCGTCGAAGTCCGCGGGCGCGCCCGATGCCGCCGTGGTCACGTTGACGATCGTGTTGCCGTTGATCGTCACGTCGCCCGCACCGTCGGCGCCGCCAGCGAATACACCGGTCAGCGCCACCACGATGCCGTCGGCCGTGTCGCTGTCCAGCCCCATGTTGGACAGGGCATTGTTGCGCACATTCACCGTGCCGCGCACCACGCCGACATAGATGCCGTCGTCATCGACATTGGCGATGCTGTTGGCGTTGGCCTGGGCGCTGCCGTCGACCCGCACGATGCGGATGCCGTCGCCGTTGCTGTGGTTGGAATCATCCGGATCGGCCTGGCCGTCGCCGTCGACGTTCGCGATGGTGTTGTTGCTGACATTCACCAACACACCCGACACGCTGCCGCTGGCATAGGCTGCGCCAATGTCCGCCACCGTAATGCCGTCGCCCAGGCCGTCATTGCTGCCGTTGCCGCGGCCGACCGTATCGATCCGGTTGAACAGCGCCGTGACATTGCCGCGCACCGTCTGGATCTGGATGCCGTCGTCGTCGACGCCCTGGATCGAGTTGCCGGTCACGCTGCTCTCGCCGACCACCACGTCGCCGTCGATGTTCTCCGCCCGGATGCCGTCGCCCGACGACAACCCGTTACCGGTCCCAAAATAGGTCCCATTCGGATCGTCAAAGTCCGCTGGCGCGCCCGATGCCGCGGTGGTCACGTTGACGATCGTGTTGCCGTTGATCGTCACGTCGCCCGCACCGTCGGCGCCGCCGGCGAACGCGCCGGTCAGCGCCACCACGATGCCGTCTGCCGTATCGCTGTCCAGACCCATGTTGGACAGGGCATTGTTGCGCACGTTCACCGTGCCGC
The DNA here is from genome assembly GCA_037190765.1 of Alphaproteobacteria bacterium. Classification (GTDB taxonomy): domain Bacteria; phylum Pseudomonadota; class Alphaproteobacteria; order Reyranellales; family JAQSWP01; genus JAQSWP01. Next base: position 74,189 of record JBBCJW010000082.1, read on the forward strand.
GCACCACGCCGACATAGATGCCGTCGTCGTCGACGTCGGCGATACTGTTGGCATTGGCCTGGGCGCTGCCATCCACCCGCACGATGCGGATGCCGTCGCCATTACCGTGGTTGGAATCGTCCGGATCGGACTGGCCGTCGCCGTCGACGTTCGAGATGGTGTTGTTGCTGACATTCACCAGCACACCCGACACGCTGCCGCTGGCATAGGCCGCCCCGACATCGGCCACGACGATGCCGTCGCCCAGGCCGTCATTGGTATCGGTGCCCCGGCCGACATTGTCGATGACGTTGTACAGCACCGTCACGTTGCCACGCACCGTCTGGATCTGGATACCGTCGTCGTCGACGCCGCTGATGGAGTTGCCGGTCGTCGGGCCGCTGCCGACGATCAGGTCGCCGTCGATGTTCTCGGCCCGGATGCCGTCGCCGGCGCTGTAGCCCTCGTTATTCTTGCCATTGAAGAACGGATCGTCGAAATCCGGCGCTGCCGGATTGGCGGCGCTGACATTGGTGACGGTGTTGTTCTCGATCGTCACGCTGCCGGCCCCATCGACGCCGCCGGCATAAGAGCCCGTCACTGCAACGACGATGCCGTCGCCAGTGTCGCTGTCGCGCCCCATGTCGTCGAGGACATTACCCCGCACCATTACGGACTGGCGGATAACGCCGATATATATGCCGTCGTCGTCCACGCCAGCGATGCTGTTGGCATCCGCCTGCGCGCTACCATCGACGCGCACGATACGGATGCCGTCGCCATTGCTATGATAGCTGTCGTCCGGATCGGCAAGGCCATCGCCATTGACGTTGGTAATGGTGTTGTTGGACACCGTCACCGTTACGCCCGACGGGCCGCCCGTGGTGAAGTCCAGGCCGACATCGGCCACGGTAATGCCGTCACCCCTGTTGCCGTCGACGCCCACCGTGGCGATGCGGTTGTAGAGCACGGTCACGTTGCCCTGCACCGTCCGCACCTGGATGCCGTCATCGTCGGTGTTCACGATCGAGTTGCCGGTGGCCGAGCTGTTGCCAATCACCAGGTCGCCGTCGATGGCCTCCGCCCGGATGCCGTCGCCGGCCGACAGGCCCTGGCCGGTGCCGGTGTAATAGCCGTTGGGGTCGTCGAAGTCCGGAGACGAAGGCGCGTCGGCGTTCACGCTGAAGATCGTGTTGTTCAGGATCGTCACGTCGCCCGCGCCCAGCGTCCCGCCGGCGAAGGTACCCGTCACCGCCACGACGATGCCGTCGCCGGTGTCGCTGCTCACGCCGACGGTCTCGATACGGTTGTCGACGACCGACACGTCGCCGCGCACCACGCCGATATAGATGCCGTCATCGGCGACCAACCCGATGGTGTTGCGCAGCGCCTGCACGCTGCCGTCGACGCGCACGATGCGCACGCCGTCGCCGTTGCTGTGCTGGGCATCGTCCGGATCGGCAAGGCCGTTGCCGGCCACGCTGGTGACCGAGTTGTCCGCGACAACGACGCTCACGCCCGACGGGCCGATACCGCCGTCATAGGCGTTGCCGACATCGGAAATCACAATGCCGTCGCCCGTAATCGACACGAGACCGGCATCCTCGATGTCGTTGTTGGTAATCGTGACGGAGCCCGCCACGGTATCGAGCTGGATGCCGTCGTCGCCCACGGTGTCGATCGAATTGGCGTCGACCGTCACCGGCCCGTCGATGCGGGTGGCGCGGATGCCGTCGCCGGCCGAGAACGCGGCCACCGGCCCGTCGCGATCGAAGCTGCCGTTGCCCCTCACGTTGGTGATGGTGTTGTCGGCGATGGTCACGCCCGCCAGGCCGGCGGTCGGGCTGAGGGTCGTGCCGGGGGTGGCGTACTGACCGGTATCCTCGACCACGATGCCGTCGCCGTCGGCGGTCATGTTGCCGATGGAGGTGGTGTCCGAACCGATCGTGTTCAGGGTCACGGTCACGATGCGCGTCACGTCGGCGATCTGCACGCCGTCATTGGCGATGTCGGCGGCGGTGCCGATCGAGTTGCCGGTCACCGTCACCGCGCCGTCGGCCGAGCGCACGCGCACGCCGTCGCCGGCCGTCCGGCCATCGTCGCGGTCGAACTGCTCGTCGGCCGTCACGTCGTCGACCGTATTGCCCTGGATCAGCACGCCGCCGCCCAGAGTCAGCCCGCCGGCGACGAAATTGCCGGTAAAGGCCACGGCAATGCCGTCGCCATCCTGCTGACCGGACACCGTAGCGTTGCCGACATCGCCGATGACGTTGTTCAGGATGCTCACCGCGGTCGAGTCGTCATCCTGCGCGCCGCGCACCATGTAGGCCTGGATGCCGTCATTGGCGGTGTTGGTCACCGAATTGCCGCTGATCGTCACCTGGTCGCCGACGAAGGCGACGCGGATGCCGTCGCCCGCGCTCAGGTACTGGACCGGGTCGGCGCCGGAATAGAGCGCGACATAGTCGGACACGGCACCATCGGCATCCGCATTGGCGTCGCCGCCAATATTGGCGACGATGTTGCCGGTGACATAAACGTTGCCTACGCCCAAACCGCTGCCGCGGGTGGAGAAGCCGCGCCCCACGTTCTCGACGACGATGCCGTCGCCGTCGCCGGAAGCGCCGGTGCCGATCGTCGCGCCCGAACCGGTGCCGACCGTGTTGGAGCCGACGGTAACCGAGCCCTTCACGTCCCAGACCTGGATGCCGTCATTGGCGATCGCGCTGAGGCTTTGCGTGGCGATGCTGTTGCCGGCGATCTCGACCCCGGTATCGGCCGAACGCACGCGGATGCCGTCGCCGGCCGAGCGGTCGTCGTCGGAATCGGCGGCATCGCCATTCACATTGTCGATGGTGTTGTCGAGAATGCGGACCAGGCCGTCGGTCCCGGTCGAAATCGAACCGGCTTCGGAAACGAACATGCCGGTATAGGACACAACGATGCCGTCGCCCTTGCCGCTCAGGTCGCCAACCTGATCGACGAGATTGTACGAAATCAGCACGGCCGCGCCACCAGGCGTGCCACCGATGCCGTCGACGGCATAGACCTGGATGCCATCGTCGCCCACATTGGTAACGGTATTGCCGTCGGTCGACGAGCCGCCAACCGTGACGTCGCCATTGACGAAGGCGACGCGGATGCCGTCGCCCGCGCTCAGGTACTCGAAGATGTCGTTCTCGCTGGTGCCCCCCAGGGTGACTGCCGCGCCGTCGGTGTCGGCCACGCCGGTGCCCAGCACGTTCATGACGGTGTTGGAGGTGACGACGACAGCGCCCTCGCCGTCGACGGCGTGCGCCGCGCCGGAGAGAGTGCCGGTGTTCTCGATCACGATGCCGTCGCCGTCGTCGCTGTTGGTGCCGATCGAGGCGTCGTTGCTGCCGACCGTGTTGCCGCTCACCAGCACCGAACGGGTCACGACGCTGATCTGGATGCCGTCATTGGCGATGCCGTCGCCGATGGTGGCGTGGGGGGGGG
>JBBCJW010000083.1:0-20714 GCA_037190765.1 Alphaproteobacteria bacterium
TCGCCTTCGCCGTATCGTCGCTGATGCACGAGACCCTGAAGAAGTGTGGCGACGACCTGACGCGCGAGAACCTCATGCGGCAGGCCGCCAACTTCCAGAAGTACAAGCTGCCGATGCTGATCCCGGGCATCACGGTCAGCACCAGCCCGACCGACTTCTATCCGATCCAGTCGGTGCAGTTGCAGCGTTTCAAGGGCGAGACCTGGGAACTGTTCGGCGACGTCCTGTCGGCCGAGAGCGCCTAGGAAGCGGATCGCTGCAGGGAAACCGCAGGGCGGTTTCCCTGACTGCGTGAATCCGCTTCAATATCGAAGCGCTTCCGCAGCACGGAACCTGGTAGCGGCCGCCTTCGGGCGGCCGCTTTCTTTTTGGGCAATCGGTCCCGCGTCATTTCGGCATGCGCGGCGAGGGCGGGGCTGGGCGGTTGCAATCCCCTGACCGCACAACCAAGATCGCCTCCTTCGCCGGCCGCAGCGAGCGTGCGGACAGGTACCGGCAAAGCAGACAGTAGTAAGCATTGAGGAGGAGTTGTAGATGAGCGCGTTACGCGTAATGGGCGGCCTCGCCGCTGCCCTGATCCTGGCGGCGCAGCCCGCCCTGGCCCAGAAGAAATACGATCCGGGCGCCACCGACACGGAGATCAAGATCGGCCATGCCATTCCCTATTCGGGCCCGGCTTCCGCCTACGGCTCGATCGGCAAGGCGATCGACGCCTATTTCCGGAAGGTCAACGACGAGGGCGGCATCAACGGCCGCAAGATCCGCTTCATCTCGCAGGACGACGGCTACAGCCCGCCCAAGACGGTCGAGGTGACGCGCCAGCTCGTCGAGCAGGAGCGGGTGCTGCTGATGTTCAATCCGCTGGGCACGCCGCCCAACACGGCGATCCAGCGCTACCTCAACGGCCGCAAGGTGCCGCAGCTTTTCGTCGCCACCGGCGCCTCCAAGTGGGGCAAGCCGAAGGAATTCCCGTGGACCATGGGCTGGCAGCCCGACTACGCCACCGAGGCGGAACTGTACGTGAAGTACGTTCTGGAGAACGTGCCCGACGCCAAGATCGGCGTCCTCTACCAGAACGACGATTTCGGCAAGGACTACCTGGAGGGCGTGCATCGCGGCCTGGGCAGCGAGCACAAGTCGAAGCTGGTGGCCGAGGTGTCGTTCGAGGTCACCGATCCCACCATCGACTCGCAGATCATCCAGCTCAAGAACTCCGGCGCCAACGTGTTCATCAACACCGCCACGCCGCGCGCCGCCGCCCAGGCGATCCGCAAGATGGCCGAGATCGACTGGAAGCCGCTGCACTTCCTGACCAACGTCTCCAGCAACATCCAGACCGTGCTGGTGCCGGCTGGCGTCGACAACGCCACGGGCATCATCACGGCCGAGTACCGCAAGGACCAGGCCGACCCGCAATGGGCCGACGACAAGGGCGTGACCGAGTGGCGCGAGTGGATGAAGAAATACAACGCCGATGCCAACATCGCCGACCAGAACTACGTCTACGGCTACTCCGTGGCCCAGACGCTGGAGATCGTGCTGCGGGCGGCCGGCGACAACCTGACGCGCGAGAACGTCATGAAGCAGGCCGCCAGCCTCAGCGACGTGCAGCTTCCCATGCTGCTGCCCGGCATCAAGCTCAACACCGCGGCCGACGATTTCTATCCGATCGAGGCGGTGCAGCTCGCCAAGTTCAACGGCAAGACCTGGGAACTGTTCGGCGAGGTGATCGAATCGAAGTCGACCGCCACCAAGTAGCGTATCCTCCGCCCGTCTGACGGGCAGCGGCACAGCAGAAGGCCGCCGGCATCCCCGGCGGCCTTTTTCGTTGCAGCCCGCTTGTGGCAGTCGGGACGGCCCTATTTGTGGTCGTCGGGATGGTAGGTGCCGAAGCTCCACAGATTGCCCTCGCTGTCCTCGACCGAATATTCGCGCGCGCCGTAATCGGTGTCGGCCAGCGGCCGCACGATCTTGGCGTCCGCCGCCACGGCCTGGGCGTAATGCGCGTCGACGTCGCCGACCTGCACGTAGATGCCCATGCGCACCTTGTCCCACGGGTTCTGCGCGTTCTTGGCGTCCGAGCCCAGCATGATGCCGCCGGCGCCCAGCTTCAGTTCGGCATGGGCGATGGCATCGCCGTCGCCGGGATAAGAGGCGGTGGTGGTGAAGCCGAACGCCTTCTCCAGGAATTCGATCGCGCCCTTGGCGTCCTGGTATTTCAGGGCGGGGAAGATGTTGGGACGGTTCTGGCTCATGGCGGTTCTCCTCGGTTGGACCTGCCGCCACTGTGGCAGGGCCACGCCTACCCTGATTGGACGAATGTTACCGGCTTTGGTTCACGGCCCGCCCGATCCGGTCCGGCCTGGAAGCGGAGTCAGCCGCCGATGCCATCGCCGTCCTGCCGCCGGGCGCGCAGGAAGGCGCCGGGCGTGATGCCGGCCAGCGCCAGGAAATCGCGGTTGAAATGCGGCTGGTCGAAATACCCGGCCTGCACGGCGATATCGGCCAGGTCGGGCCGGGCGCGGCCTTCCAGCAGCGCCAGGGCGCGGTTGAAGCGGGCGATGGCGGCGACCGATTTGGGCGGCAGGCCGATCTGGTCGCGGAAGCGGGCCACCAGGTGCTTGCGGCTGCAGTCCAGCTCGCGCGCCAGCGCCCCGATCGCCAGCGCCCCGCCGCGCCGCTGGATGCGCTGCCAGGCGTGCAGGATGCCGGCATCGGCTGGTGCTGCCGCCGCGATGCGCCGGGCGATGGCGGCCTCCGCAATGTCGAAGCGCTGCGCCCAGTCCGGCGCCTGGAACAGGCGGTCGGCCAGCCGCTCGGCCTCGCGCCCCAGCACCTGGTCCAGGGTCACGACGCGGCGCGCCATCTCGTGCATCGGCAGGCCGAAAAAGCGGCGGGCGCCGATCGGCGTGAAATCGACCTGCAGGCAGAAGGCGCGGCCGGCGCAGTCGATCAGGCTGGCGAAATCGTCGATGCCGGCGGTGAAGCTGGCGAACCGCGCCGCATCGGCTTCAGCGCGCGGATCGGCCACCCGCCAGCTTGCGCCGAAATTGATCACCAGCACCACCCCGCCATGCGGCAGGGCGCGGCGGCGCACCGAGGTGGCCAGGCGCTCCTCGTAGCCTTCCAGCGCCCGCACATAAGCGCCCAGCGCCGGCCCGGGACGGCGCGACGCCAGGGTCCAGGCGCCGTCGGCGGCGGTCAGGTATTGCAGCGCGGCAGGCGCCATCCTCGTTCCTTTCCCGGCCACAATTCTATCAGCCTCGATCCGCCGCCGGAACCGCGGCCGGCGCGGACCGTTCCCTCACGCGCTGCAGTCCAACCGCCGTGAGGTCATGGCCAAGCCCCGCGAAACGATCAATCCCATTGCCGGTCACGGGGCGCTGACCCTGCCGTCGGTCAGGGTCGATTCCTTCAACGTCGAGCTGCGCGAGGGCGACGAGTTCGTCGGCGACCGCGCCTGCAACGCCGCCTTCTACGCCATCGTCGACGAATTGCGCGACAAGCTGCGCGCGTTCGACGAGGACCCGCTGGGCGAGGCGGAGACCGACGACATCGGCAAGAGCAAGCTGAACCGCATCCTGGTCGGCGACGACCTGGAGGCGGCCGCCCTGGTGCAGGGCGCCATCGAGCGCTTCGCCGGCGAGCTGGCGGCGGTGATCCGCCGCTTCCTGCGCCTGAAGGACTGGCGTGACACCCAGCGGCTGGTGATCGGCGGCGGCTTCCGCGAAAGCCGCATGGGCGAGCTGGCGATCCATCGCGCCGGCCAGATGCTGAAGGAGGAGGAGATCGACCTGCAGGTGGTGCCGATCTCGCACCATCCCGACCAGGCCGGGCTGCTGGGCGGGGCGCATCTGGCGCCGTCCTGGGTGCTGGCCGGCCATGACGGCATGCTGGCGGTCGATATCGGCGGCTCCAACATCCGCGCCGGCGTCGTCAAGCTGAACCTGCGCAAGGGCCGCGACCTGGGCCGGGCCAAGATCTGGAAATCGATCCTGTGGCGGCACGCCGACGAGGAGCCGGGTCGCGACGAGGCGGTGAAGAAGCTGGTGAAGATGCTGGAGGAACTGATCGGCCAGGCGGCGGCGGAGAAGATGGCGCTGGCGCCCTTCATCGGCATCGGCTGCCCCGGCCTGATCCTGGAGGACGGCTCGATCGACCGCGGCGGGCAGAACCTGCCGGGCAATTGGGAGAGCCAGCGCTTCAATCTGCCGCGCCTGCTGTGCGAGGCGATCCCGCGCATCGGCGAGCACGAGACCGCCGTGGTGATGCACAACGACGCGGTGGTGCAGGGCCTCAGCGAGGTGCCGTCGATGACCGACGTCGAGCGCTGGGCCGTGTTCACCATCGGCACCGGCCTGGGCAATGCCCGCTTCACCAACCGCAGCGCCGAGTAGAGCGGGTCGCGATCGGGTGGAAGCGCATGCGCTTCCACCCGATCGTGTGAATCCGCTCTATGATGTTTGCTCCGGGGATGGAGGTCAGTCCTCCGCCCACAGCCGCAGCAGGTTGGACTGGGTCTTGGCCAGCAGGTCGGTCTCCGGCGTCTTGCCGTCGCGCTCGAACAGCGCTTCCTGCACCCGGTCGAGGTCGAACAGGATTTCCCGCTGCGCCGCGTCGCGGATCAGGCTGCGCACCCAGGTGACCGCCGCCAGCCGCTGGCCGCGCGTCACCGGCGCCACGCGGTGCAGGCTGGTCGAGGGATAGAGCACCGCGCTGCCGGCCGGCAGCTTGATCTCCTGCTCGCCCGCGGTGCTGTCGATCACCAGCTCGCCGCCGTCGTAGCTCTCCGGGTCGGACAGGAACAGCGTGAAGGAGAGGTCCATGCGCCGCCCGTTCATGATGGCGTCGTCGACGTGGTTGCCATACGCCATGCCCGGCACGTAGCGCGAGAACAGGGGCGGGCGCACGTGCTGCGGCCGGGCGGCGCTGCTGAACAGCCGGCTGGCGTCGAGGCAGTCCGCCACAATCTGCCTCATTTCCGGCACCAGCGGATCGCTGCTGTCCACCTGGTTGTTGTTCTTGACCTGGGCGGCCAGTTCGCCGGCCGTCGTCCGCCCGTCGACGAAACTGGCCCGTTCCATCAGCCCGACCAGGCGGGCCACGGTTTCCCTGTCCATCAGTTCGCCGATGAAGATGATCACCCGGAACCTCTTGCGAATTTTTTGCGTTCTATAGGGGATAGATAATACCGGTGTGTCGTAAATGCGAAAACAGGGCGGGCTGCGAGGCCGCTTCTGACCCGGTATCGGAGGGTTTAACGGTATGAAAACGAAGAGCAAGATCTGGCTCGGCATCGGCGCTTTCGCCCTGGTGCAGGCCGCCGGCGTTTCGATGGAGGCCGGCCGACCCAGCGTGACCCTGGCCAGCCCGGCCCAGGCCGCCGACGGCACCTGCGGCTGGGAGCGGAGCAGCAAGACCGGCCGCTGGATTTACGACGATAACTGCGAACGCGGCGAACGCTATGTCGGCCGCCGCCCGGGCAACACCAGCCAGGGCTGGCATCGCGCCTGGGATCCGCGCAGCGGCGAGTGGTACAAGAGCGGGCCTTCGGAAAGAGGCGAACGCTGGGAGAAGGGCGAGCGCGGCGAACGCTGGAACGAGCGTGGCGAGCGTGGCCGCAACGAACGCGGTCGCGGCCAGTGGGAGCATGGCGAGAAGGGCGAACGCTGGGGCGAGCGCGGCTAAAGCTGGTTCGTTCCGCAGTCCAACAGGAGCCGCTGGCGATCGCCAGCGGCTCTTTTCATGTCGGTCCCTGTCGATCCGTTCCGCGACGGCCACGGGCACCTCTCCTGCAGGCGGCATGGCTGCGGGATTCCACAAACGAAAAGGGCCGCCGGATCGCTCCGGCGGCCCTTTCGCCTTGGACCGTTACTGCCTGGCCGGCTTGGCGTCGCCGCTCTTCGACTTCGCCTTGCGGCCCTCGCCCTTGGCGATCTGGCCGTCGCTGTTCACGTCCAGCCGGGCGAACAGCTTGTCGCCGGCGGCGTCGAACTCGGCCTTGGAGATGCGGCCGTCCTTGTCCGTGTCGAGGCTGTCGAAGCGCTTCTCGGCGCGCTCCTTGAACTTCGCCGCGCGCTCGGGCGAGATTTCCTTGCCCGCTTCGGCCGCCTTCTGGCGCAGCGCCTCGGCGCCGGCAGTGGCCTCCTCGCGCGTGAAGTAGCCGTCGCTGTTCACGTCCAGCCGCTGGAACATCTTGTCCCGCGCCACCGCGAACTCGGCCTTGCTGATGACGCCGTCGCTGTTGGTATCGATCATCGAGAAGCCGCGATCGCCATGGCCGCCCATGCCGGCGCCGACCCGCGCCAGGGCCGCGCCCGAACCCAGCGCCACAGCCGACACCAGCACCACGCCGAGAATCTTCCTGTTCATGCCTACTCCTACTCGTTTCCTGCCGGCATCGGGAGGCGGCCGGCTTCTGGAAATCTGTTACGCCTGCGTCTTCCGCATCATCCCCGTTTCCAAACTGGGCAATTTCGCGGCATGTCCCGTCATGCCCCTTCATGCGCCGGGGACATGTCGGCCTTCGCGCCTCCGGCCATGGCCGCTATAGTGCGCGCCGGGGAGCGGCTGAACGGAAAGAAGAGTCATGGCTTACGATTACGATCTCTATGTCATCGGCGCGGGCTCGGGCGGCGTGCGCTGCAGCCGCATCGCCGCCACCGCGGGCGCGCGCGTCGCCGTCTGCGAGGACGATCGCGTCGGCGGCACCTGCGTCATCCGCGGCTGCGTGCCCAAGAAGCTGCTGGTCTACGGCTCGCATTTCTCCGAGGAGTTCGAGGATGCCGCCGGCTATGGCTGGCAGGTCGGCGAGCGCAAATTCGACTGGGCGACTCTGATCGCCAACAAGGACAACGAGATCGACCGGCTCAACGCCATCTACAAGCGTCTGCTGGCCGATGCCGGCGTCACCCTGCACGAGGGCCGCGGCCGGCTGATCGACGCGCACACCGTCGAGGTGGCGGGCCAGCGCCATACCGCCGAGCGCATCGTCATCGCCACCGGCGGGCGGGCGGTAAAGCCGGGCATCGAGGGCGCCGAGCACGGCATCACCTCCAACGAGGCCTTTCATCTCAAGAGCCTGCCGAAACGGATTCTGGTCTATGGCGGCGGCTACATCGCCGTCGAGTTCGCCGGCATCTTCCACGGGCTGGGCGCGGAGGTGACGCAGGTCATCCGCCGCGACCTGGTGCTGCGCGGCTTCGACCAGGACGTGCGTGAGCATCTGCAGAAGGAGATGACGCGCAAGGGCATCGTGTTCCGCCCCAGCAGCGAGATCGTCGCGGTGGAGAAGACCGGCGATTCCTATCGCGCCAGGACGGCCGCCGGCGAGACCATCGAGACCGACCTGGTGATGTTCGCCACCGGCCGCGCGCCCAACACCCACGACCTGGGGCTGGAGCGGCTCGGCATCGCGCTGAACAAGGCCGGCGCCGTCGCCGTCGACGAGTGGTCGCAGACCACCGTGCCCGGCATCTACGCCATCGGCGACGTCACCGACCGCATCAACCTGACGCCGGTGGCGCTGATGGAAGGCCATTACCTGGCCAACACGCTCTACGCCAACCGGCCGATGAAGCCGGACCATGCCAACGTGCCGTCGGCCGTGTTCAGCCAGCCGCAGGTCGGCACCGTCGGGCTGACCGAGGAGGAGGCGCGCCGCACCTATGGCGAGATCGACGTCTATGTCTCCAGCTTCCGGCCGATGAAGTACACGCTCTCCGGCCGCCAGACCCAGAGCTTCATGAAGCTGCTGGTCGAGCCGCAGACCGACCGGGTGATCGGCGCCCATATGGTGGGCGACGATGCCGGCGAAATCATCCAGGGCATCGGGATTGCCATCAAGGCGGGCGCCACCAAGCGCCAGTTCGACGCCACGGTCGGCATCCATCCGACGGCGGCGGAGGAGTTCGTTACCATGCGGTCCAAGCGTCCGCCGCTGCAGGCCAAGGCCGCCGAGTAGGACAAAATCGCGCCAGGCCAGAGAGTTAATCTGCTATATTTGGTGGGCTGGACGAGGTTCGGCCGCTAGCGGCTTGAAGCAATGCAGGCGCGCGCCGGCCGGCGCTGGCGTTCGCCGTCAAAAGGTCGTATAGCGATTGCCCCCGAACGGGGGTTTTTCAGGAGGATAGGACAATGGTACTCGGGCTTGGACCGGCTAAGGCAACGGCTGCAGCGGCGCAGACGACGCGCGCGCGCAACTGGTCGCCGGAGAGCTGGCGCTTTAAGCCCATCCAGCAGTTTCCCACCTATCCTGATCAGGCCGCGCTGTCGGCGACCGAGGAGCGGCTGCGCCGCTACCCGCCGCTGGTCTTCGCCGGCGAGGCGCGGCGGCTGACCGCCGGCCTGGCCAAGGTGGCGGAAGGCAAGGCTTTCCTGCTGCAGGGCGGCGACTGCGCCGAAAGCTTCGCCGAGTTCTCCGCCAACAACATCCGCGACACGTTCCGCGTGCTGCTGCAGATGGCGGTGGTGCTGACCTATGGTGCCGGTCTGCCGGTGGTGAAGCTGGGCCGCATGGCCGGCCAGTTCGCCAAGCCGCGTTCGGCCCCGACCGAGAAGATCGGCGACGTCGAGCTGCCGGCCTATCGCGGCGACATCATCAACGGCTTCGAATTCGAGCCGGCGGTGCGCCAGCCCGATCCGGAGCGCATGGTGCAGGCCTACAACCAGGCGGCCGCGACCTTGAACCTGCTGCGCGCCTTCGCCCAGGGCGGTTACGCCGACCTGCACCAGGTGCATCGCTGGACCTTGGGCTTCGTCGCCAACTCGCCGGCCGGCGAGCGCTACAAGGATCTGGCGCATCGTCTCGACGAGACGCTGGCTTTCATGGCCGCCTGCGGCCTGACCTCGGAGACCACGCCGCAGATCGCCGAGACCGACTTCTTCACCAGCCACGAGGCGCTGCTGCTGCCCTACGAGCAGGCGCTGACCCGCGTCGATTCGACCACCGGCGACTGGTACGACTGCTCCGCCCACATGCTGTGGATCGGCGATCGCACCCGCCAGCTCGACGGCGCGCATGTCGAGTTCCTGCGCGGCGTGCGCAATCCCCTGGGCTTCAAGGCCGGCCCCAGCCTGGCGGTGGACGAGTTCCTGCGCCTGCTCGACACGCTGAACCCGGACAACCAGCCCGGCCGCATCACCGTCATCACCCGCATGGGGGCGGGCAACGTGGCCGGCAAGCTGCCGGGCCTGCTGCGGGCGGCCAAGCGCGAGGGCAGGGTGGTGCTGTGGGCCTGCGATCCCATGCACGGCAACACGATCAAGTCGGCGACCGGCTACAAGACCCGGCGCTTCGACCAGATCCTGTCCGAGGTGCACGACTTCTTCGCCGTGCATCGCGCCGAGGGCACCCATGGCGGCGGCGTGCATTTCGAGATGACGGGCCAGGAAGTCACCGAATGCGTCGGCGGCGCCCAGGCCATCACCGAGGAAGGCCTGGCCGACCGCTACCACACGCATTGCGATCCCAGGCTCAACGCCAGCCAGGCGCTTGAGCTGGCGTTCCTGATCGCCGAGCACCTGAAGGCCGAGCGGCTCGACACCGAGCGCCGCACGGCCGCCGCCGGTGGGATGTAGCAGAAACCCTGGGGCGCGCGATGCATCCGGACAACGACAGCGTCGCGCGCTTCACCGATTCCTATTTCAACCGCACCAAGCAGGTGATCGGCCGCTTCGGCGACGCCAAGGTCACCTATGCCGTGTTCATGCGCCGCCCGGTGGTCTCCGCGCCGCGCCTGGCGATCGACTGGCTGACCGGCATGGCGCGCGCCCGCGGCGTGCAGCTCGACATCGACCTGCGCTATCCCGAAGGCAAATGGGTCGGCGCCGGCGAGCCGATCCTCTACGTCACCGGCCCGTTCTTCCACCTGGTCGACCTGGAGACGGTGCTGCTGCAGAAACTGGGTCCGGCCTGCGTCGCCGCCTACAACGCTTTCCAGATGTGCTCCGAACTGCCGGCCGTCGCCTTCCTGGCGATGGATGCGCGCCATTGCGCCGGCACCGAGATGTCGGCGCTGATGGGCTACGCCGCCTCGGTCGGCTCGGCCCGCGCCCGGCGCAAGGCCGAGGCGATCGGCTTCGTCGGCACCTCGATCGACGCCGCCGCCGGCTTCTTCGGCCAGCAGAAGGGGCTGGGCACGATGCCGCACGCGCTGATCGGCTATGCCGGCTCGACCGTGCGCGCCGCCGAGATGTTCCACGAGACCTTCCCCGACGAGCCGGTGACGGTGCTGGTCGACTATTTCGCGCGCGAGGTCAGCGACTCGCTGGAAGTCTGCCGCCGCTTCCCCGAACTGTGCGAGGCGGGAAGGCTCTCGGTCCGCATCGACACGCCCGGCGGCCGCTTCGTCGAGGGGCTGGACCCGCCGGCCTCCTACGCGGTGCTGGAGCGCAACGCGCCGCGCGCCATCCGCGGCTATCGTTCGGAGGAGGAGCTGCGCTACCTGGTCGGCACCGGCGTTTCCGCCGCCGCCATCTTCCACCTGCGCGAGGCGCTGGACCGCGCCGGCTGCCCCAAGGTGAAGATCGTGGCCTCGTCCGGCTTCGGTCCCGCCAAGTGCCGCGTCATGGCCCAGGCCGCCGCGCCGATCGACGTCATCGGCACCGGCTCCTACCTGCCGACCTACTGGAACGAGACCTACGCCACCGCCGACATCGTCGAGTACGACGGCGTGCAGCGCGTCAAGGTCGGCCGCGAATTCCTGCACCGCAAGCCGTAACGGGATCATGGCCGCGGCGGCGTCCCCGACAGCCTTTCGCCTCCTGGCCTTCGCCTTCCTCGCCCTCGCCGTAGCCTTTCTTGTCTTTTTCGTCGGCCTGCGGCTGGCGCATTACGGCTATTTCGGCCCCTCGATCATGGACGACGCCTTCTTCTTCGTCCGCTATGCCGGCAATTTCCTCGACACCGGGGTTTTCGCCTGGAACCGGGGCGAGGGGCCGGTGCACGGCAACACCTCGCAGGCCTACCAACTCCTCGCCACCGTCCTGCACGCGCTGGACGGGCGCAACGTGGTGCTGACCCCGGCGCTGGCCGCCGCTTTGGGCGCGCTGGCCTATGCCGTCGCCCTGCCGGCGGCGTGGCTGACGGCGCGGCCGCAGCTCGATCCCCTGCTGCGGCTGCTGACCGGCGCGCTGGTGGCGGTGCTGGTGGCGTTCGACGGCCAGCTCTGGCTGATGCTGGGCACCGGCATGGAGACCACCTGGGCCATGGCGCTGGTGGCGCTCAGCCTGCTGGCCAGCTACCGGGTGCAGAACGGCCATGTCGGCGCCGGCGCCGTGGCGCTGAACGCGGCCCTGGTCGCCGTGCTCTACGCCACGCGGCCCGATGCGGTGCTGCTGGCGCTGGCCGCGCCGGCCGGGCTGGCGCTGTTCGGCGGCACGCGCGCGCTGCGCTTGGCGGCGTGGCGCGTGCTGTCGCTGGCCATCACCCTGATCGGGCTGGTGATCGTCCTGTGCTGGCTCTACTACGGCGATCCCCTGCCGCTGGCCTTCTTCGCCAAGAGCCTGCCGGTCACCGCCCTGCCGCCGGAGCAGCACGACATCCTGTTCGGCTCGCCGCTCGACCATCTGCGCTTCACCCTGGAACTGCACGCGCCGGAGACGGTGCTGGCCGCCTTGAGCCTGCTGCTGTTCCCCAGCCTGTCGCCGGTGCTGCGCGGGGCGGCGCTGGGGATGTTGGCCTTCGTGCTCTACCACTGCCTGTTGGTGCTGCCGATCATGGGCTATTTCGGCCGCTTCTTCGCGCCCATGCTGCCGGTGCTGACCCTGCTGGCGCTGCATGCGACGGAGATGGTGCTGCGCCGCGCCGGCCTGCCGGCGGCGCCACGCAGCATCGGCCCGAGTAGCATCCGTCTGGGCGGCATCGCCCTGCTGGCCGGGCTGGCGCTGCTGGTGGCGCACAAGGCGGTGCCGACGGGTGTGCGCGTCGTCACCTCGCACCTGCCGGCCGTCGCCGCCGATCCCGCCCTCGACACGAAGGCCATCAACACCAGGGAGGGCGCGCTGCGGCACGTGGCGCAGAACTTCTCCTTCTTCCACGGCCGCATGGTGCAGATGGTCGAGGCGCTGGGCGAAGACTGTTCCATCGCTGCCACCGAGGACGGGCTGCTCTCCGCCTATGCCGCCCGCACCCGCATCGTCGATTATTCCGGCCTGCACGACCGCGCCATCGCCCGCGACGGCTTCTCCGCCGCGCGCATGCTGGTTGAACTGAAGCCCGACGTGCTGGCGATGCCGGCGGACTGGTATGCGAGCTGGACCCGGGCGATGGAGGCCCATCCCGCTTTGGCCCGCGACTATGTGGTCGAGCCGGCCTTCCACGACCGCGGCTTCCCGATCGCCTTCCGCCGCGACAGCGCCTGCGCCGCCCGGGTGCGCCACGCCGTCTATGGCAGGTAAGCCTTGCTGCACCTGCGATTGACAGGGGCGGGGGGCGACCGTAGAGCAAATCAGGGTTTGACGGAATCGCTAGCGATTCCGTCAAACCCAGTGAATTTGCTCTACACATTAAAAATAGAGCGGATTCACATGATTTGATGGAAGCGGAAACGCTTCCATCAAATCATGATCCGCTCTAGCTTGGCGCCAGCCTTTGCCGTAACGCTTAAGGCGCTGGTTTTTCTCCGTTTTGCGGCCGCCAATGACCGACACGCTTGCCCTTGCCTTGGCCCAGATCAACCCCGTCGTCGGCGACGTCGCCGGCAATCTGGCCCGGGTGCGCACGGCGCGCGCCGACGCCGCCGCGCTGGGCGCCGACCTGGTGCTGCTGTCCGAATTGGTGATGTCCGGCTATCCACCGGAAGACCTGGTGCTGAAGCCCGCCTTCCAGCGCGCCATACAGCAGGCGGTCGAGCAGCTCGTGACCGACACGCAGGATGGCGGGCCGGCGCTGCTGCTGCCCACGCCCTGGGTCGAGGAGGGCAGGCTCCACAACGCGGTGCTGCTGATCGAGCAGGGACGCATTGCCGGCAAGCGCTTCAAGGTCGACCTGCCCAATTACGGCGTGTTCGACGAGAAGCGCGTCTTCAGGCCGGGGCCGATGCCCGGCCCGATCCCCTTCCGCGGCGTCAGGCTGGGCGTGCCGATCTGCGAGGACATCTGGACGCCAGACGTGGTCGAGTGCCTGAGCGAGACCGGGGCGGAGATCATGCTGGTGCCCAACGGCTCGCCCTTCGAGGTCGACAAGGACGGCGTGCGGCTCGACCTGGTGCGCGCGCGCATCAAGGAGAGCGGCCTGCCCTTCGTCTATCTCAACCAGGTCGGCGGCCAGGACGAGCTGCTGTTCGACGGCGGCTCCTTCGTGGTCGGCGCCGACGGCGAGGTCAAGCTGGTGATGAAGCCGTTCCAGGAGCAGGTGACGCTGACGCGCTGGCAGCGCGGCAATGACGGCTGGCTGTGCCAGCCCGGCACGATCGAGCCGCCGCTGCAGCGCTGCGAAGCGATCTACCAGGCGATGATGCTGGGCCTGCGCGACTACGTGAACAAGAACCGCTTCCCCGGCGTGGTGATCGGCCTGTCCGGCGGCATCGATTCGGCCATCACCGCCGCCGTCGCCGCCGACGCGCTGGGGCCCGAGCGCGTGCACACGGTGATGATGCCCTCACCCTATACCAGCCGCGACAGCCTGGAGGATGCCGAAGCCTGCGCCCGCGCGCTGGGCATCCGCCTCGACACGGTGTCGATCGGCCCGGCGATGGAGGCCTTCGACGCGATGCTGCAGCCGATCTTCCACGGCGCCGAGCGCGGCGTGGCGGAGGAGAACGTCCAGGCCCGCGCGCGGGGCATCACCCTGATGGCGATCTCCAACAAGTTCGGCGCCATGGTGGTGTCGACCGGCAACAAGTCGGAAATGTCGGTCGGCTACTCGACGCTCTACGGCGACATGTGCGGCGGCTACTCGGTGCTGAAGGACGTCTACAAGACCGCCGTCTACGAGGTCTCGCGCTGGCGCAATCGCAACCTGCCGGAAGGCGCGCTGGGGCCGAAGACGGTGGTCATCCCCGAGCGCATCCTGACCAAGGCGCCGACGGCGGAGTTGCGGCCCAACCAGACCGACCAGGATTCGCTGCCGCCCTACGACCAGCTCGACCGCATCCTGCACGGGCTGATCGAGCGCGACCTGGCGGTGGAGGAGCTGGTGGCCGAGGGCGAGGACCGCGCCACGGTGCAGCGCGTCTGGCGCATGCTGGAGAACGCCGAGTACAAGCGCCGCCAGGCGCCGCCGGGGGTCAAGATCACCTCGCGGGCGCTGTCGCGCGACCGGCGCTATCCCATCACCAACGCCTTCCGCGGCTGAACCATGCCGGCCGTGCGCGTGCGCTTCGCGCCCAGCCCGACGGGCCGGCTGCATGTCGGCAACATGCGGGTGGCGCTGGCCAACTTTCTGTTCGCCCGCCGCCAGCGCGGCGTCTTCCTGCTGCGGCTGGACGACACCGATCTCGGCCGCTCGACCGATGAATTCGCGCGCGGCATCGAGGAGGATTTGCGCTGGCTGGGGCTGGACTGGGACGAGTTCGCCCGCCAGTCCGACCGCCTCGACCGCTATCGCGCCGTCGCCGACGCGCTGAAGCGCGCCGGCCGGCTCTATGCCTGCTACGAGACGGCGGAGGAACTCGACCTAAAGCGCAAGGCGCGCCTGGCGCAGGGCCGCCCGCCGGTCTACGACCGCGCCGCCTTGCGCCTGAGCGCCGCCGACCGCGCCCGGCTCGAAGCCGAAGGCCGCCGGCCGCACTGGCGTTTCCGGCTGGAGGAGCGGGCGGTCGAGTTCGTCGATCTGGTGCGCGGTGCGCAGAGCGTCGACGGCGCCAGCCAGAGCGATCCGGTGCTGATCCGCGCCGACGGCACCTTCCTCTACACCCTGACCTCGGTGATCGACGACATCGACCTGCGCATCACCCATGTCGTCCGCGGCGAGGACCACGTCACCAACACCGGCACCCAGATCCAGATCTTCGAGGCACTGGCATCGCGCGCGCCGCAATTCGCGCATCTGCCGCTGCTGGTCGATGCCTCGGGCGCGGGCCTCTCCAAGCGGCTGGGCAGCCTGTCGATCGCCGATCTGCGCGCCCAGGGCATCGAGGCGCTGGCCCTGGCCGCCCTGCTGGCGCGCATCGGCACTTCCGACGCCATCGAGCCGGTGATCGAACTGGCGCCGCTCATCGACGGCTTCGATTTCGACAAGGTGGCGCGCGGGGCACCGCGCTTCTCGCTCGACGATCTCAAGGCGCTGAACGCCCGCACCCTGCACCATCTCGACTTCGCCGCCGTCGCCGACCGCCTGCGCGTCCTGGCGCCCGAAGCGGACGAGACCTTCTGGCTGGCGGTGCGCGGCAATCTCTCGACCCTGGCCGAGGCCGCCGACTGGTGGAAAGTGGCGCGCGGGCCGCTGGAGCCGCTGATCGAGGATCGGGAATTCGCCGCCAGGGCCGCCGCCCTGCTGCCGGCCGAGCCGCTGACCGGCACCAGCTGGAAGGCGTGGACCTCGGCCGTCTCCGCCGCCACCGGCCGCAAGGGCAAAGCGCTGTTCCAGCCGCTGCGCCTGGCGCTGACCGGCCGCGAACATGGACCGGAGATGCAGAATTTGCTACCGCTCATCGGCCGCGCGCGGGCCCAGGCGCGGCTTTCCGGCCGCTGCGCCTGAAATTTCCCTGCAATTAACCAGCTTGATGAAGGAGACGACGGTGACTTTGCGCCTGCACAACACGTTGACGCGCCAGGAGGAGAGGTTCGAGCCGATCGACCCCAGCCATGTGCGCTTCTACGTCTGCGGGCCGACCGTCTACGACTACATCCATATCGGCAATGCAAGGCCCATCGTGGTGTTCGACGTGCTGTTCCGCCTGCTGCGGCGGCTTTATCCGCAGGTCAGCTACGTGCGCAACATCACCGACGTCGAAGACAAGATCATGGACCGCGCGCGCGAGAACGGCGAAACCATCGAGGCGCTGACGCAGCGCACGACGGCGCAGTTCCACGCCGACATCGCCCATCTGAACGCGCTGCCGCCGACCCATGAACCTCGTGCGACGGCCTATATCGCCCAGATGCAGGCCCTGATCGTGTCGCTGATCGCCAAGGGCCACGCCTACGAGCAGGACGGGCACGTGCTGTTCAACGTGCCCAGCATGGAAGATTACGGCCGGCTCTCCGGCCACAGCCGCGACGAGCTGGTGGCCGGCGCCCGGGTCGAGGTGGCGCCGTACAAGAAGGATGCCGCCGACTTCGTGCTGTGGAAGCCCTCGACCGACGACCAGCCGGGCTGGGGCAGTCCCTGGGGCCGCGGCCGGCCGGGCTGGCACATCGAATGCTCGGCCATGAGTGCGGCATTGCTGGGCGAGACCTTCGACATCCATGGCGGCGGCCAGGATCTGATCTTCCCGCACCACGAGAACGAGATCGCCCAGTCGCGCTGCGCCCACGGCACCAGGATCATGGCGCGCTACTGGATGCACAATGGCTACCTGCTGGCCAATGGCGAGAAAATGTCCAAGTCGCTGGGCAATTTCTTCACCGTCAACGAGCTGCTGCAGGAATATCCCGGCGAGGCGATCCGCTATTTGCTGCTGTCGGCCCACTACCGCCAGCCCCTCGACTTCACCGAGGACGGGCTGAAGCGGGCCAAGGTCACGCTCGACCGGCTCTACCAGGCGCTGCGCCTGGCCGGACCGGGCGCGTCGCCGTCGGGCCAGAACGCGGCGGTGGTCGAGGCGCTGTGCAACGATCTGAACACGCCGCAGGCGCTCTCCGCCCTGCACGACGCCGCCAACCGCCTCAACGCCGCCACGAGCGCGGAGGAAAAGGCCAGGGCGCGCGACGAGCTGCTGAGCGGGGCCGCCATTCTCGGCATCCTGCAGCAGCAGCCGGAGGCGTGGTTCAAGTGGCAGCCGCCGCAAGCCGGCGGCGAGGGACTGGACGAGGCCGCCATCGAAGCCGCCATCGCCGCCCGGCTGGCGGCGCGCAAGGCCAAGAACTTTGCCGAGGCCGACCGCATCCGCAACGATCTGGCCGAAAAGGGCGTGATCCTGGAGGACGGGCCCAACGGCACGAGCTGGAAACGCGGCTGATCCACCCCTGAAAAAGCGCCGGCAGCCCCGGCGCTTTTTTGTTGGACCGGTCGACCATGGTCCTCGATTCGATTGCCAGCCATCGTCGGCAATCTTCTGAACAGGCTGGTGTTTTTCTCCGCCGTTAAAGTCGGATCTTCAATTCGTCCGGATTGGCAGCAATTCTCTCTAACCATCTGGAATTGCTGATATTGCAATGCCGGTTCATTCAGTCTGGTTGGAAGCCATCGTTCCTAACGCGATGAAATATCTGGCTTCCCGGGCGGTCCCGGGATGGCTGCAGCGAACTGTCCAAGGACCACCGCTTTCCCATGCCCCGGCGCGGCGCAATCCTCAATCCCGGCAAGGGTTTGGCCGCGCGCGTTGACGCAAGGGGTTCGCGGGTGCAGAAAGGGCGGCCAACCTCAGGACTCTGCCGATGAGCGACCGCGTCTATCTGTTCGACACCACCTTGCGCGACGGCGCCCAGACCCAGGGCGTCGATTTCTCCGTTGCCGACAAGGCGGCGATCGCGGAGGCGCTGGACCGCATCGGCATCGACTACGTCGAAGGCGGCTGGCCCGGCGCCAATCCGACCGACGACCAGTTCTTCCAGTCGCCGCCGCGGCTGGCGCAGGCCAAGTTCACCGCCTTCGGCATGACCCGCCGGCCCGGCCGCAGCGCCGACAACGACCCCGGCCTGAACGCCATCCTCAATACCGCCGCCCGCCATGTCTGCATGGTCGGCAAGACCTGGGACTTCCATGTCGACGTGGCGCTGGAGATCGACCGCGACGAGAACGTGGCGATGATCTCCGACTCCATCGCGCTGGCCAGCAAGCGCATGGCGGAGGCGATGTTCGACTGCGAGCATTTCTTCGACGGCTACAAGGCCAACCCCGCCTACGCGCTGCGCTGCGCCAAGGCCGCCTACGAGGCCGGTGCCCGCTGGGTGGTGCTGTGCGACACCAATGGCGGCACCCTGCCGCACGAGATCGAGGCCATCGTTGCGGAGGTGGTCAAGCACGTCCCCGGCAGCCATCTGGGCATCCACTGCCACAACGACACCGAGAACGCGGTGGCCAATTCGCTGGCCGCCGTGCGGGCCGGCGCCCGCCAGGTGCAGGGCACCATCAACGGGCTGGGCGAGCGCTGCGGCAACGCCAACATGATCGCGCTGATCCCCAATTTGATGCTGAAGATGGGCTTCGACACCGGCATCAAACGCGAGGACCTGGTGCATCTGACGCACCTGTCGCGCCTGCTCGACGACCGCCTGCATCTGGCGTCGAATCGCTCGGCGGCCTATGTCGGCGAGCGCGCCTTCGCCCACAAGGGCGGCCTGCACGTCTCCGCCGTCGAGAAGGACCCGCGCACCTACGAGCACATCGAGCCGGGCGTGGTCGGCAACGTGCGCCACGTCGTGGTCTCCGACCAGGCCGGCAAGTCCAACATCCTGGCCCGCTTCCGCGAGATCGGGCTGGAGATCGACCCCAATGCGCCGGAAGTGCCCAAGCTGCTCGACGTGGTCAAGCAGCGCGAATCGGAGGGCTACGCCTATGACGGCGCCTCGGCCAGCTTCGAACTGCTGGCGCGGCGCATGCTGCACACCGTCACCGATTTCTTCGAGCTGCATTCCTTCCGCGTCATCACCGAGCGCCGCTACAACGCCCGCGGCGATCTCATCACCCAGTCCGAGGCGACGGTGAAGCTGGGGGTGGGCGAGGAGCGCATGATGACGGTGGGCGAGGGCAACGGCCCGGTCAACGCGCTGGACAGCGCCCTGCGCCAGGCGCTGGTGCCGCATTATCCCAGCCTCGCCGGCATGGCGCTGGTCGACTACAAGGTGCGCATCCTCAATCCGCGCGGCGGCACGGCGGCGATAACCCGCGTCATGATCGAATGCCTCGACGAGGCCGGCCTGCGCTGGTCCTGCATCGGCGTCTCCAGCAACGTCATAGACGCCTCCTTCAACGCGCTCTACGACAGCATCACCTACAAGCTGTTCCGCGACGGCGTCGTGTCGGCGCAGCGCAAGCCGGCGGTGCTGCGCGCCCTGCCGCGCTGATCGCCATGGATCAGGGGTCCAGCGCGCCAGCCGTGATTCTGGTGCGCCCGCAGCTTGCCGAGAACATCGGCACCACCGCCCGCGCCATGATGAATTGCGGCCTGAGCGATCTGCGCCTGGTCGCCCCGCGCGACAAATTCCCGTCCGAGAAGGCGCTGGCCGCCGCCTCGGGCGCCGGCGCCATTCTCGACGGCGCCCGGGTCTACGCCCATCTGCCGCAGGCGGTGGCCGACCTGCAGCGCGTCTACGCCATGACCGCGCGCCACCGCGACATGCCCCATCGCGTGGTCGATGCCCGCCAGGCGGCCGCCGAACTCGACGCCCGCGGGCGGCAGGGGCAGAGCTGCGGCGTCATGTTCGGGCCCGAGCGCAGCGGGCTGACCAACGACGACCTGACCATGGCCGACACGGTCATCACCGTGGCGCTGAACCCGGAGCATTCCTCGCTCAACCTGGCGCAGGCGGTGCTGGTGCTGGGCTACGAGCTGTCCTACCTGAAATTCGGCGGCCAGCCCGTGCCGGCGCTGGAGGGCGAAATGGCGCCGGCGACCAAGGAGCAGATGACCGCGCTGTTCGAGCATCTGGAGCGCGAGCTGATCGACTGCGGCTTCCTGCGCAACCTCGCCATGCGGCCGGTGATGATCCGCAACATCCGCACCATGCTGCAGCGGGGCGGGCTAACCGACCAGGAAGTCCGCACTTTTCACGGCATTATCAGTGGCTTGGCGACCAGGCGGCAGGGTCGTGCCGGGGCCGCCGCCGAGCCCGGAACCGCCTCCGAATAGCGGTTTGACAGGCCAGCCTCGCTGACTATACTCCGCCGCCATTCCGGAGAATGTGGACCCGCCAGGTGCGGTGCTCCCGCCCCGATCGCCGATCGGACCAAGGCCTATCCGGACAATTGAAGAAGCGAAGGAGAACCGCGTGAGCAAACGCGAGAATTCGAAGTACAAGATCAATCGCCGTCTCGGCGCCAACATGTGGGGCCGTCCCAAGAGCCCCTACAACCGCCGCGAATATCCGCCCGGCCAGCACGGCCAGAAGCGCAAGAAGCCGTCCGATTTCGGTTTGCAGCTCAATGCCAAGCAGCGCCTGAAGGGCTATTACGGCAACATCAGCGAGCGCCAGATGCGCCGCTACTACACCGAAGCCATGCGTCGCCGCGGCGACACCGGCGAGAACCTGATCGAGATCCTGGAGCGGCGCCTCGATGCGGTGGTCTACCGCATGAAGTTCGTGGCCACCCCGTTCGCCGCCCGCCAGCTCGTCAACCACGGCCACGTCAAGGTCAACGGCCGGCGCGTCAACATCGCCTCGTTCCAGGTCAAGGACGGGCAGGAGATCGAGCTGACCGCCAAGGCCAAGGAAATGGCTGTGGTGCTGGAAGCCGTGCAGAGCGCCGAACGCGACGTGCCCGAATACATCAACGTCGACCACAAGAGCCTGAAGGGCAGCTTCGTGCGCGCGCCCAAGCTGGCCGACGTGCCCTATCCGGTGCAGATGGAGCCCTCGCTGGTGGTCGAGTTCTACTCGCGCTGATCTCACGCGCGAGCGTCGATGCGAAAACGGCCCGGAGCTTTCCGGGCCGTTTTTCTTTTCTCAAC